>CAYVBT010000001.1:0-14581 GCA_964449885.1 uncultured Candidatus Saccharibacteria bacterium
ATGGATAGGACGCAACTTTGCGGAAGTTGCGATGCAGGTTCGATTCCTGCCGGGACCACATTATAAAAACCCGAATTTAATTCGGGTTTTTAAAGTGTGCGCCCGAGCAAGCAAACTGCTTTGCTTGCGTGCAGGAAGCGAAAAGCTTTTCTGTCTTTTTGAAATTTACTAATTTTAAAAAGTAGAAAAGGTCTACTGTCCTCGCAGAGGAAGATATCCCGCCGTGATCACAAATACAAAAAAGTGCCTTTCGGCACTTTTTTGTTTAATCCTAATTAGTAAATATTATTTTTTATTAATTAGGAATTAACCGTTGCGGAAACAGACTCTATCACTATTGTCGGAATTACACCGGCAACATTCGATAATACAATTCTTTTTTGACCTGTCGTGTCAGTGGTGACATTAACCGTCAAAGTAAATCTTCGAGTCTGTCCTTCAAAAACTTTATAGACATTGCCTGATAGAGATGCATTTGAGGATAGTGATGTACTCGAAGAGTTTGTACCACTTCCAGAAATCGCATAATCAATGTCCATTAAATCTTGTGAAGCAGATCCTTGGTTATTGAAAACACTTCTATCAATTTCTAAGTCTTCTCCGATTGCCAACACATCAAATACAAGGACGAAATCTCGACTAGTATTGTTTTGATTTGTGGTATTTGAAGTTGAGCTGACGAAATCAATATCGGCTCCATTAACAAACAGGGTTTGATTGTATCCATTGGCAGAACCAATAAAGTTTACAATTTCATTTCCATTTGAATCTTCTACTTCAATACCATCAGTATCAACACTTACTCGAATTTTTTCACCCGAAAGGAAATTTCCATCTTGTCTTAAAATTCGAGCTACCACTTTTAATGTTTCTGTATCATCTTCATCTATAACAAGAGTATCGTATAGATCAAATGTTACTGTTTGTGTTGTTGAATTACTAAATGCTGTTACATCTGCAAGGGTAGTGTTGCCTCTCATTAGTTTTAGATCCGCAAGGATATCACTAATGTTTTCCGTTCCTGATGTAATATCGATATCAATCGATTCTACCTCCATCCCTGCAGATTCCGCTTCTAATCGAAATTCTAACAAGATGACATCATTTGTATTGGTAAATTCATTAACCTGGATACTTCTTTCACTTGGGTTGTTTGATCCTAGAGATGTTCTAAGCCTCACTTCCCCACTTGTTGCTGGATCAATAAATTTAATTCCGTGATTTGCTGGACTTCCAGAAAAAATATTTACATTTGAGCCATAAGTAGTAACTAGCCCAGCTCCGTCAATAAATCGAATACTTTCAATTCCAACCCCCCAATCAGCATCCATATCATCACTATCAATACTATTTAATGCTTTAAAGAGTACATAGAAATTCTCCCTAGCTGAAAGACCTTCTCGGACTATTGCGTTATCCAACGTAATACTTTTTGAATAAACGTCGCCATCTCGGGTCATATCAGCTGGACTAATTGAAGCAACTTTTTTATTCCCCATCATTATCTGGATCTCGCTCATATAACGATCTGGTCGACGGTTTGAGTTAGCAGTATTGTTGTTTTCAACAATGACTCGCAAATTTGTTAAACGAACATCTGAATCCTCGGCTTCTACTCGAAAAGCTAAAACTTTTTCAGTTTTTTCTTCTGCCACCTCTTTCTCTACATCAACAGAAGTTGAACTAATAGAAATATCTCCAGCTCCACCCTGTAATAGAGAAGACGAGTTAGTGTTAGGGCTTACTTCACTATCACATTTTATTCCTGTTGTAGGGCTATATCCCATTATTGTAGTACACCCAAGTGGCAAACTTACGATCGAACACGGTAATCCGGTTGTAACGCTAAAAGCATTACCAGAATAACAACCAGCTGGAAGGTTTACAGAACCAGAACAAGAAAGTCCGGTCGTTGAACTATATCCCATATTTGAAGTACAACCAGCAGGATAAGTAATAGGATTAAAAACATAGCCCATCCATACCGCTCTAGACATTGGTCCAAATACCCCATCAGCAACTAATCCATTATTTGCCTGCCAAGCTATAACTCTCGCTTTAGTTAAAGGGCCAAATGCTCCGTCTGGATTTATTCCAACAATAGTTTGTAGGCATTGCACTTCAGCCCCACGGGATCCTGCTCTTAGTGTTGTCGTGATTGAACAATTGGCTGAAGCTGTATTTGCCGAAATAGAAAAAGCTCCTATTACCAAAAACAAAGCAACAACAGACCCTAAAAGAATTTTTTTATTTATGTAGTTAGTTATTTTTTTCATTTTTTTGTATAATTATTTAATTAATAATAGTTAATAATTTTCTAATTCCTACTCTTTTAGATCGACTTTGAATAGGATATATATAAGACCGGTTAAAAGCAAAAAAGTGACACTTCTCTTACAATTAACTTATTTATGTCATATTTTAGTAATTAGACTGTCATATACATGAAACAAATACAGAGAAAAAAGGAAATATTTATTAAAGCTTACGATGAGTACTCAGATACTATTTTTCGATACTGCTTATTTCATATTTTTGATCGTGAAAAAGCAAAAGACTTAATGCAAGAGACTTTCACAAAAACCTGGGAATATATAATCAAGGATGAAAAAGAGATTGAAAACATAAGGGCTTTTTTATACAGAGTTGCTCATAATTTATGTGTAAATGAGATTGTCCGTAGTAAAGCATATTCATTAGACGAAATGATGGAGAAAATAGGGTTTGACCCACAAGATTCTATAGTCCCGTCACAAGAAGATGATACTGAAATTAGTCTTCTTATCAATAAAATGCAAAGGCTAAATGCAAACGAAAGAGATTTATTAACAATGCGATATATAAACGACCTAAAAGTTTCTGAGATTGCCGAAATACTAAATTCAATACCCAATACAATTTCTGTTAAAATTAGTCGAGCAGAAAAATCACTTAAAAAAATATATAAAGAAAATGGAAAACAATAATTTTAAATTTAAAAAACTACAAGATAAAATAAAGCTTTCAAAAAATGAAAAGAATTTTCATCGTGAAAAAATACTAAAATTTATGAATGATCAGGACCTTGTTCAATCTCCGTACTTTAGAGAACAAGTTCCCTCGTCATTTCAATTCATTTTTTTTATTAAAAAGCATTTTATTATTACTAGTTTGGTTATTGTTTGTTTTCTAAGCACTACAATTGCCGTGAGTGCAGACCATGCAATTCCCAACGATTATCTATACCAAGTGAGGGTAAAAATAGTTGAACCAACAAAAATTTTACTTGCTCCAACAGCAGAGAAAAAAAATGATCTGCGAGTTAAATTCGTCAACAAAGCTCTTAAGGATTTTTCACAAGTATCAGAAAAAGAAGAAATTAATGAGCCCGACAAAAAAGCTCTAATCGATTCAGTTTCGTCTAATATACAAGATATAAATATTGAGATTGCAAACGAAAAAGAAGAAGTAAATACCTCAAATTCATTAAAAATTGCAAACGACCTAAAGTCCGTATTGTCGGCTCATAATATTGTATTAGATAAAATGAATGAGTCAAACTCAGAAAATATAACAGAAGATCTTTCGGCTAAGATTAATGAGGGACTAGGCCAGACCGAGGAAACAATAAGCCAATTAACTGAAACAATCCAAAATTCATCAGATTTAACAAAACTCGACCAAACTATTATCGATCAGAAAGAGGAGATTAATACATCTCTAAATAACATTGAAAATAATAAAAAGAACCCTCCAAGTAAAAACAATTCTGAAGAAAATAATATTTTAAATATTCAAAATGAAATTGATACAAAGCTCTCTGAAATTGATCTTATGACAAAAGAAGGAGATATAAAATTAGAAGAAGGAAACAAAAAAGAGGCAGTTGATATATATAATCAAGTCGATCAGAAAGTCGGAGAACTTGAATCACTTATTGAATCTAGTCAAAATCTAAACATAAAAATATTAAATGATAAATAAAAAAGATGATATGTAATTAAAAATAATAGAAAAAATTGAAAATCTTAATATTTATAAAAATCAACAATAAAATTATAATTTGCTCATACTTGTTATTTATTGCTATACTACCTGTGTCGTTTTATAAATATAATTAATTTGTTCCGTTGCTGAAATCAACTTTATAAAATTAAGAAGAATTGGTATCAGCTTTGGAGCTATGAAAATATGGAAGAAAATAAAAATTGTTGTGAGAAAGTAGGTGAGAAAAGTGAGTGTTATGGTATAAGTAAATGCTGTATGTGGAAAAAATGTGACGGAATGAAATATTTAATTTGGTTAATTATCATTGTTATCGTCTTTTGTTTGGGTGCCCAATTTGGTGAATTAAAATCTGAAACTCGAGGATATCATAATTATCGCGGTGGAATGATGAATTGGGATTATAAAGTTGTTAAACCTTTAGTTAATAATGAAACACCAGCCACTCCTCCAGCTCCCGAAGTTGCCCAATAGTCTTATATAATAAAAAAAAGGTATCAGCCATGGCTGATATCTTTTTTTTATTTACCTTCGGCCCAATTTTTAATTTCTTTATAACTCGCTTCGCCACAAATAGTTTTTCCGGTATTTTGATTTAAGAAAAATGGTACTCCCCCACACATCTCATCTCCAACATCCAAATCAGTTAAAATTTTATCATTCTCAAGATTGTGCCATACCTCAATTTTCTTAATATCAATTCCTTCACTTATAAGTTTATCAACATGTTCCTCCATAACAATACAATGCGGACACTCTAACCCATAAAAAAATAATAAATCTTTCATAATTTTTATTATACTAATTAATAATAAATAAAACAAAAACCGCCACTTGGGCGGTTTTGTTTTATTTTGTGATTTTTGATAAACGAGCCTTTTTGCGGGATGCGGTATTTTTCTTAATGACTCCTCTCTTGGCAGCCTTATCTATAACACTGTAAGCATTTGGGAGTAATTTCTTGGCTTCAACTTTATTTTTTTCCTTAACAAATTTTTCAATTTTCTTAACTGTTTCTTTTATATTCTTTTTATTACGATCATTCATCGCTTTTTTAACAAGCGATCCTCGTAAAGCTTTTTTAGCTGATTTTGTAATAGGCATGGCTAATTTTTGAGGAGGAAACGACTACAAAAATAGCCATCCCGTCCTATAATTTTTGTTATATTAATAATTTTAAATTCAATAAATATTTCTCCGTATGTTTTCCGAAATACGGGGCCGAATAGGCCAATTCTTATCCCTATAGTATTTCGTCCTTCGTTTAAAATAAATTATAGGACTGGGATAATTTTCAAATCTTGCCGAGACACCAGCAAAACTGAATATAGTGATATTAACAGAAAAAACTTGAATTGTACACCCCCACACCTACTTTTTTGTAGTTTTCAACGTAGTCTTAAAGGACTACAACAAAAAAATAGGTGTGGGGGTAAACCCCTAAGATTTTTTTGGTTATCTACAAATGCTTAAATATTTAGTATACTAGAAGAATGATAGCAAGAATCGAAGGAATAATAGTTCATATCGACGAAAAATTCATCATTGTTGATGTCTCGGGTGTTGGGTATAAATTATCTGTCACGGGCGAAACTCTGGCCTCATTAATACTAGGCGAACACACTTCTTTTTGGGTCCATACAGCCGTTCGAGAAAATTCTATCGATCTTTATGGTTTTAAAAATATAAATGAAATGTCTTTCTTCGAGCTCTTGCTCGATGTCTCGGGTATTGGCCCTCGCTCAGCACTATCTATTTTATCTATTGCCCCTATTGAAACATTGAAACGTGCCATCGCGACTGGTGACATGGCTTATTTAAATAAAGTTTCTGGTATCGGTAAAAAAACGGCTGAAAAAATTATTATTGAGCTTCGTGATAAATTACAAGATTATAAAAATGATGAAACACCTGGTTTATTGCGTGATGAAAGCGATATTATTGAAGCTCTTAAGTCGCTTGGCTATTCCCAAAATGAAGCTCGCGAAGCTTTGAATCAAGTTCCATCGACAACGATCGGTACAAATGCGCGAATTAAAGAAGCCTTACAAATTCTTGGAGGCCGTTAGTATTTCAATTTATCCCAGATCCATAATTTAATTTATTTTATGGAAGGAATGCTTGGATAATAAGGCTTGGCCTATTCGGCCTCGCATTTCTTGAGAAAATATTAATTAATCGTTTATTTTAAATTTAATTATTAATATAATAAAAATTATGGAACGGGATGGCGATTTCTACAGTCACTTCGTTCCTTAAAAATCAGCCGTGCCTGAATTACCCGAAGTTACAACTACCGTTAATGGTTTACAAAGAGTCTTACCAGGGCTTATTTTTTTAGATGTCTGGACTGATTTAAATAAAAAAAATCAAAATATCAAACAATTTAAAGAAACAATTAAAAATGATATCTTTTTTAAAGATTTTAAAAAGAAAATAATTGGACAAAAAGTTATTAAAGTTGAAAGACGGGCAAAAAATATATTAATTAATATCTCGGGCGGATACACAATTTTAATTCATTTAAAAATGACCGGGCACCTTCTTTTTGGTGAGTACACCAAAAAGATAATTACGAATGACAAATTACGAATTACGAATTGGGTGCCTAAAAATACAGGGCCTTTAAATGACCCATACAATAGGTTTATCCATGTTGTTTTTACCTTATCAAACAACAAACATTTAGCTTTTTGTGATTCTCGTAAGTTTGGCAAGGTCACTATTATTCCTACAGACAAAAAAAATGAAACTGTTCATTTAAAAAACATCGGTCCGGAACCTCTTGAAAAAACTTTTAGTCAGAAAGAATTTATTAATCGTTTATTTCTAAAACCAAACTGGAAAATTAAAACAATTCTGATGGATCAATCCATCATCGCTGGTATTGGTAATATTTATTCGGATGAAATGCTTTGGGCTTCAAACATACACCCTGAATCAAATCCTCATAAAATTCCAAAGACTCAATTATCAAAACTTTATTTCGAGATGAAAAAAGTTTTAACTAAAGGTATCGATTTTGGTGGTGATTCTATGTCAGACTATCGAAATATCGAGGGATTGCGGGGTGATTTTCAAAATGAACACAATGTTTATCAAAAAAAGGGCCACAAATGTGGCAAAAAGGGTTGTCGGGGTGTTATAATAAGAAAGGTTATAAATGGTCGCAGTGCCCATTTTTGTAACACTCATCAAAAATTATTTATTAATTAATTATTTGTATATGGCAGAAATTAAAAAGAAAAAACATAATGGTGGAGAAATGCATTTCGGACTTGAAGTCCTTTTATTTGTTGTGGCGATTTTTATTCTCTGGATTTTAATGGGTGGAGCAAAAAAGAAAGTTGAGGATAAGCCTTTCATTACTCCTCTAACAGACCAAGTTAACCCTGGAATGAAATACGGTCCAAATTCTGATAGAAATTAATTTCTTAGTATTCTAAATAAAGCTACTCCGCACGCTACTGAAACATTGAGTGATTCTTTTTGACCATGCATAGGTATTTGAGCTATGGTGTCACATTTATTTAAAATACTCTGGCTCAAACCAGTAACTTCTGGTCCCATAATTATTACGGTTTTTTTGCCGAGGGTGGACACTTTACGATAATCGATAGCTTTTTTATCTTGCTCAATAGCAATAATTTTATAACCTTCTTTTTTCAGTTTATTAATAACAATGACCAAACTTTTTTTATATTCCCATTTTATGAAATTTTCAGCCCCAAGAGCGCTTTTAGCTATATCTTTTTGAATTCGGCCAAACTTGTCGGTTGGCCGAGGACTAAAACCAGTTAAATATATTTTTGAAATTCCTATTGCATCTGCGGTCCTAAACATAGCTCCGATATTTATAGCCGAGCGAATATCGGGTAAAATAAGGATATTTTCTACTTCTTTTTTCATACCAGCATTCTACCACCAAAAATATAAAAAGAAAGCCATTTTACTATATTTATTCTATTTCAGATCGATTAAATTCTCTTCAATAACTTTTTCAATTTTTTCGTCATATGGGTGCCCAAAATCTTTGACTATTTTAATTTTAAATTCTCTTTTTTTAAAATCATCAATTAGTTCAAAATTTGATAAATATTTATCTTTTTCTCCATAAATAATAAAAATATCTTCCTTGGGTATTTTATTTAATATTTCTATAACTGGGACTTTAAATAATTTAACAACTCTATAAAGTGCTATAAATGTATATGGCAACAACTTACTTCTTTCTAGTGAAAAACCTACACCTTCAAAAATCATCGATTTGGCCCATCGATTAAATATATTATTTTTAATCAAAACCGGATTAATTAAAATTATTTTAAAATTTTGGTAAATATTCCAATTATATAGTGCAGCCAGTGACCCAGCACTATGGGCAATAACAAATTCGACATTAAGTTTTTTATTTAAATCAATTTTTTTATTCCAAATGTCTAAACTATATTTATATCCATGTAATCCCCCACTATCTACCCACCCTGGAATAAATATTATTTTTTCGTTGTTTTTTAAATTATCCATTTTATTAATTTTCTTTTAAATATTTAAATTTTGTATTCCTCCAATTGTTCAACTATATTTTTTATTTTTTCATCATTAATCAATGAAAGGGGCAAGCGGCATTTTTCTTGTATTTGTCTTTCTAAAATTAAAGCATCTTTCTTTTTTTGTAAGGTTTTTTCAATATCTCCTAATACGTGTTTGAGTCCCTTATATCTTTCAATAACATCGTCGAAACGTTCCTCAATACTTGTCACTCCGTGCGGCGCCACTCTAAAATCGGAATAAGAACATACTTTTTTATGCCAATCATCAGAACCTATTGTTGAAGAAATTTTTGAACTACTAATGTTTTCTAGTATATCTACAACTTTTTTACAGACTCCAATTTCTTTAATAATCTTTATAGTAGCAACATGTTCATCCTCGCCGTATTTTTCAATAAACTCATTCTTGATTATTTTTAAGCTCTCAATATTTTCTTCTTTTAAAAGACTACTATTTAAATCAAATTTAATTATATTACCAATATCATGAAGCAACATCGCTTGGATAAGGATATCCTTATCAAGTTTAATAGATTGATTTAAAAAATCATTTACAACCATTCCAACCGCCGTAACTCTATACATATGTTGCCGTAAGTGTTTTGGAATCTGATATTTATTATAAATTTCTTTTATTTTCATATAAATGGATTTTTGTCTTCGAATGTTAAACGAATCACTTTGTCTTTCGATATTTTATCAGGATGAAGACCATATTTCATTTCATATATTTCTCCTGCTCCACAAAACTTGGCATCTTTAAAATCAAAACCGAGTAATTCTGAAACTTTTACAACTTCCTCTTTATTTCTTCCCTCTATTTCTATATATGGCTCTAAATAAGGCCAAGTATCGATATCAATTTCAACCCATCCCAAAACCCAACGTTCTCTTAAGGTTTCTGAATAATTTGTCATTCTTGCTCCTAAACTTTCTAAAAATTCTACTCCTAAGTCCATATCAGAAATATCAAATTCAACTTCTTTTTGTTCCTCCATCGATGAATCAATCGGAATACATTTATAAGCCATGGTAATTTTATCCCCATCATCTCGGACACGAGCCCATTCCCAAAAATTTCGCCCCAAAGATTGTAAATCAAAATTATATCTTTTTTGTTTATACTCCGCCCTTAGAAGCTCGGCTCCTAAGTTTTTTAACTTAATCCGATACTCGTCTTTATTAATATTCAAATATGTCGCTTCGTATTCTATGGCCATATTATTTTATTTTTTAGTATCTTCTTTTACCATCTTAATAATTTCTGGAAATTTAGATATTGCAAAGTGGCCATTTTTGCTTTTATAAATAATAATTTTAGAATTTTTTAATTTATTTCTATACTTCTCAGCATGGGAAACTGGAACAACTTCATCATCGGCTGAAAACATAAGGGTTACATCTTTACAGTTCTTTTCAATTAAAGATAAGTCCGATTTTAACTTAAAACCACCAACTAAATCCTCTTGCGGGCAGGTGTTATCAAATGGAGGGCAAATCATATAAACCGCAAGTAATTTTTTGGGGAATTTATTTTCTGATAAATATTTAGCTAGAAAAATACCACCCAAAGAACCTCCAAGCAATATTGAATTCATCTTCAAATATGGAATATATTTTTCAAAAACTATTTTCCATTCTTTATATTTAGCATTTTCTTGAAGAGGAAAACGAGGTTTTATTATTTGAAATTTTTTACCCAATTCCTCATTTATATATGTATCGGCCCATTTTGGTTTTTTTAAAAATTTTATTTCTTTATTTTTCAAGTAATTTAAATAATCCTTCTGATTCTTAAAAGTCGTTCCACCGTGAATCATTAATATTTGTGTCTTTGTTTTCATATAAGTTTTATAAGTTAAATTTTTCCTTAATTTGTTTTGCCACTGTAGCTGGGTCAATATCTGTATTATTAATTCTTAGATAATTTTTTTCTTTTATTTCTCCCTCCAAAGAGTTTGGTCTATGTTTAACTAAGGTTTCTCTTAATTTTTCATCAGCCCCAGCGCTTCCTCTTTTTGACGGTTTATGTATTAATCGATTCTCTGTTTTATTCCTTTTTATCCTCTCTTCAATGTCAGCTTCTAGCTCAACATAGTATATTTCTGCTCCTTTATCACGAAATATTTTCGTTAGAGACTCAGTGTATTCCCAGTCTTTCTTGTCATCAAAATACCACACGAAGGTAAAGATTAATCCTTCTAAGTCGCTCTCTGATACTGCCTTAAATATCTCTTCCCTAATAAGTCTTACTAGTCTTTGTGCTGTGGGTGTTCCGTAATCAAAGAAAGGATTAACTAGCTCAATCGGCATATGATTATGAAACAACTTAATGCTTGTTATTTTTTCAAGTTCTTGGCCTACAGTCATTTTCCCAACAGCTTGTGGCCCAGTAATAAGGATTAATTTCATATTTAAATTATAACATAATTTTATATAATGTTGATTTTATTACGTTAATATGGTATTTTGATATGGTTAATGGAAGATAGTTATGCGCCCGTAGCTCAGTTGGTAGAGCAGCTCCCTTTTAAGGAGATGGTCGTAGGTTCGATTCCTACCGGGCGCACACTTATAAAAACCTTAAGAGATTAAGGTTTTTATAAGTGTGCGCCCGAGCAAGCAAACTGCTTTGCTTGCGTGTAGGAAGCGAAAGGCTTTTGTGTCTTTTTTAAAATTCATTTTAAAAAAGTACAAAAGGCATACTGTCCTCGTAGAGGAAGATATCCTACCGATAAGCGTACTCGCGGTCCTACCTCCCCGACAAAAAATCTTGTAACGCAAGACTATTTTCTATACAAAATGGGTCAACCCAAACAGGAATCGAACTTTTGCGTATTTCTGGTATAATTTAAATATATGAATTCGGAAACAATGAATTGTCAGAACTGTAAAAAGGACTTCGTTATTGAGCCGGATGATTTTTCCTTTTACGAAAAGATTAAAGTCCCTCCACCAACATTTTGCTCGGAATGTCGATTACAACGAAGATTATCTTTTCGAAATGAAAAAAATCTTCATTGGGTAATTTGCGGCTTGTGCAAGAAAAAGACCTTGTCTGTAATATCAAATAAAAATTTAAAAAGTTATTGTGTGAGTTGTTGGGTTTCAGAAAAATGGGATCCGATGGATTATGGAAAAGATTATGATTTTTCTAGTAATTTTTTTAAACAATATGAAGAAATGATGATATCAATGCCAAATAGGTCTTTGGCTTCAAGTAGTAGTTCTCTTATAAATAGTGAATATTCTAATACATCAAGTAACTTAAAAGATTGTTATTTAGTTTACGGTTCAGATAATTGTGAAAATTGTATGTATTGTTCCGAGGTTTTTGAATCTTTTGACTGTGTAGATAGTAAAATTATAATGAGCAGTACTTCTTGTTTTAACTCTGTAAATTGCCAAAGGTGTTCACATGTAAATAATTCTATAGATTGTCGTGATTCTTTTGACGTATATTATTCGAGGAATCTTTCTGGGTGTTCGAATTGTTTCGGTTGTTCAAATTTGAGCAATAAAAGTTATTATATTTTCAATGAACCCTTTACCAAAGAAGACTATTCTTTGGTGATTAAACAATATAATAATGGATCATACTTACAGGAATTAAATAATAAAAAAATAACGAGAGAATTTTTAAATAAATTTCCCGTAAAGTATTATCACGGTTTTAAGAATATTAATATTACAGGAGATTATGTATATAATTCAAAAAATTCCACAAACTCTTTCAATGTTACAGGCGCAGAGAATTGTAAATACTGTTTTAATTTGGTAGTAAACTCTTCAAAAGATTGTTTAGATTATTCTGACTGGGGAGCAAATGTAGAAAATATTTATGAATCACTTTCTTGTGGAAATAATGTGAGTAATTTAAAATTCTGTCTATTCGTTGGTAAAAATAGTATGGATAATGAATACTCTGCACATTGTGCAAATTGTCAAAATGTTTTTGGTTGTATAGGTCTTCGTAATAAACAATATTGTATTTTGAATAAACAATTTACAAAAAATGAATATTTTAAATTAAAAGAACAAATTATTAATAATATGAATAGTAATCCATATATTGATAAAAAAGGCTGTGTATATAAATATGGAGAATTTTTCCCAACAGAAAATTCTATTTTTCCTTACAATCAGTCTACAGCTCAAGATTTTTTCTTATTAACAAAAAAGGAGGTCGAGGATAAGGGGTATATATGGACTGATAGTATAAATAAAAATTATTTAGTGGATATAAAAACAAAAGATATTCCCGATAATACAAGAGATGCCAGAGATAATATTGTGGGTACGATAATAGAATGTTTAAATGAAGAAAATAATCCAAATTGTACAAGAGCATTTAAAATTAATCCAAATGAATTTTCTTTTTATAAAAAAGAAAATATTCCACTTCCTAGACTGTGTCCTAATTGTAGGCATTTTGAAAGATCAAAAAAAATAAATCCACCCAAACTCTGGCATAGATCCTGCATGAAAGAAGGTTGTACTAATGAATTTGAAACCTCCTACTCACCAGATAGGCCAGAAATTGTTTATTGTGAAAAATGTTATCAGCAAGAAGTATACTAATTCTTTCTCTGCAACACTTTAATAAACATCGACTGATTATATAACCCTTCCATATAACTTTAATCAAATAGGATATGTAAAACCGTTAATTTTTGCTTTTTTAACTACAAATTCACGTTTTTATTGACAAAAAAACGTGAATTTGCTATAATATAAATACATATTTATGGTTAAAATAAGTAAAAAATTTCAAAATATATTAGACCTGAAAAAGTCTTTTGATTCATTAAAACAGGGCAAAGAGTCTCTTCTAAAAATAATTGATGAGGTGGAACTTTCAGAATCTGTCTATAATTCAAATGCAATAGAAAACTCAACACTCACCCTCCCCGATACAGAAAAAATTCTTTTAGATTTAGAAGTTTCAAAAAATTACTCTCTTCGAGAGGTTTTTGAAGCTAAAAATTTAGCTCGTGTTTATGAGTATGTAAAAATCAAAAAAGAAAATATCATTCTAAATCAAGAAATAATACTTTTTATACATAATTTACTTATTGGTGGCATAAATGATTCTATTGCTGGACGTTTTAGACAATCTGGAGAGTTTGTTCGTGTAGGGAAACATATTGCCCCAGCTCCTGAGCATATAGTCCGAATGGTAGAAGTATTAATTAACGAATATAAAACAGACCATGAATCAAATATTCTAAAAAAAATAGCATATTTCCATTTGAATTTTGAACACATTCACCCGTTTAATGATGGGAATGGTCGCATTGGAAGAGTCCTTATTAACTTACAACTTCAAGAGTTTGGTTATCCAAATATAATTATCCGCAATAAAGAAAAACATCTTTATTATAAAACATTTACTCTTTTTAAAGATAAGAAATCAACAAAAGAGATGGAGCAAGTTTTATATCTGGCTCTATCTGAAAGTTTAAACAAAAGAATAGCATACCTCAAAGGAACAGAGATTATAAAATTGGCAGATTATGCAAAAAAGAAAAAAGTTTCCTTGTCTGGATTGATCAATTCTGCTAGAAGACAAACCATTCCAGCATTTCGAGAAAAAGGTATCTGGAAGATTGTAATTTAATTACCCCTCTGCAGTACTTTTATAAACATCAACTGATTAACCCTATTCTCACATAAATCGAAATTTATTATATTTCTGTTATAATTTACCCATGAAATTATATGATTTAGGATACAATGATTTTTTTAAAAAGAACCGAACAGATTTAGAGCTGGATGGTTTTTCTGTAGCCAGAGTGATAGCTGAACACAAGGGTTCTTATAAAATCAAAAACGAGGATTATGAATTTTTTGCGAAAGTAACAGGCAAGAAGATTTTCAATGCTTCGTCTCGTGAAGACTACCCGGCTGTTGGGGATTGGGTAATAATCAAAGAACAAACTGGAGACTGGGCGATCATCACAAATATATTACCAAGACAGAGCTTAATAAAAAGAAAATATAATAATAAAAATGGAATTCAGATAATTGGGACAAATATCGAT
>CAYVBT010000001.1:14591-17072 GCA_964449885.1 uncultured Candidatus Saccharibacteria bacterium
TTATTGTTGAGTCTGTCGGCCGAGATTTTAATTTAAATCGCTTTGAAAGATATCTAGCTATAGTTAACGATGGTGGAGTTTGGCCAGCTATTATTTTAAACAAAATAGATTTAATACCAAAAGAGGAATTGGATTTGAAATTAAATCAAATAAAAGATCGTTTTAAAAATGTCGATATTATTCCAACAAGTGTCTTGGCTGATATTGGACTTCGAGAACTCAGGTCTTATATTAAACCTTCCAAAACATACTGTTTTCTTGGTTCATCAGGTGTCGGGAAATCGTCATTAATAAATAAATTATTAAAAGAGAATGCTATTGAAACAAATGATGTAAATCTTCAGACCGAAAGAGGTAAACATACAACCACTAGTCGAGAAATGTATTTTTTAAAAAACGGGGGTATAGTTATTGATAATCCTGGTATGCGAGAAGTTGGAATGACCGATACCCAAGTGGGTGTTGATAATATTTTTGATGAGATAACTAATTTAGCAACAGAATGTAAGTTTATTGACTGTACACATATTTCTGAGCCAGGTTGTAATGTTTTAAAAGCTTTAAATTCCAATAGTTTAAATGCAGAAAAATATGCCAATTATATTAATCTAAAAAAAGAAACAGAGTACTATGAAATGACGGAATCAGAAAGAAAAGAAAAAGACTATAAATTTGGAAAATTTCTAAAAAAAGCCAAAAAAGAAATAGAAAAATATAAAAATTAAATTTATATATTCAAAAAACCTTTTATTTGCAACGATAAAAATATGGGTGTGGGGGTTATCCACTTTTTCATTTGGACTTATTATATTTGTGTTATATAATGCATACAAGATACATTGAAGTTATCTTTCCAACATTCACCCAATGTACTGGGATTTAATTATTGGGAAAGATTTATACATCACAACAAGTTCTTTATACTCACAAATTACAAGTGGGTCAAAAAGCAAAAGGCTTGGAAGCTGGTTCTCAAATTTTTGAGGTTCAACTTCCAAGCCTTTTTTAATTTACCCCCACACCTACTTTGCTATTGCTTTTATTGTGCCATAAATTTAAATACTTTGTTTAAGATTATGATTATAAATTAAAACTGGCTAACCAACTTTTAGGGAAAAGCACAATAATAGCAAAGTAGGTGTGGGGATTTACTTACTAAGTGAAGAAAGTATAAATTGTTCAAGTGAAATAGTAAAATCACACTCCCCTCGGTGGGCTTTATGATAAATCTCTACCAAAATACTTAACATTTTTTTTAAATCATCAATTTTAAAAAATTTATCTTTATTTAAAATCATTGTTTTAATTTTCCAAAATAAAATCCCAGATATTTCTTCCGGTGAGGATCCAGCTTCTATTGCTTGTCGATACAAAACCCAAGTTCCAATTTTATCCTTTTTGGCAAAGGCTTCTGCAATATTAAAAACATTTACTTTCGGAGCTTTTTTAGTTGTTGGGCTGGTAAAATCTTCAATCGTAGCGTATTTTTTATACTTTTTAGTGTCAGGGGTTAATAATTTTTCTTCCAAAAAAATAAATGTCGTTTTTGAATCTTTTAATATTATCAAATCCTCAATTGAAAAATTTATTTCTCCCTCTTTTATTAACCCATCTACAATAAAGACAAATAATTCCCCAAAAAGACTAACACTTCCGGCTTGCTCGAAAAACCACTCTTTGGAAAGTTCATTTGTTGATAAAAAAATTATATTATTAGTTTTATCTAACTTTTTTATATAAGCATTCTTTTTTTTTGTATCGTTGCCTAAGAGAATATAAATCATATCCAGTTTTTCACTTTTTTCTTGTAGCTACTATAAACTTCTCCATATTTTTTTTCTAAAAGTCTTTCTTCTTTTTTCAAAAAGAAAATTTTAGTAATAAGGTAAGCAATAAAAGTAAATATAACACTGAAAAGTGAATTAATGATTAGGGCAAAACCAAGTGTTAATACAAAAAGACCAAAATGGGTTGGGCTTCGTAAATATTTATATGGTCCGAATTCGAAAAATGATCGTCCTTCTTTTTTATGAACTCTTTCTTGATAGTTAGCCGATGTCGACTGAGCCCAATAAATTATTATTGAACTTATAAATAACATGAAAAATCCAATATATTGATAAATTGGGTTGGAAAATATTTCTCTTTTTAATGTTGTATCAAAAATAACTCCCAAAATAACCGCAAAAAGGAAAATCAAATAGGAGTGCAGTAAAATAAAATGAACTGTTTCTTTGCGATAATCTACTATTTCTTTTTTAGGGTTTTCTTTTTCCATTTCTTAATCCTACCACTTGAAATAAATTTTTACCACCCCAGTACTAAAATTTTATATTCAATAAAACTGACTAATTATTTTTATATATTATTACTTTTTTATTAATTTTAACACAACTTAATCAAAAATTTAATACGGGGCAGGCTATTTTAGATCACCCCAACTCTGGCCAAAAACTACAGAAACAGAGAGTGGAACCTTCT
>CAYVBT010000001.1:17082-19577 GCA_964449885.1 uncultured Candidatus Saccharibacteria bacterium
ATAGAAATTCATCTGGAATAGCCTCCTGCATAGCTTTTTCAACTATTTTAATGACTTCTTTTAATTTATCATTTTTGACTTCATAAACAAGCTCATCATGAACCTGTAGAATAAGCCTAGCCTCGTCTATTAGACCATTTTTGCGTAAGGCTTCATCAGCTTTTTTCATCCCTATCTTAATTATATCTGCTGTGGCTGTCCCTTGAATCGGCGCATTGGTGGCCATTCGCTCAGCCATAGCCCTAATAAACGGAATCGGTGACTTTATGCCTGGGAAATAGCGTTTCCGACCAAATAGAGTCTTTGTATAACCATATTGTTTGGCAAAATTTTTAATACTTAATAAATACTCTGCAATGCTTGGGAATTGAGCAAAATAATTATCATAAAACAATTGAGCTTCTTTGCGGTCAGTCCCCAAATTATCTTTCAAAGCGTTCACCCCCATCCCATATAAAATACCAAAATTAATAACTTTGGCCCTACGCCTCATATCATGGGTCACCTCTTCTTCTCCCACATTAAAAACTTTCATGGCTACAGCCGAGTGAATATCTTGCCCTTCATTGAAAGCTTTAATAAAATATGAATCCTGAGATAAAAGTGCCGCCACTCGAAGTTCAATTTGTGAATAATCAAAAGAAGCTAAAACATATCCGGCTTGTGCAACAAATGCTTTACGGATATTTTTGCCTCGTTCTGTTTTTATTGGAATATTTTGTAAATTTGGATTATTAGAAGAAAATCGGCCAGTAGTTGTTCCAGCTTGGATGAACTGAGCGTGCAAACGACCATCAGACCCGACTTGATTTGGAATAGTATCAATATAGGTTGAAAGAAGTTTTTGTAATTCACGATGTTTTAATATTTCACCAATAATCGGGTGTAGGTCGCGCAATTTTTCAAGCTCACTTTCTCTGGTTGAGATAGCTCCTCCGGCGCTTTTCTTTATTCCTTTAATTGAAAGACCAAGTTTCCCAAAAAGTATTTCACTAATTTGTTTCGGGGAATTAATATTAAATTCGATGCCCGCTTCACGCCAAATATTTTTTTCTAGTATTTCTAAATCTTTATGATACTCATCAGATAATTGTTTTAAATATTTAATATCAACCATTATGCCTCTTCCTTGCATATCGTTTATTATTGGAATTATCGGAATTTCAATATTTTCATAGACATAATTTAATTCTTCTTTTTTTATATCCTCTTCAAGTAATTTAAAAGCATTATTAAAACTGTTACTGCCCTTATAATGCGCAACATCATCGATATCGGGATTGGTCATTTCGGAATTGAGCAACCAATAAGCAATTTGAGCTTTTATAACCTCTGTCGAATCGGGGTCGGAGAAAGTCCTTTGAGCAATGGTCTGGCCGAGCCCTTTTTCATTTTCGGGGGTGTTGGGTGAGGAGATCAGACGGCGAAGCGAAAAGGAGCTTTCTCCTACCCCGATTTCATCAACATCTAAAACTCTCAAAAATCTATTTTGTAAACTTTTAAATTCCATCTTTTTAAAGAATTCAGCCACACTATTTTTATCAACTGTTTCTCGCCAATTATTTTCAGGTAAAATAAATTTAATTGGAGCATCTGGCCTAATTGTCGCCAAAGTTTTAGAAAAAATTGCTTCTTCTTCCCCCTCTATTAATAAATTTAAAACTCGGTCAGTAATTCCAAGAGTTTTTAACTCTGACACGTCTTTCTTAATAGCTTTATAAATATTTTCAACTGTTTGATATTTTGAAATTAAAACTGTGGCTGTTTTTTCTCCAATGCCCTTAATGCCAATAATATTATCTGACGGATCACCTCTTAAACCTTTGTAATCGGGTAAACTTTTTGGATTGAAACCAAAACGATCCTCAACTTTTTGTTGATTGTATAAAATTGTATCATTGATGCCTTTTTTTAGAGTGTAAACTGAAACAAAGTCACCATCAACCAATTGTAATGTGTCCATATCCCCTGAAGCAATAATAATATCGAGCTCTTTCTTTTTATTATTTATCTGTGCAACTATAGTTCCCAATAAATCATCAGCTTCAAAACCTTCACATTCATACATTGGGACAGAGCAGGCTTTAAAAAATTCCCGCGAAGAAATTAGTTGCGCAACTAAGGCAACATCTGCTTTGGCTCGTCCAGCTTTATAGTTTTCATAGGCTTCATGGCGAAAAGTTTTCTTCGGCAAATCAAAACAAGCCACTATATAATCGGGCTTTAGGTCAGTGATAATCTTGAAAAGCATCGTAGCCAGGCCATAAATGGCCCCAGTTGGCTCACCACGAGAATTCATAAATTCCGGCAAAGCATGATAAGCCCGATGAATAATAGCGTGAGAATCAAGGAGTATTAGTCTTTTTTTTGTCAGTTTTTTAACCATTCTTTAATTATATCAGAATTCTAGAGATCTGGTTTCATCATCGATGTGTTTTAATTTAACCCAAAAAGTATGTTCCCCAATTGAGTCCATTACCCTCTCTGGCCATTCC
>CAYVBT010000001.1:19587-23033 GCA_964449885.1 uncultured Candidatus Saccharibacteria bacterium
AATTAAATTATTTGGGTCTGATATTAATTCTTCCCAACCAAATTTTAATAATTCAAGTTGGTCGTCTAACCTATAAGCATCGATATGAATTAATTTTTTAAATTGCGGGTAGTATTTTGAATCTACTCCAACTTGATAAATTTTCATAATCACGAAAGTTGGGGAAATAATGACATTTTTTATTTCAAGTAATTTACCAATTTCTTTAGTTAGAGTTGTTTTACCAGCTCCTAATTCACCAGATAGAGCAATAACCTTCGCTTTTTTATTTTTTATTTTTGAGGCTTTATTTAATATCTTTTCTGATATTTCTTTTTTTTGATTTTCCTTAAACTTTATCATCTACCTATATACTAACATACCCCGACTAAAGTCGGGGTATGTTTTATTTTAATTTTAAAGATGGGTAACCGTTGAAGTGGTTTGGCGATTAAAATATGAGCGGGAAAGAAGAATTAATAACATTATGACTATTATTAAGAGCAACCAACCAATCAAACTCATTCCAAACATTCCACCAAAGAAAGCTGAGGCTCCAAGCATATTATTATTTATTCTTGGGTTATTTAAAACATAAGCCATAGCATTTTCTTGAGCCCCATTTGGATTTGTATAAACCAATATGGCCGTTGTGACTATTTGAGCCAAGTTTACATCTAGTGTATCAACTCGAGCTTGCAAATAGATAACTCCTTCTTCGTCTGGTCGCAAATCGTTAATTGGAACAGATAGTGTTCGGTCAATGTGAGAATATGTACCTCGTGAAGTATTTGTAATCGTGAATCCTTGAGGAACATAAACCTGAACCATTGGACGCTCTAAGACTGATGTACTGATGTTTTTGTAGAAAACAACATAATCAACCATATCTCCGACTCCAATTGTTTGATATTTATTTTCAATTCTAAGTACAACAGGAGACATTGAGCCCATAACGGTTGTTCCTTGTTCATAAACTACTTCTCGAACTGTTCTGATAGTAGTATTGTTGTTGTAATTAACATAACCTTGAGTCTTGAAGATTTCAATTGCTCCAACAGATATACCATTTACTCCGTCAGCGCGAGCTCGGAAGAAATATATAGTATTTGGACTAAGATTATTAACATATTCAGTTAGATTACTATTGCCATTACTTGAACGAGAAGCTGTTCGCATCCCTAGATTTACTGTTGTTCCGTATTCAAAGTAAGTACTGATATTGTCATTACTGTAATTTGAACTGGTAAGTAAACCATTAAGCTGAGCCGCATTTTGAGAAATATTTGTCGCAACGGTTGTAACAACGTTGGTATTGTATAATTCACCTCCGCCATTATAATCAACATATATTTTAATTGATTCAGAATCACTACCATTATTACCTTCAGCTCTTAAAACATAAGTAGTTGTACTATATGGTGAAACATCTTCACTACCATCGTCATCGACATCGCCGATATTTGAAATGTATACATCGTCGCAGTCTGTTGTTCTCCACCTTAGGGTAACTTCATCTCCTCGACTAATATATGTATCGGTCGCTGAATAACTATCAATAGTACACTCATCATCGTTACTAGTATTATCTTCATCAACATAAATTCGAACAGTCGCAGTTTTAGTTTGACCGTTTGAATTGTAAGCTGTTAGAGTATAAGTTTTATCACTTGTTGGGTAAACTTTTTCATCGCCATCGTCATTTACATTTCCAAGAACTGTAATTTTTACTTGAGAACAATTATTTGTCTCCCAAATTAATCTTGTATAATCTCCTTCATCAATACTTATATCGCTTGCTTCAAAATTAACGATTTCACAAATATCATTATTGTAATCATTTACATAGATTGTCACACTAGCTGTATCAACTGT
Source organism: uncultured Candidatus Saccharibacteria bacterium (assembly GCA_964449885.1). Classification (GTDB taxonomy): domain Bacteria; phylum Patescibacteriota; class Minisyncoccia; order Phycocordibacterales; family UBA9973; genus UBA8515. Next base: position 21,442 of record CAYVBT010000001.1, read on the forward strand.
ATTACCATATTGATCTTCTGCCGTTAAGACATATGTCTTTGTGTTTGTTGGGTAAACAATCTTTGAACCTGTTGTACTGACATTACCAATACTTGAAATACTGACATTACTACAATTACTTGTACTCCAAGAAAGAGTTGATGAATCGCCCGATTCAATTGAATTTGGATTAGCGGTAAAATTATTTATCTGACATTTATTTGAAGTTGAATTTACATAAACTGTAACACTTCGTGTTTGAACAGCTCCATTATTTGAATTATAGGCTGTTAAAGTATAGGTTGTATTTTGAGTTGGCCAAACTTCCTGATTGCCTGTTGTAGGAACACTATAACCAAGGTTTGAAATGGTTACGTTTTGACAATTACTTGTACTCCAGGTTAGAGTTGAAGAATCACCATTTGCAATTGAAGTTGGGTTTGCTGTAAAATCATTTATTTTACAACCAGAAACTATTATTGTACTAACTGTAACTGTTACTGATTTTGTTTTAACAACACCATTTGAACCGGTAGCTGTTAAAGTATAAGTCGTGGTAACAACTGGACTAACACTTGTATTTCCAGAAGTTACAACTTCTGCTCCTCCTAAGACTACACTCGCACAATTGCTTGTGTCCCATGATAAGTTTGAAGACTGACCAGGGTGGATTGTAGTTGGACTAGCTGTGAATTTATTTATTGAACAAGTAAGTGGCACAGTATTACCCACAATAACAGTAGTTGTCTTTGTACCACCGAGAGCTCCACTTGCACTGTAAGCTTTGAGTGTATATGTTGTGGTTGATGTTGGTGAGACACTTTTTGTGCCATTTGGTCCGTAAGTATTTATAAGATTTGAACCACTATAAAGTTTAACTGAAGCACAATTACTTGTACTCCAATCAAGTGTCGAAGAATTTCCACTTATAATGGTTGTTGGGGAAGCTGTGAAATTATCGATAGAACAATTATTTGGTGCAACAGTATTAACTGTAACGGTTGTTGTTCTTGTTTGGGTTGTTCCGTTTGTACTAACCGCTTTCAATGTATATGTTGTTGTCGTTGTAGGATTTACAGCCTTTGAGCCGTTAACTGACAAAGTTCCAACATAAGGGGTGATCATAACAGCAGTACAATTAATTGTCTCCCAAGACAAAACAGATGTTCCACCATTTTGAATACTTGAAGGTGAGGCTTCAAAACTATTTATTTTACAAACAGTTGAAGATGCACCGTTTACATTCACAGTTACCGACTTAGTCTGAGTTGCCCCATTTGAACCGGTAGCAGTTAAGGTATAAGTTGTAGTTTGATTTGGCCAAATTTGTTGAGTGCCAGTTGTTGGTACATTGTAATTAAGTGGAGAAATACTTACATTTGCACAATTAGTTGTTTTCCAATTCAAAATAGAATATTGTCCAGCATTAATAGTTGTTGGGGAAGCGGTGAAACTATTTATAGAACAATTTAAAACTACAGTGTTAACGGTAACTGTTTTACTGTCTGTATCCATCAAAGCTCCGGCACTATTGTATGCTTTTAATGTATAAGTAGTAGTTGTTGTGGGTGAGACAGTTTGAGAACCATCTAGTGAAACATTACTGTTGTTGA
>CAYVBT010000001.1:23043-28904 GCA_964449885.1 uncultured Candidatus Saccharibacteria bacterium
GTTGAGTTTAACTGACGCACAACCGGTAGTATTCCATGATAAAACAGAAGACGCCCCAGCAGTTATTGATGTTGGATTAGCATTAAAATTATCAATTGTACAATTTTGTGGGGGTTGAGTATTATTTACTTTAAATTTTACAACTACTGCCCCTTGAGATAAAACATTATTTGAAATAATATTTCCAATATCTAAACCATCAATACCTAGAACTTCTTGTCCATTTTGTCCACCAAGTAAGTTTGTCGAGATAAGACTATTATTGGGACCAGTTCTAGTATACCAAGTTGTTGAAACAAAAGTTAAATCTTGAGGTGTCTGAATCATGACCGAAACAGGACCTCCAGCTAAAGAACTCTGATCTGAACGGATTTCACCAGTAAAAGAATGATTTGTTGCTGCACCTGTCGGAGCATAAACTTTTATTCGGGTATTATCAGCAGTTTCATTTCCGGTGTTGTGATAATAAACCTTAACAGAAATGTAGTCTCCTGGAGTGGCGCTGATATTTACACCTGTCCAGCAAAGACCACTTGGTCCACCAACTCCTGTTGTATTATTTGCGATGTTCATTGTTGAACAATCAGGACCTTGTGTTCCATTATTCCAAGCCACATACGCAAAAGCATTGTGTCCTACAAAAAGGAAAACAAAAGCAAAAAAACCAATTATTATTTTTTTCATATTATTTTTCATATTATTTATAAAATTTCATTTTCCACCCAAATACGACAAGGTTTTCTTGGGTGAATTTTTTATTAAATTATCTTTATATACTAGCATATTTAACCTATTTTGTCAATAGATAATAAATATGCTTTTTTGCGATTTTAAACCTTCAATATTTTCAAAGAAACATTAAAAGCTTAAAAAAGCAAGGGACGAGGTAAGAAATTAATCTACCCAATCCCTAGCAATAAGAAATATCTCTCTGTTTGTTTTTTAACCAAACTTAAGTTTTTTGTCTGGAGAGATTTCAGACAAAAATGAAAGAACTTACAGGCTCAAGGTAAAAGTGAAACTTTTCTTGGGTTGAATTTGGCCAGGAAAAGATTTTACCACCTGATCAAGTGGAGGATCCATCCAAATTGTTGCTGGTACTGGTTTGGGTACTTTTATCCAATGATACCAGGCATACCTTCCTCCAAGATATGCCGCAGTAGCAGCAGCACTAGCAATTGCGGCTTTGTGCCATGTTTTTAAGCCGTTTTTTGTTTCCTCTTCTGGAAGTTTTAAGGTTTTGGACTTTGTTTCCATCCCCAACACAGCTTGTTCTAAATTAATAGGTTTCTCTCTACCTTTTGTTGTTGTTTGGTTCAAACCATAATTATTATTGTTGTTCTGGTTTGTTGATAAAGGTGGCTCTGTCGGATTTTGATCCCCACTTTTTTCTTCTTTTTTAACCCTATAAGCACTCATGGGTTCAAGGGGGTTTCCACAATCACATTTAATGAATGGAATTCCATCAATAAAAAGAAAGTCAGTATCTCTACCTTCTCCAGAATAATCATTTGTCTGAACAACGGTTTTTTGTTTATTCGAAACCCAATAATTTTTGACTAAAACTGCCACATCATTACCCCATCGCATTTTTTCAGACCTAGAAATCGCATTAAGTATTTTTTCTTTAGTGTCGGCTGAAGGCCTTGCAGCCTTAACCGCATTTTTTATATACCTAAAGTATAATCCCGGTTGTGGAATCCTCAAAGAAACTCCTGTCGATAATTTAAATACTTTGTCTGGTAAAATTTTACCCTCATAAAGCATTGAAACAATTTCTGCCATTTCTTCAGAAGTTACCTGGTGATTAGGGGTGTTAATCCAATATATCCATCGCTGATAACTCTCAGCATGAACAACCTGTGATGATCCTAAAAAAAGGATTACTATAAGCAGGATTTTCGTAATTTGTTTTTTCATAGTTTTCGATTTTAGTTTGGTTTTATTAACCTCCCAAAAAGCAATTTCTGAGAAAAAAATAAAGCCAAACTAGAAAACTAACATTTGACCATATGGTAGCACAATCGTCAACAAAAGTCAAGTCTGTTTTATGACCCTTATAAGCTATAATAAAAAAGTATGACAATATTATTTGACGACGAAAAGCAACAAAAAAATTTAGAAGACTTAAGAAAACAAGAAGAAGAAGATTTGGTGCAGGTTTTAGCCGAAGCTCGTTATGGAATCCCCCCTATTAATTTATCGGGAGTCATTATCGACAACAATGCCCTGCGCTCAATTCCCGAAAAAGATGCTATCTCACTTGAAATTGCCCCCTTTAAACTAGTTGGTAAGAATATTCATGTGGCTGTTCGCTCTCCTCAACCAGAAAAATTAGAAAGTTTAAAAACTTATTTCACTGAACACGAATATACTCCATTTTTCTATATGGCTTCCCTTTCAAGTTTAGAAAGAGCCTGGGAGAGATATAAAGAAATTTCGTATGCTTCTGAATCCAAAATTGGAGCAGTGACAATTTCAGGAGAAGTACTTAATAAAATGATGGAAGGGATTAAAAACATGGATGACATTAAAAATGCCATCGTAGAAGCTGAAAAAGATAAAACTCACACTACTTCACATATCCTTGAAATTGTTCTAGCTGGTGCTATTGCTATTAATGCATCTGATGTTCACTTTGAACCCGAAGAAAAAACAGTTCGGCTTCGTTTGCGGTTAGATGGAGTTTTACACGAAGTAATGGAATTGCCACCCTTTGTTCATAAGTTTATTAATTCTCGCATCAAATTAATTTCTGGGCTTAAAATAACGACTTCGGCTATTGCTCAAGATGGGCGCTTTAGTATTTTCTTAAATCAAAATGAAATCAGTCTCCGTGTCTCGATTATGCCTGGAGCTTACGGTGAATCGATCGTTATGAGAATTTTAAATCCTAAGTCTATTCGCGTGAAATTAGAAGAAATGGGAATTGAGCCAAAGCTTTTTGAAATATTTATGAATGAAATTAAAAAGCCAAATGGTTTAATTCTTCTAACTGGACCAACAGGCTCTGGTAAAACTACAACTCTCTATTCTTTTTTGCAAAGAATATATTCGGATGAAATAAAAATAATTACAATTGAAGACCCGATTGAATATCACCTACCAGGAATTTCCCAAACCCAAACCGATGATGAGAAGGGTTATACATTCTTGGAAGGTTTACGCTCAGCCTTGCGTCAGGACCCCGATGTTATCATGGTCGGAGAAATCCGCGACGCCGAAACGGCCAAAACAGCAGTCGAGTCGGCTTTAACTGGACATTTGGTCTTCTCGACACTCCACACTAATAATGCCGCTGGAGTAATCCCTCGTTTAATCGACCTTGAAGTTAATCCAAAAACACTGGTCTCGGCTCTATCTTTATCTATTGCTCAACGATTAATTCGAAAACTTTGTAATGATTGTAAAAAAGAAAAAGAAATAAGTGAAAAAGAAATTAAAATAATTAAAAATATTTTAGAAGAAGCAAAGACTAATAATAAAGATTTTTCAACTTATGGTATTGATATAAATGCGCAATTTAAAATATTTGAATCCGTTGGTTGTGATAAATGTAACAATACAGGGTACTATGGCCAAATGGGAATATTTGAAGCCATATATAATGATGCTGAGATAGAAAAAATAATTCCCCAAAATCCAAGCGAAAGAGAAATTAAAAAAATTGCTTCTCATCAAGGAACATTAAATATGAGAGAAGATGGAATAGTAAAAGTCTTAAAAGGAATCACCTCACTTGAAGAAGTGGGCGGAGCAGTTGATTTAATTGAAGAATAAAAAAGACATTATAAAAACCGGGCTTCAAAAGTCCGGTTTTTAATTATTGTTGTAAACAAAATAAAATTATTTAATCACTTTAGTCCCTTCAATAATGGGCACCCCTCCTGCTGTTCCTTCAATTGTCCTTTTTCTATCTATTTGATCAAGATCAGCAAAAAGCCTACAATCACCAGTTCCATTGTCTGGTTTGGTTGATACTGGTACTTCGTACGGTTTTCCTTCAATAAGAACATTTTTTTTGGATGCTAAGTAAAAATATGTTCTCTTGTCAACAGTACTAGTCTCAGCTTCAAAAACAAAATCGTAATTAGAATCATTAAGGTCAAACTGGACAGTTATCTTTTTTGCCTTTACCCCAGATTTTGTCTTCTCTGTTTCAATATAAAGAAGATTACCAACCGTTTCGGCTGGAACGTCCAATTTAAAAACAATAGAACTATCCACTTCCATTCCTTTTCCGTTTTCGAATATTTTAACTTTTATTGGAACTTCCGTATCAATATAAATTGGAAATTCGTTATAAAAATTTACAGGGTCTCCAACAGCAAGTTTTTCATCGAATTCCCTATAATAAGGGTCCAACTTAACCTTTTTTGACTTGGTTGTTGGTCTTTCTTCAACCGTAACATTTTCTGACCCCTTACAGCCAGCAAGTGCGATTATTCCAATTAAGGTAAATAGCATGAACAAATTTTTTTTCATTTTCTGGTTCCTCCAAATTTATTAGTTATTTATTTTGTTTATTGATTTTTTTATATATTTGTACTCGTTAATTTCTCTGTAATTATACACTATTAGAACCCAAAAGTCAAGGCAAGAAAATACCCCTTCGTATTAAACCGAAGAGGTATTTTTTAAAAAAACATAAATCTCTAAACAATCCTTTGAGAGCATACACTTACAAAGTAATATATGATTACAGGATAGACCCAGAAAATTAAAAATCACCAAGTCGTCCTACGCACATATATAGAGCACGGGGCCGATTGCTTAGAGATTTATGTCCTCTTAATTAAACCCCTACACTAAACTATTTAGTGTGCGGGTAAAATGCTATAATAAAAACGTATCAAACTTATAGAAAGAGTATATCATAGTTAAAAAATAATGTCAAGCCCAAATAAAACAATTAAAGACGAGGGGTTTTTAGACCAAACCCTCAGACCAGAGGTCTGGGCAGAGTATATTGGTCAAGAAAATATCAAGGCTAATCTAAAAATTCTTTTAACTGCCGCCGAAGAACGATCTCACCCAGCTGAGCATATTCTTTTTTACGGTCCACCAGGACTCGGCAAAACAACACTTGCTCATTTGATCGCTAAAGAAACAAGACGACAAATAAAAATTACTTCCGGGCCAGCAATTGAAAAAGTTGGCGACCTTGCTTCGATTCTGACTAATCTTGCTCCGGGTGATATTGTTTTCATTGATGAAATTCATCGCTTGAATAAAATGGTGGAAGAAATTTTATATCCAGCTATGGAATCTGGTGTCCTTGATATTATTATTGGTAAAGGTCCATCAGCAAGAACAATACAGCTTGAGCTTCCAGCATTCACTCTTATTGCAGCAACAACTCGAATTGCACTCCTTTCCTCTCCCCTTCGTTCCCGATTCTCGGGTGGCGTTTCTCGTTTAGAATTTTATAGCCACGATGAAATTAAAAAAATTCTTTCTCGTTCTGCTAAAATTCTGGGGGTGGAATTAGAAAGTGAAGCATTAGACGAAATATCAAAAAGGGCTCGTTTTACTCCTCGAACAGCCAATTATTTTTTGAAACGCTGTCGTGATTACGCCCAAGTTAATAAGACTCCTTTATCAAAAGAGTCAGTCAAAAAAGCTTTAGCTTTACTTGAAATCGATGAGCTTGGTTTATCGTCATCAGATAGAAGAATTTTAGATATTATTATTTCAAAATTCGGTGGTGGACCAGTTGGTTTAAAAACAATAGCCGCGGCAACAAGTGAAGAAGAAGCGACAATTGAAGAAGTGGTTGAACCATATTTAATTCAACTTGGTTTACTTGACCGTACCACTAGAGGACGCGTTGTAACAAAAAAAGGATACGAGCATTTAGG
>CAYVBT010000001.1:28914-43806 GCA_964449885.1 uncultured Candidatus Saccharibacteria bacterium
AAAATAATTACGAATTAATAATTACGAATTACGAATGAAAATACTCGCAATTGATCCAGGATTTGAAAGAGTTGGAATAGCAATTATTGAAAAAACAAATCTGAATAAAGATATTCTTGTTTATTCGAATTGTTTCAAAACAAAAGCCAATATTATTTTTCCAGAAAGGTTAAAAAATATCGGTTTGGAATTAGAAAATATTATAAAAAAATATAAACCCAAAGCTCTAGCGATTGAAAAACTTTATTTTACAACCAATCAAAAAACTGTCATGGGGGTTTCCGAAGCTCGCGGAGTGATGGTCTATATTGCGGCTAAAAATAATCTAGCAGTTTATGAATACACTCCCCCACAAATAAAAGTGGCAGTCACCGGCTACGGTAAAGCAAGTAAAGAAAATGTTATGTCTATGGTTCCAAAATTAATTGATATTAAAACTAAAATAAAATCCGATGACGAATTGGATGCTATTGCTATTGGGCTCACATGTTTAGCTTGTGAAAGATGTGGATAAAAACTCTTGCAAAGAAAATAATATTTTGATACAAATAATGCATTATAAATTATCATGTTTATTATGAGTTATATAGATGATGAAGAATTAAAAATTGATATCGACGAGGAAGAAGATGAAGATCTTCCTGAAGATATTAGTGATGAAGAAGATTTAAATGGATTGTTGGATGACGATTTGTTAGACGACGATCTAATTGATGATGATTTAAAAATAGTTGATGACACTATAGATGAATAAAAAAATCCTCCGACATACTCGGAGGATTTTTTTATTTAATATTTATCTAATTTTTATCTTGCAAAACCTTTTTTTACCAATTCTATAAACCCCACTCTCAGCCTGCTCGTTGTGTTTAGATATTTTTTTATTATTATCTAAATTAGTTATTGCTCCACTCTCAACTAACCGACGAAAATCAGTCTTAGAAGAAATTATTTTATTGGTTAAAAACAAATCAACAAGCAAGTCTCCTTTTTTAGCATAAATGTTTAAAACGTCTGTCGGGTTTTCCTTTTTTTGAAATGTTTTTATAAAACTTTCCTCAGCAATACTTGCTTGTTTGACTCCATGAATAATTTTAACAATTTCTTTAGCCACAGTTTTCTTGGCTTCAAGTGGATTTTTCCTAGCCAAAATATCATCAATTTCTTTAAGTGGTAATTTTGTACAATTAACAAATAGCACCTTTATCATTTCGTCGGGTTGAGCCATAATCGCCCCATACATTTCTGAGGGTGTAGTATTTAAAAATATTCCTGTCCCTCGACTCTTTGACATCAATTCCCCGGTCTTTGGGTTTTCCATCAAATTCACCACGGCTACAATTTTTTCTTTATTTTTTAATTTTCTTAAAAGTGTCCGTCCCATAAGGGCATTAAATATTTGGTCGGTTCCACAAAGTTCAACATCAACTTCCATCGCGACAGAATCGTAACCTTGCATAAGTGGATATAAAAATTCATGAAGAAAAATATGTTTACCCTCTTTAATTCTTTTTTGGAACATATCTCTTTCAATCATTTGCGAAACTGTTATATTTGAAGCCAATTCTAAAACACTTTCCATATTCATTTTTGCCAACCACTTACTATTGAAAAGAATTTTTGGTGGATTAACCTTATCATTAAAGTTCATCAAATTTTTTATTTGCTTCTGCCAATCTTTAATATTTTGTAAAACTTCTTTTTTGGTTAATGTGGCGCGAGTTCCTTGTTGTCCTGAGGGGTCACCAATTCGAGCAGTGAAGTCACCAAAAAGTAAAATAACTTCATGACCAAGCATTCGAATTTCTTCAAGTAACATAATATTCTTAGCGTGACTTAGATGGAGAGTGTTGGCGGTGGCGTCAAATCCCTGATAAATTCTTATTCTCTTGCCAGAAGTTAAGAGTTTTTTTAATTCTTCTTTTGTTGGTAAAGCATTGATTATAATTCCACGATTTAATAAATCGTCAATTTTTTTCTCATCTGTTACTATTTTACTCATATTCTATACTTTACCATAAAAGTATCATTAAAAGAATATAATGTGTTATTATATATGTATGCGAAAACTAAAAAAACCTTCATTAAAGAACCTTATTTTAATAATTATCGGCCTTGGCTTTTTATTTACTAGTCTAATAGTCATTTGGATTAGTACTTTACGACTACCTGACTTTAAGTCATTTACTGACCGTAAAATACAGAGTTCGACTAAAATATACGACCGAACCGGTGAGATTCTCCTTTACGATGTTCACGCTGATATAAAAAGAACAATTATTCCTTACGAAGAAATAGGAACGAATATTTTAAATGCCACTGTGGCTATTGAAGATTCAGAATTTTATCAACACCATGGTATTAGACTTAAATCAATCATCCGAGCGACTTTTTGGGCAAAATTAACTGGTAAAAAACTACAAGGTGGTTCAACTATTACTCAACAATTAATTAAAAATACTCTATTGACGCCTGAGGTTTCTATTTCGCGTAAAATGAAAGAGTGGATATTGGCAGTCAAACTTGAAAAAATTATGAGTAAAGATGATATTTTGGCTCTTTATTTAAATGAGGCTCCTTATGGAGGAAATATTTATGGAGTTGAAGAAGCCAGTAAAGCTTTCTTTGGTAAAAAACCAAAAGATGCGACTCTAGCCGAAGCCGCTTACCTTGCTTCTATTCCTAATGGTCCAACATACTATTCTCCTTATCGAAAAAATAAAGACAAATTGGATGAAAGAAAAAATATTGTCTTAAAGAGAATGCTTGATTTAGGATTTATCACTGAGAGCGAACACTTAAAAGCAAAAAATGAAGTCGTGGCTTTTTTGCCTGAACAACCAATGCATATAGCGGCCCCTCATTTTGTTTTTTTTATAAAAGAATATTTAGAAAATCGTTATGGGGCTGATACTCTTGAGGGTGGGGGTCTAAAAATAATTACAACCCTCGATTACGAATTACAAAAAAAGGCTGAGGAAATAACTTTAAAAAACGCCCTTGAAAATGAAAAAAGTTGGAATGGTAAAAATGCTTCTGTCGTAGTCCTTGATCCCAAAAATGGTCAAATCTTATCAATGGTTGGATCCCGAGATTATTTTGATAAAACGATAGATGGAAATTTCAATGTTGCGACGGCTGGACGACAGCCAGGGTCTTCTTTCAAGCCAATAGTGTATGCTCTGGCTTTTGAAAAGGGCTATACTGAAAAAACTGTTTTATTTGATGTAAAAACTGAATTTAACGCTTCTTGTAATCCAAACGGTCTTTCAAACGATAGTAAATGCTATAGTCCAGATAATTATGATAATGCTTTCAGGGGTCCATTGTCACTTCGTGATGGACTCGCACAATCTATCAACATTATAGCGGTTAAACTTTTATATTTAGTGGGTATTTCTGATTCTATTAAAATGGCAAGGAACTTGGGAATCACAACTCTTTTAAATGACCCAAATCGTTATGGTTTGACTCTAGTAATCGGAGGAGGAGAAACAACTTTACTTGATATGACTTCTGTTTATGGAGTCTTTGCTAATCGTGGGATAAGAAATCAATATACGGGTATACTGTCGGTTGAAGATGGAACTGGAAATATTCTTGAAAAATTTGAAGAGGCGCCTCAACAAATTCTAAAACCAAATACGACAAATATTCTTTCTAGTATTTTATCTGATAATGAGGCTCGAACCCCAACTTTTGGGGCCAATTCTGTTCTTAGGATACCAGGACGCGAAGTAGCGGTAAAAACAGGTACCACAAACAATAATAAAGATGCTTGGACGATTGGATATACGCCCTCTGTGGCAGTGGGAGTCTGGGTTGGGAACAATGATAACATTCCGATGAAAAAAGGCGGGGCGGCGCTTGCTGGGCCCATTTGGAATGGGGTTATGACTGAAGCAATAAAGACAACACCTGCTGAATTTTTTGAAAAACCCGAACCTATCGACGAAACTCTTCCTCCACTTACTCGTGGACTCTGGCAAGGAGGAGAAACCTTTAGTATTGATACTGTCTCAGGAGGGTTAGCCACTGAATTTACTCCTTCTGAATTAAAAAAAGAAATATTAATTACCAATGTTCATTCAATTTTATATTGGATTGATAAAAATAATCCGTTAACACTAAAAACTACAAACTCAAATAGCGACTCACAATTTGAAAATTGGGAATATGGAGTTAGAAATTGGTGGGAAGGAAATAAATATAAATACCCAATCATAACTTCGGCTAATAAACCAAGTTATTATGATAATGTTCACACTGAATCATCAAAACCAGTTTTTAATATCACTGGTATCAAAAACACCCCATATCAGAAAAATGAAACCATAACTATTCTAATTAACCCAACAAGTCAAAATGTTATTAAAAAAATAGATGTCTTTGTTAACAGTAAATACATAACCTCTTTAAAGACTTATCCATTTTCTACTTCTATCAGTTTAAAAAATGTTGAGGATTTGAACGATGAAAATATTCTAAGAATTATTGGAACCGATGTTTGGGGAAATATTGGTGAACAAACAATTCCTTTTAGTACTATTTAATATCTAAAAAAGTATTGTCGGGAGAAATAATTTTTAATTTATTTAAAATATTGTTTTTGTGCATCATAATCTCGCTACGAAACATTGGAGACCCGGATATATATATAATACCGTTTTTTATTTTTATTGAATCTTTCGCAACTTGATGATGAATTTCACCGGAAATTATTTCTACAATAATTTCTTTTATTACTTCTTTTTGATAAATTAATTTTTTAAATTTATCTAAAAAATTTGTAATATGATTATAATCCATGTGTTTTTTTGAATTATAATTATTAATTCGTAATTATTAATTCGTAATTATTTTTATCTATTCATTGGCATAACCAAATACATAAAAGACGGGTCTCCAATTCCTTTTATAATCATTGGCCTGTTGTTGCCATTTAACTCAATACTTAAACTATCTCCAGTGATAGACTGGAAACAATCTAAAATATATTTATAATTAAAATTTGCAGAAACCGGTTCTCCGGATAAAGCGCCAGAAATAAGGGTAGTATTCTCTCCAATATCTGTATTTTTTGATTCTATTTCAAATATTTTTTCGTTGGGTTTAACGGTTAAAACCACTTGATTAAATTTATCAGAAAAAATGTTAGAAATTTTAAGAGATGAAATAAAATCTTGTTTTAAAACAACAGATTTTGTTGTTGGGTTTTTAGGAATAATTTGTTTGTAGTCAGGGAAACTTCCGTCTACAACCCTTGAAGTTAAATAAATATTTGAAGCAGTAAATGATATTTGGTTTTTTTGAAGAGTAATATTAACATCATCATCAAAACCATCAAACACTTTAATTATCTCGACAACATTCTTAAACGGAATTAATATTCCACCAAAAGATAATTTTTGTTTTATTTTTATTTTTTTCTCAGCTAGACGGAAAGAGTCAGTTGAAACAAAAACCAACATATCATCTTCGGGGTAAATATATACACTACCAATTTCTGGTTTAATCTCCGAAATAGAAGCACTATAATAAACCGATTTAACCCCTTCAATAAATTTTTTACTAGAAATAAGTAATGTCTCCCCTTCAACGATTGGGATAGTTGGAAAATCTTCATGAGAAATACTCTTTAATAAAATAGTACTTGTATTTGTTTTAACTAATAAATTACCATTAATCAACTCAAATTTAACCAATAAGTCTCCTTGTAAAACAGAAAACAAAGAGGATAAAATATCACCTCTCACGGCCACCACCCCTTCTTTCTCGATTTTTGCTGGTATTTCTATTTCAATACCAATATTTAAATTAGTGGCCCTTAGTTTCAATGATTTACCTGTTGCTACCCACAAAACCGAACCTAAAACAGGTAATGTTAAATTCTTTCCAGTTATCCTTTCGACTGATTGGAGTGCTTTTTTTATTTTATCGATTGAACATTCTATTTTCATATATGTTATTAATTATCTTATAAATACTTATTACTACTATTAGACCTGTTAATATGTGGATTACGATATGACTCAATTAAACTAACGACATTTTTATTTTTATTTTTTAAAAATTTTATTTATTTTGTGAATTACTTTTAATTTTTTAATAAATGATTATTTTTCCACATTTATTATTTTTATAAACATAACTTTTCCACAGGTTTATTATTTAAACATAATTCTAATTTTTTCTATCTCTTGTAAAAGGGATGGGTCTGTCTTTAAATCGCCTTTAATTTTTAAATGAGAGTGAATGACTGTCGTATGATCTCTGTCCCCTAGTTTTTGTCCTATTAATGGATAAGAAATATTAAAATCTTCACGGAGTAAATACATTGCCACCTGCCGAGCTTTAACGATTTCTTTCCTCCTGGTTTTCTCATAAATTACTTCTTCAGCAAGACCATATTGATCAGCCACAATTTTAACAATATCCTTTATTGCTACAGTTTTTTTAGGACGAATGTTATTTCTAATTAGGGTTTTTATTTCAGCCAAAGTTAAAGATTTATTTTTTAATTGAGATTGGCAAATAACAGTATTTAGACTACCTTCAAGTTCCCGAATATTCCCCTCTAGTGATTCGGCTAGATAAGAAACTATCTCTGGTTCAATAATACAATTTGTTGATTCAAACTTAGCTTTAATAATTGCGACCCGAGACTCATAATCTGGTTCAATAATTTGAACTGTCATCCCAGAGGCAAAACGAGACTGGAGTCTGTCTTCTAGACCTTGAATAAAGTTTGGGTGTTTATCGGAAGAGAAAATTATTTGTTTGTTATTTTCATACAAAGTATTAAATAAATGGAATAATTCTTCTTGTGTTTTATCTTTACCGGAAATAAATTGGATATCATCCATAATGATTACATCATATTTTCTATATTTTTCCTTGAAAGCATTAGGGTTTTTATTTTGAATTGAATTAATATAATCAATTGTAAATCTTTCCAAGCTAACATAATAAACTTTTTTTAGTGGATGTTTTATTTTTATGGTGTTGCCTATAGCTTGGATCATATGGGTCTTCCCTAGCCCTGTTCCACCGTAGACAAAAAATGGATTATAATTTTGACCGGGGTTAGTGATGATGGCTTGGGCAACAGCGTAAGCAAGTTCGTTAAAAGGTCCAACGATAAATGAATTAAAGTTATATTTTGGGTTTAAATTATCATCTTTATTTATGTATAAATCGTTTAACGGTAATTCTTTGTTGATATTAACCACAGTTTTTGGTATAGCGTTTTCATTGCCCTTATTACTTGAATCGTTTTTTAGTTCTTGTTTATGAATAATGTATTCGACATTACGAATGCTTTCTTCATTCCCAATTAAAGTTTTTAGAATTAGTTTATGAAACTTATTATAAAGCCAGTCTTTAACAAATTCATTTGGAACACCGACAATAATAATTCCTGCATCTTCTTTTATTATAGTGGTATTTTTAAACCAAGTAGTGAAATTGGCCTTTGAGATGCTTAATTCGATTTCCGATAAACACTTGTTCCAGAGCTCTTTTGTATTCATAGTCGTTATTATACATTGTTTTTTAAAACTGCCACAATAAAATATCTTAATTAACATGTTAATATCGTGTGGATATGTTTATTACTTACCGTTGCATTTTTGTCAATTATAGTATATATTTTCAATATGTCTCAAACATATCAACCCAACAAAAGAAAAAGAGCCAAAACACACGGCTTCCTTGTTCGAAATAAAACACAAAATGGTAGAAAGGTAAACACTGCTCGCCGCCGAAAAGGCCGAGCAAATGTCTCAATTAAAAAATAACATGCTCCCAAAGAAAAAGCGGGTGACAAAAAAAGTCTTTGATGTCCTAATGAAGGAAGGAAAAACTTTTTCCACCGGGCTTTTTTTATTTTACTTTAAAAAAGGCGAAATAGCTCAATATGCTTTTGTTGCTCCCAAAAAAGCCTTTAAAAATGCGGTATTAAGAAATAAATATCGGAGGATTGGCTACAATATCTTAAGAAAAAAGCTCCTAAATAAAGGCATTGGGATTTTTATCTATAAAAAACAAGCCTTAAATGCTAAAAATGAAGAAATCGAGCAAAATATTGACTATTTATTAAAAAAAATGGCTTTATATTATAAAACATTGTAAAATACTTGTCCCGTTAGAAGACCAAAGCTTTATTTATTATTAGTTAAAATAAGTATAAATTTCAAGATTTAATGCTTCTAATGGGATGAAGAAAATAATAATTTATTTAATTAATTTATATCAAAAAACACCACTAAAATCTCATTCTTCTTGTGTTTTTTTGCCAACCTGCTCAGAATACACCAAAGAAGCTGTTGTAAAATATGGCTCTATAAAGGGTTTATTTATAGGGTTTAGACGCATATTGCGTTGTCATCCCTGGCAAAAGAATCACTACGACCCACTATAAAATTATTTTTGGAAGTCCGACTTCCAAAAATTTTGAAATTTAAGGTTTTTGATATACAATAGAACAATGTCAGCTTTATGGAATAGTATTTTCTACCAACCAATATATAATATTTTAATTTTTATTATCGACAACATCACTTTTGGGGATGTTGGTTTTGCTATTATTATTGTTACGATTATTGTTAAACTACTTCTATCCCCTTTAACTCGAAAGTCTATCAAAAGTCAGATTTTAATGAAAAGGATGGAGCCAGAGCTTAAGCAGATTAAAAAAGATTTTCCTAATAAAGAAGAACAAGCTAAAAAAACATTTGAAATTTATAAAAAATATGGAACAAACCCATTTTCTGGTTGTTTAGTTGTTTTACTACAACTACCAGTTATTTTTGCTTTGTATTATGTTTTTTATAAGCCATTCGCAGTTGATATGAGTTTAATATATAGCTTTATTCAAGCTCCAGCGACCCTACACACCAATTTCTTGGGTCTAATAGAAATGGGTAGCCAAAGTATTTTTCTGGGCTTAATGGCCGGCGTGACCCAGTTTATCCAAGGCTATTTGTCAACTCCAATGAAAACGAAAAATAAAATTGAAATTGTTGGGAAAAATAATGTTGATGAACCAAAAACTTTTCAAGAACAGCTTTCAGATAGTATGCAAATGAATGTTAGATATGTTTTACCTATCTTTATTGCTTTTATTGCTTGGAAGATATCGGCGGCGGTTGCATTATATTGGATTGTGAGTAATATATTTACTATCGCCCAGGAGTGGTATATACGTCGAAAATTGTCCAATAATGTCATTTAAACTGTATGCATAAAGATAAAATAAAAGAAGCCATAGAGCAAATATTTAAACATACTGCCTGCACCATCACGAAGTGTGATTTTTCTGAAGAAGGAAATATTCTTTGGTGTAGTATTGAAACACCTGATTCTCATTTTATTATTGGCCGAGATGGTGAAACACTGAGGTCACTAAATCATATTGTTCAGAGAATTGTTGAGAAAGGAATTGTTGAAGAAGAAAAAGGGCCAAGTTTATTTATTGATGTGAACGGTTATCAAAAAAAGCGTTTTGAAAATTTAAAAAATATTGCTCACATGATGGCTGAAAGGGCTCGTTATTTTAAAAGTAATATTGAAGTCGACCCAATGCCCTCTTATGAAAGACGCATCATTCACATGTTTTTAGAAGGAGATAAAAATATTAAAACTGAATCAGAAGGTTATGGGCCAAATCGCAGAGTGGTGATTAAGTATGTTGAGAATAATTAAAAATTACGAATTACGAATTACGAATTACGAATTAAAAAAATACTTGAAACGAAGTTTCAAGTATTTTTTGTTTCACATCCGTAATTCGTAATTATTAATTCGTAATTAATTTAGGTCCAAACTCCACAATGTTGAGTCTTTTTTATTAGTGAAGAATAAGGTATTTTCTGTTTTATCTAAGAATAGATAAGTTCCATCAACTGGTGTTTCGGTTGTTGAATTAGCCAATGTTGTTTTGTTGCCAGTTCCAGTATTTATCTTTACAAAATAATCATCAAAAGAAATAATTCCTTGGTACCAAATATCGGGGTATTGATTACCGGTCACAACACTTGGGATGGCACAATAAATACTAATACGGTCAGATGACCAAACACATTTTTCTGGCAAACCATAAGTATCTAAATCTTTGGTGGTATTTGTACTTATATTATAAACACCAAGGCGAGGGCCAGTTGGGGTCGAAGTGTTATATAAAACCATAGAACCATTTGGGTTAATCATTGTTGTTAGGCCATCTATCCCCCCAAGAATTTTAGTCGTAGTTTTGTTTATTTGATTTAATGAAAACATACTGCCCTCAACACTATAAGATGGTTTGGTTGTTAAATATATTTTACCAACACTATCCCACTCAGAGAGCCATTCAGTAAAAGGAGAAGTAAATACTATATCCCTTTTTGTCTCCCCAAATATTCCAACTGTTCCTGTGACGCCACTACTATTTTCTGTTAGATAAAAATATTTTGTTTTATCAGGAGAAACACTAATGTTTGAAATATTTTGCGGCAAGAATTCTCCTTTTGGTGCACCAAGAGTAGCCATAAAGCTACTAATAAGATTATCACTTGAAAGATATCTGTAAATAACTGTCTCACCTCCCCTATTAAATAAAGCTTCATAGATACTTGGGATAGTTGAATTAGAAATTTTGTCTTTGTTCTTGGTGTCTAAAAACATTTTATAAATGTGACCATTCATTCTCTCAACATAACGGATAGAAGGAGCAGTTTCGAACTGACTTTTTTCTGGACTATCACCAACTTTTGTAGTTTTTAAGAAAAAAGGAGCAGTTTCAGTATCGATTTGACCTGTTTCTGTAAGATTATTTAATTTTTGAAAATCTTTGATTGCTTGGATTGATTTTTTGCCTAAATTTCCATCGGCCACAAGTGGTGGATTAAGAGAAAGACTTTGATTTAAAAAGATTTGAATATCTTTTTTCCCTTCTTTAGTTGTTGAATCTATGACCGTTGTAATTTCTGTGGGGGCTGGAGTTTCGGTTGTTGTTTCTATCGGTCTTGTATCTTCTAAAAAGGTGGCACCAGCGATAGCAAAGTCGGTAATCTTAGTGAAACGTGAATATGTTGATACGATGTCGCCAGGCTCTTGATTAATAATATTTCCGTCATTGTCTATATTATTTGGGTCGAGTTCTCCATTGTTATTCATACCACCAGTACCAAAAGGATTAAAACTTTGATACCAAGGACTTGTGCCGTCGGGGCTTGTTGTTTTATCTCTGTTAATCCAGAAATAAACTCCGAGAATAATTATTCCGGTGGTGATAAAAACTGTTATAAAAAGAATGATTGTTTTTTTTGACATATATTATTAATTACCGATTACAACTGTTATCCCCGGTTTTATATATGGTAAAAGAGCTAAAATGTCGGCGTTTTTTAACCGAATACAACCATAAGTTCTTGAGAGGGTGCCGTTTTTATTTCCATGCATACCAATCCCTCTTTCTCCATTTGTGGTTGGACTTAATAACCAAAAACTAGCACCCATATTTGAGCCCTCTTTATTATACACAGGAGCACCATTTGCTGAGGTTTTAACACTAAGTATTTTCCATGTACCCTTTGGGGTCTTTCTGTCTTTTGATACTCCTTGACCCACCTCAGAAAAACCATTTATTCCACTTCTCACATCTATAACATTTGTATTGTCAAAAGCACTGCCCTTTTTTAAAGTTATTAGCATTCTTTCATTAGGATAAACCTTAAAACTACTTATCTGCCAACCATCTTTTAACTTTGAGACGGCATTTGTAACTCCAGCTGAAACAGCAGCGTCTGTTGAGTATTTATAATCTTTTTTTTCAAAATCTGGATCAATTGTTCCATCACCAGCGTCAGGTAGGTCTACTATTTCCGCGCTTACTTGATCGATATGAACTCCCCCATTTAATAAGTCCGGATTGATGGTATTTAGTAATGCATATGAGCCGAGAGCAATTAAAAGCCCTAGGATTGCTGCCATGATTTTACTTTTGGCTTCCGTTTTCCCAAAAATTGATTCATCTCCCATGTATTGGATTCCACCAAGAACAATCATAATTACAGCCAGAGCTCCACAAAGCCCGATAGCAATCATAAATATAGTATTAAAATATTCGCCAATATTATCAGGAGCAAATTTTAAGTTACCAATCGGAGCCAAAAGCTCATAAGTATTAGGAGTACTTGTTGGATTTAAAGCATCCATATTTACTGGCTCATCATCAGACCCGTTTGGTATAACCATTAAAAGATCAGCATTTGTTTGGCATACACCATCACATTCATAATAAAGCATACCACCAGATTTATTTTTAGAATCATAAATTACAACACTTCCTTTTTTAAAAGTAAAAGATAGGTCACAATCATCACTGACGCCTCCACCAGCAATAGTTTCACAATCTTCCTCACCTAATTCCATGTTAACAGTAAAATTATCACTTGGAATACTAATTACCCGATTATACAAACCAGAATCATTCCAAACATCATTGGTCAAACTAGTTATTACCCCATCTATTTCATTAATAGTTAAATTAAAATCAGTTAAACCGACACAATTTTTAGTTTTTACAATGATATTTCCTTGGGTTTTATCACCGCCGGTTGTTCCATCATCATAGAAATCGCTAGGCCGCTCTCCAGCCGGATTCCATTTAGCCGAAACAATAGTACAATCATCAGCCGCCTCGACAAGATTTTTCTGAATCAAAGCGTCAGTTAAAATTAAACCAAAAGGTAAAAAGAAATTTGTAATTATAACAGTAACTAATATATATAAAATTTTTTTCATATTATAAATTTAATTTTAATTGACTACTAACTTTTTGGAATAATTCATTCATATTTTGGATAGTTAAACTTATTGTTGCATACCCCCCACGTGAAGTTGGTCGGACCGTCAGTTCACTTTTCTTTGAGGGTGTTTGAATATTATTACCATTTATTTTCCAATCATAAGTAAAATTAGTTTCATTGTTTTTTAAAGTTAAAAAGTATGGTTCAGCAACGAGAGTAATTTCATCTTCAAACATATCAGCTTCTTTTTCTAAAGATTGATTATAAAGTATTCCTTCAGTTGGGGATTTTTTATAAAAAACTATTTTAGGACTATAGGTTGGAATTTGGATTGTTTTTTCGGCTGTATAGCGTCCATCAACAGAAGAAGCAGCAACGGTAATTTCATTTTTTGTATCAAACATACTGTTTTTAAAAATATATGAATTTTTATTATAGCCGGACGCATCTAAAACTGCACTATTATTGTTTTTCCAATTATAAGTAATACTTCCACTGCCGGATTTTATAGTATCGGTATTTGGAATTGCTACAGCCTTAATTAAGGAACCACTAGATGGAAGAGATTTACCTTTATAAAAAGGTGGAGTATAACCATTGACTGATTCCCACATAATTTCGATTTCCGAAGGAGTAATAGCAACCCTTTTGTTAATTGTCGTCATTGAACCTACCGGAGTAATAGTGATATCAAAAATATTAGCCGTATTAGGTCCGGAAGCTTTAAATGAATAACTTGTTTTTCCAATTCCAGAGAGGACAGTATTACCAGATGTTTTCCAAACTATAATTGCTTTATTTAAATCAGTCGCATAACTAGTCAAAGTTATTGTTACATCTTCATAAGGAGCAGGATTATTTGGATTAACCTCAACACTCAATTCATTATCTTGAACTTCGATTTGCATCTCAGCTAAAGAATTATACGGCCAATTTAAGATGGTCAAAACAAAAATCAAAACTAGAAAAAATTTTATTTTTATTAATTTCACTATGTTTATTATATAATAACTTTCACCTCATAACAACAGGCCTTTAACCGTTGTTTGCGGCCAATAATTCCCCTTTGGCTTTTTTAATCGCTAAAATTTGTGACGGGTCGGAAGTAATGATTTGATCTTCAGTATAGGAGGCAATAGTCTTAATAGCCACATGTTTTAAACCAGCAAAGAATATTCCCTCGCCAACATTAGCTTCGAGTAATAAATATTTTTCTTCCTCAGTCAAATTAAATGTTTTTTGTAAAACATCAACGGTTGAAGGAGATTGTTTTAATAGTAACTGAATAGAAGAGTTGGTCACGATCGGTATACCATAAGCACTTTTCATAAAGTCACCGACATCTTGGGTAATTGTCGCTAAGCCTAAATAATATTTTCGGCCTCTTTTTGCAATAGAGTAAAGAAAAGATGCTGTATCTTCGGATTTCATCATCCACCAAGCTTCATCAACAACAAGTAAGCGTTTCTTGATATTTTTACGAACGGCATTCCAAATATAATGAGTAATGATATACATAGCAATTGGTTTTAATTCATCTTCCATGTCGCGAACTGAAAATACAATAAACTTACGATTAATATCAATATTTGAAGGTTGGTTGAGGAATGAAGACCATGACCCATGAGTATATTTGGTTAGTCTTTGCATTAATGATTCACTTCCCTCCATCCCAGAGAGAATAACTTCAAAGTCCGATAACATTGGCGGTTCAATATTTCTAAAATCAGAATCAGCGGTAATATCTTTAAGAGCATAAGTTTCAGTAATAGCTGTATCTTCAGGAGTTAAGCCTCCCAACATAATTCTAAATAATCCAACTAAGCTAATAGTATTAGAGCGTAAAACATCGGCTGGGGTTTCATCGCCTGTTGGAATTGGTAAATCAAATGGATTAATGTGATGGTCCGATGATAGAGCAATATTAAAACATCTTCCACCAATAGCTTCGGCTAAATATTCATATTCTCGTTCAGGGTCAATAACAATAACTTCAGTATCAAACATCAAAGTTCGAATAATTTCTAATTTTGTGGCATAAGATTTACCGGCGCCGGAAGTCGCGAAAGTAATAGAATTGTAGTTTGGTAGTGAAAATCGG
>CAYVBT010000001.1:43816-45104 GCA_964449885.1 uncultured Candidatus Saccharibacteria bacterium
AAGAAACGAATGGGAAAATACTTGAAAGTGGCTCGGTATTTAATTTTTGATGAATACCTAAAATGTCTGTGCCAAGTGGTATAACACTTTTAAAACCTTCATTTTGTTGAAATAAGGCTGGTTTTAGATAAATAAGTTTTGATTCGAGTAATGATTTAATTTCATTTTCAATTTTAAATAAATCGTTATCATCATTGGCATACACGGTAATATAAAGACCAACATCAAACATTTTTTCTTGGGCTTGCATTAAATTGTCTCGTAAATCTTCTAAATCTTTATAAGCCGTGTCTAGCATTGGGTCACGAACTAGACCTTTTGATTCGCGAATAGAAATCTGGCTTTGCACTTCAGCCACTTTTTTCTGGAAAGACCTCAATATTTCAGCCGTTTCAATTGGATGAATAAAAATAGAAACATCGAAAACTTTATCCAAATTAATAATTGGTGAAAACCAATTATCACTTAAATAGCGAGGGTATGAAATAACAAAAAATGTTCGGACGATTTTATCTCCCAAGTTAAGTGATTTAGGTGTTATTTGTAAAGCAGACGGAGCAATGATGTCTTGGAGTTCTAAGGTTGCTGCTTTATAGACTTCATTCGGCAAAATCGGCATCATGCCACTTCTATTATTAGTGTCATTTGTTTTCCCTTTTCCAAATAATGATGAAAGTATACTCATTTTAGTTTTATACCCTGACTAATATCCCCAGGATTGAATGTTTTATAAAAAAGTTCGACAACTTGGTCAGTAGTTAATTCTGTTGTTCTGATACCGACTCGTCCAAGACCACTAATGATAACTCCAACCCGCTGGTCTAATTGAGTTCTTTTTTCTTCAAATGAAGCTAAATCCATTGCTTTTTTAGTATTTTCAATTTGTTTTTTTTGCGATCCCCCGCCAAGCAAACTATCTACCATCCCATCACTTGATTTAATAATTGTTGGACTGTAAGGCACAACAATGAAAAATGTTTTGGTCATGATATTAACCTCATCAGTAAAAGATTTAATGAAATCAATATATTCTTTGGTTTGAATTTTTAGAAGTGGTTCAACTTGAGCTTTAAGTCTTTCCTCAAGTGATAAAAGATAATGTCTAATATCTAAACGACGAGATTGCATACATATCTGAGTTGGAAAATCGAGTCCATTAATGAAATTTTGAAATTCATTAATAATAGCAGCTTGTTCGTCGGCCGATTTTAATGATAGATTTAAAGAGGAAGCAAGCAATACTGCTCGAAGACCACCATCTTTTAAAACGATGATACCATTTCGAACT
>CAYVBT010000001.1:45114-51969 GCA_964449885.1 uncultured Candidatus Saccharibacteria bacterium
TGTGAACTTTTTGCACTAATCATATGTATAATTAATTACGAATTACGAATTAATGATTACGAATTAAAAACTAATAACATTATATCATAATTATGAACACTTTCACCCCTCTTTTTGTTTCTTAGTTTTAAACCCGTCTTTCATTCGTAATCCGTAATTATTAATTCGTAATTGACCAAAACAAGTTACTGATTGTTTTGGTCCTTAACATCTAAATTCCAAGATAAATCTTTTAATTTATTTTCTGTCGTCATTGGGACAATCGAAACGAGAGGCATCGTTATTTCCTCTTCTTTTTTAACCTCAGGTTTTGCTAATCTTTGCTTCCAGATATAAAGCTTATTTGAAACAAAATAATTTAATCCAGCCTGAAGATAAAAAATAAAAGGTTTTTCGTTTATTTTATAAAAAACTAAAGCAAGAGATAGCCCAACTACAGGCAGAATAAAGATAATAGCAAGCCACAACGGCAATGCTTTATATAAGACAAAAGAAGCCCCCGCCCCACCTGCTAAATAAGCAAATTGGCGAAAGGTAAAAGGACCAAATAATTTGTCCTCGATATCAATAAATTGTGGGACTTTAAATTGCATTTGAGAATAATTACGAATTACGAATTAATAATTACGAATGTGGGATGCTTATGATTTTGAAGTTTTTTGAATTGCTCCAATTATTCTTAATATTTCTTCACAATCAAATATAAGTGTATCAGATTGTTGCTTGTTTAGAAAACCACTATCTGTTAAAAGGTGTAGCCAGTAAAGAGTCTCCCTTGCTTCTTTATAAGAAATACTTATTTTTGAGATAAAATCATTTTTTGATTGTGCCCCAATTGCTTCTTCTATGTTTGCACCAATTGATGTTCCAGAACGAATTAATTGCTTTGAAAGAATGAATTCTTTTTTGTCTTTAGTTAGTTCCTGGTATATTTTTATAATTTTAAGACTAAAATTATAACTTTTTTCCTTAATGATATTATCTGATTTCATTCGTAATTCGTAATTATTAATTCGTAATTACCTAAAACTCCTCTCTATAAGGGTCAACTTTAGGTTTACTATGATCTGTGACGGAGTGACCGCTTGAAGTTGAAGCTTTCATTTTATCTTCAAAAACATTTTTTGGAATATACTTTAATTCCTCGTCAGGTTTATTAATTATAACAGGATTTTCTTTTACAACTACATTCGTAATTGGTAGTTTGTAATCAGTAATTACTTTCTTCTCATCCGTAATTCGTAATTCGTAATTCGTAATTATTCCCGCGTACGGTGGCAATGGCACTTCGTCATCCGTGTTATTAATTACTTCTTTTTCATTCGTAATTGGTAATTGGTAATTTGTAATTATTTCCTCTCCCTTACTACTTATTGGTGTTGAAATGGATACACTTTCTTTTTTAGCTAGTATTTTTATTAATTGTTCTTGAATTTTTTTAAAAATCATTTTATCCATTTCATTTATTAATGAAATAACCTCATCTTTTGGTATTTTCATTTGATTTTCTAATTCAATCGGATAATCTTGTGGATTTAGAATTCCAGAAAGCAACAATTCTGTTTCTGTTTTTAAATTCTCGAGTTGGTCGGGGTTATATTTTTTATTCATTCCTAAAATGGTCAATTTCCAGTCAACACTATCAATAGCTTCCCTACTTTCTTTTGAAAGTTGAGCCCTTGCCTCGTTTATTATAATTTGCAATTCGTCTGTTGTTTTTTCCATTTTATTTTTTTAAAAAAACTGAATAATCACCACTTGAAACTATAAAATTAACCCTTTGATTCCAAGAATAATTTTCTGAAACCATTTTATTTTTTATTGATGATTCAATTTTATCAGCGATGGGAGTAAATATTTTTTCAATTACCTCAGTTGTCATTTTTTGAGCATCAATTTCCGAAACGCCAATATTATTTTTTATGTTTCGCGAAAGAAAAGCTGGATATTCTAGTCCTAATAAAACTAAAACTATTTCTTTCTGGAAACTTTCAATTTCTTCTTCAATTAAATATTTATTTCCAATTTCCTCTGCTGTTTTAGGCCAATCAACAGAGGTAATAGCTAACTGCGCTTCTTGTGGTAGTTTTATTAACTCTTCCTCTATTAATTTTTTTAAATTTTCATCCATAATATTTTATTAATGGCCAACATCTCCCTTATCTTTTTCGACTTTTTTCCCAGCTCTGATATCGAGAGCAGTTTTCTCTATTCCTGAAGCTCTATCTTGTCCTAGGCTTGTGATAAGACTGATAGTTTTCGACATACCAGAGGTTAATGAATTTGCATAGTCATTTAAAACTTTATTTTCGACAACTGATACTTTATGCAAGGCAGCAGCTTCAGCTTTTTCTGCATCAGCGATAGTTTTACCAATAACATCTAATGTTCCGATAGTTAGAACCCCTGTTGTTGAATCAACAGCAATATCTTTCCTGCTGTTTCTAATAGTATCTCTATTGGTCTGGAGAATCTTTAGTTTTGCAAGTGCAGCACGTGCTGCTGGTTCGTCTTTCCCATTATTTGCATCAGTCATTTCTTGTCTTGTTTTTGCAATTAATTTGTCTATTGTATCTAACTGTGGTTTTCTTTCTAACATAGTTTCTTTTAGGTCAATCTGAGCGGCAGTAACATTCTTTTGTTCAGCCTTGGTGGTAATTGTTTTAATTTTTTCTGCTCGATCTTTACGGCTCTTATCTTTTTCTTCTTTATATTTATCAAAACCACCTTCTTTGGCTTTGCCAACCTTCATACCGGTATCAGAAAGACCTTTACCTGCAATTTTTACACCACGGAGATCCATACTACCTTTTCCAGCTACACCACCAATATTTCTAAGTTGTTTGGCTCCCCATCCTTTAAATCCCCCCTTTGCTTCGGCAGCTGCTAGTCCCTTGTTGTTTGCTAGGGCACTACCACCAGCTCCTATTGTCCCTCGTAGTGCCATAGCTGCTCCACCAGTTGCAACTGCAAGACCAGCCCCGACAGCCATTCCTCCATATTTTGTGATTGCACCTGTGATTGATTTACCTAACTCTCCAGACATATCTGAGGCTGTATCTTTAGCCTTCATTAATATTGCCATTATGGCTACGAAAGGTATGACAATTGAAATAATAAAGGCCATACCAGTTTTATCTTGTGCACTAAAGACACCAAGACCCTTACCCATAAATTTAACTAATATATACATAAAGAACATAAAGATTGGTGCCAAGAATGCCATCTTTAAAGTATCTGGCCACCAGTGTTTCCATCCTATCATTTTTATGTCTTGTAGAGCTGGAACAGTATAACTTAGAAACGCTAACGGAGCTAAAATCATAGCAAACCACAAGCCTATAACTCTTGTAATAAAAATAATTCCTGATGATAAAAAGGCAATTATTCCGACGACGTTGATTACTGTGGTGAGCAAAACAACTATAATAAATGTTCCGCCAGAAATTCCCCCTGTTTCAGTATCACTTTCACCACTATTATTAACATTTTTAACACTAAGATTATTAATTTCTTGCGAACGCATTACGATTTGTTGTGGGTCAATTTTATTGACGATTGCTTCAGACAATTTTATTTCACCAGAAGGTCCGAGTTCCCCGATAACATTACCGTTTGCATCTTTTTGAGAACCAGTGACAATGGTTTGTGGATTATAAAATACTCTAGTGATTATATTTGAGGCGTCAATAATTACTTGGGTGGCAAATAAACTAAAATTAATCAGGAGTCCAATAATAATGACATTGATAATCATTTCCTTAGTTTTAACACTATGAAGATTTAAAATAGTTCCGAAGGCAATATAAAGTAGTATGAAAATAAAGAACATATTACAAAAATCACGAACTAACCCCCACCCTTCAACTACGAATTCTGAACGATAAGAAGAATCTTGAACAGAAAAATAAACAGCCATATCTAAAAGTTTACCGGCTCCAGCAAAAAACCAAGATGTTGTTCTGTAAAGTAAGTAATACAATCCAATTCCAAGACACCCTACATAAGTATCAGCATCCCAAATACTACAAGCTGGGAAAGCTTCGTCGGGAGATGGAGTGCCTTCTGTTGTTGTACTAATTACCTTTGAAGTACATTCACTTATTATTATCCCAGAATTTTCAGCTTCTTCTTTTTTTGCTCTTTCGTCTCGAATTTTTATACATGTCTCCTCCTTTGTGAATGGCGCTGATTGTGTGACAACTCCTGTGGTGCTTGTAATATCGTAGTAATATACCGTTGTTGTAGAAGAAGACCCAGTTGTTTGGTCTCCCCCAGTCGAAGATTCAAAAGCCCATTTTTTTTCTTGATCACAAACAGTGTTTCGCCCTTCATCCTTACTTGTACAATTAAAAGACATTCGGTCTCTATTACTATCTGGACCAGAAGCGTAATTTGCTAATACTTTTCCCGTTGCTATCTCTAAAATTTCGATATGAACTCGGATATCATCACAATCAGGTGATTTACAATACTTTTCCCCCGTTTTTAATTTATAAGAAGCACTATCAAGGGTTATCGTTGAGCGGGGAATAGTTAATATATTATCCGACCCCGACAAACCTCCGACCGCACTAAGTTTTATATTTATTAATTGTCCTTGACAGTCGCTGGTATTTACCCAAAGAGTGACATCTTCAGGTCTATTATTAGGAAGGACTGTTTGTGGGCTAAATAAAACATCAGTAATTTTACAATTACTTACTGTTGGTTGCTCTGTTCCCGGGGCAGAAGATAGACTCCACACTTCATTGTTATTTTCATTACATTTATCATTTGTACATTTAAAGCGCAATGATTGATTGGATGATATTTGCTTCAGAACCTCTTTATTATTATAGATTTTTGTAATAAGTCTTATATTATTACAATCCGGATCATCACACTTATTTTCACCAGTATTTAATATAAAGGAAAAATTATCATTAGTTATTTGTGAGCCGGTGATACTAAGTGCATTTTCCCCAGAAGAACCACCCGCACTAAAAGATACAACATCTACAGAAACTACTTTCCCAATACAGTTAGTCGTTTCAAGATTATATGTAACTGTTTCTGGCCTTGGGGTATTTACATTATTTGGAAACGGATTTGTAAAATAATCGTTTGTTATTTTACAATCAGCATTTGCTTCAGCTTTTTCAATTTTCGAACCATCATTAACACTAAAAGGCGCAAACAGTTGCACAATGATTGTCAGTATTAATATGTATGGCAAAAATTTTTTCATCCTAATTTATTTTTCTCTCCACCCAATTCGTAATTTGTAATTATTAATTCGTAATTACTCTCACTTACCACATCTCCAATACCCTCTCTACTCCATCTAGGTATACTCCCTCTTTCCATTTACAGCCAGCATTTAAAAGGTTTTGATCTGGGCCATCATTACTATTACCATAAAGATTACTATTAATAGCGTTACACTTGAATGGTTTATTATAATCATTACAATCATCTCCAGCAGAGCCGGTTAAGGCTGGATTAAATTTAAATGGATCTTTTACAAGTGTTCCATAATAATATCCAGAAACAGCCTTACATCCAGGCCCTGTATCACTATTAATACCGACAGGAGTATAACAATAACCATTATTATCACAGGTATAATTTCCTTCCAAAATATTATAGTTTACGTATGGATAATCTCCACCAAATGAAGCAGAGCCACCAAATTCTTTTCTATACCATGGATTCCCATTTTGAACCCAACCAAAACCACCACCCTTTGCTTTTACCGCTGCAACTTCTTTATAACAAGTATCAATTAAGCCATCGGTTTGAGCAATGAAATTTTTATATTGATCTATTTCACTGTAAACAGTGATAATATCTTCTTCAGTTTTAAGAGTTGAAGATATTAAGTAGAATTTACGAAGAAGTTCTGCAAGTTTTGCCTTTTCTGCATCTGTGAATACTAATGGATTTTGTTCAATCAATAAACATTTATTCTCTGGAGTAACAATTTCTATTGGTGGCTCAGTAATCGTAGTATCATCATCTGGAATTATAATATCATCATCACCTGGTGGGGGGAGTGAACCTGAGACAGTTAGGGTCGTCCAGCCACTACAGTTATTTTCTTCGTTTGATTCTTCGACTGTCCCGATGTCAGAAATGGATTTTTTATCTGCACAAGCTCTAATTTTATAAACACCGGTTGAAGAGAAAGTATATGACACAGATGTAACATTACTTTTCTGAGTAGTTAGAGTTGGAACAACAGCAGTTATTTCTATCCCGTTTGAGGTATTTATATCACCAGTTAAAGCGACGGCTTTTTTGATTAATGATATTTTGTTAAAAATTTTAACAAATATATTTTTTATATTTAATTTTGAAATAGTGGTTGTTTCGTTGTCTTCTACATTAATATTACTATCTTTAATTATTTGGAAAAAGCTGACAAAATTAAATCCAGTTGAACCATCCCCAATGTTTGTAATAATTGTTGTTAAGTTTACTGGGACATTTATTGACGCTGTTGTTGGTGTGACACTACTTGCAGTTAAATCAGGAGTTCCATCTTCTTCATTTCCACCCGCACCCAGTTTTTCCGAATAATGTTCTGGGTCATAGGAAAGAGGATTCGTCGCATCACCATCGGTATGACACTCTGGGTCAGAAGTATCTATTAAACCATCATTATCATTATCAAGAGTGTCGCTACATTGTCGAGTGTTGCCTCCCCCTCCTGGAAATACTGCTTCAGAATAGTGAGTAGGAACATAATCTTTATTCAAATCTCCATCAACATGACATCCTGGGTCAGAGGTATCTATTAAACCGTCATTGTCATTATCTAGTGTATCTTCACATTGTCGTTTATAATCTCCTCCTCCCCCTGGTATTGTT
>CAYVBT010000002.1:0-4329 GCA_964449885.1 uncultured Candidatus Saccharibacteria bacterium
TGGGTAGACTTTTCTAATACAAGTATAGGTATAGACGGAGTATTTAGCGGTTACGTATATGGCGAGAACATTGGCTTTATTACCTTCGGTACAACTACGAACAAAGTAGCCACAGACTGGAGACCAGCAAGTACTCGACCATCTACTCCTCCTTCCACTCCAACCCCACGAAGAAGTAGTGGTTCAACACCTATGGTAACAACTGTAGTTCCAATTGTTTCAACTACTCCAACAGCTCCACTTACACCCAACACTCCAAATACTCAAACACCAACTATGATTCGCACACTTAAACTAACCAAACCTCAAATGCAAGGTACTGATGTTAAAGACTTACAAACATATTTAAATTCTCATAATTATAACTGTGGAATAATCGATGGTATATTTGGCAACTTAACCAAACAAGCCGTGATTAAATTCCAACTTGCTAACCAATTAAAGGGGGATGGAGTAGTGGGACCACTAACAAGAATATTATTAAAATAATTATTAATTAATAAAAACAATACCTGTCCCGTTAGAAATTTTTGAGGAAATAAAATTAACAAAACCCTTAATAAAAGTTTCAAATCGGACAAATAAAATATATATGAAAAATAAAATTTATAATGGGATGAATAAAATAAAACAAATATTAAAAAGTAAATTTCGTTCGGGGTTAAAAACATTACCCTACATCGCTATCGCCTTACTCGTCGGAGTTACCGCCGTCTACGCTGGCTCTCTCACTCCACCTGGTGCACCATCTAAAACTATGAAGTCACTCTCTGACTTATATGAACTCATAAATACAGGAGTCAATACTCCAAGTACTGACTTTACTACTCCAGGAACTGTCGCACCTACTATGCACTCACTTGGGGATACATACGACCTACTTGCTACAAAGATATTAAACATTGATACTACCAAAATACTGACAGGAACTACTATATTTGGCAAAGCGGGGAGTGCTGTAGCGGGAACTCCAGCACCTACTTTTGCTACAGGCGATCAAACCACTTACAGTTGTGAAGCCCTTGCAACTGACCCAACTCAACCAGCCGTAACACTTGAAACTATTTGCGGATACCATTCCGCTGATGGATGTTCTTGGTCAGGTAGTGCTTGTACTGGTGGAACTAAAACACCAACAGATGGTTATATGACATGGTATGCAGGAACTGCCTCATGTTTAGAAAAATCAGATGAAGGTAGTTCTTCATGGAGGCTGCCAACTACTCCAGAATTAGTCACACATTATTTTGAGAATAATATTGATGGTAATCCACCAACAGGTTTTGCTAATGACGTCTATTGGTCAGATACCACCTACCAGTATCCTGGTGTTGAGTTTCACGCTCACTACGTCAATATGAACGATGGCAACACGTACAACGATGGTAAGAGCAGTCCGAACCGCCTTGTCCATTGTGTCCACTAGTATTCTTTTGTGGGTGAAATAAATATTGAGATATAAAATGCTTCCAAATTTTGTCAAAACAAAATTTGGAAGCATTTTTCTTGGAATTTTTCTTAAATTTTTAAGTATAAACCCTTTCAATTTAACGAAAAATAAGGTAAAGTAATAGACTATATGGCTCACGGAGAAGTAGTAATACGATTTGAAAAGGTTTCTTTTGAATATGGACACAACAAGCCGATTTTGGATGCGGTGGACTTTTTGATTCGTCGTGGAATGAAAGTGACAATTATGGGTCAAAATGGTGCTGGAAAAAGTACTATTTTTTCTTTAATTACGGGCGACCAGATTCCAGAAGATGGAATAATTAATAAAGCTCAAAAAACAACTATTGCTCATTCCCGACAAGTTATTCCTCGCGATGAACTTTCGCTTACGGTTCGAGAATTTTTTGAAAAATGTTTTACGCAAAAAGTCTATGATATCGACCCACGGATTGATGATGTTCTTGAAGTTGTAAATCTCAAAGGCCACGAAAAAGTTCACGAAAGAATTATTTCATCTTTCTCTGGTGGTCAACAAGCTCGACTTCTTCTTGCTTCGGCCCTAATTCAAGAGCCAGATATTTTACTCCTTGATGAGCCAACGAACAATTTAGATAAAGCTGGAATTGCCCACCTGACCGATTTCTTGGTGAAATATAAAAAGACAGTGATTGTTATTTCCCACGATGCAGAATTTTTAAATAAATTTACTGACGCTGTTTTATATCTTGATGTTTATACTCGTAAGATTGAGCAATATGTTGGTAACTATACCGATGTAGCTGACCAAATCGCTGCTCGAATGGAAAGAGAGAATCGCAAAAATGCCCTTCTATCGAAAGAAATATTAGCCAAGAAAGAGCAAGCCAACGCTTTTGCCATGAAAGGTGGAAACCTCCGCGCGGTAGCGAAAAGAATGCGTGACTTAGCGCAAGATTTAGAAGAAGAAAAAGTTGATGTCAGAAAAGAAGATAAAACTATCAGACCTTTCACAATTCCTGTTCAAGAAAATATAATTGGAGATTTAGTAACTTTTACATCTGTTTCAGTTTTTAAAAATCAAAAAGTTAAAAAAATAAAAGCAAGTATCAAACTTCGAAAAAATAAACATTTACTTTTATCGGGTCCCAATGGTATAGGAAAGAGTACGCTTCTTGAGCTTATTGCCAAACGAGATGCTGAAGGTATTTTTATTGCTCCCGATGTCCGGATTGGATATTATCGGCAAGATTTCTCAACTTTAAATTTTAGTGACACTGTGTATGAATCACTATCCGAAACAACAAGGAGGGTCTCAGGACGGGTCAATGAAGAGGCTATACGCTCGACAGTTGCCGGTTTTTTGATAACTGGCGATATGGTCCATACCAAGATTGGAAGTTTATCAGAGGGGCAAAAAGGGTTAGTGGCTTTTGCTCAGCTTGTCCTTACTCGTCCAGGGTTATTAATTCTCGATGAACCAACAAATCATATCAACTTCAGACATTTACCAGTGATAGCTAAAGCACTCAGTGACTTTCAAGGAGCCATGATACTTGTTTCTCACACGCCCGAATTTGTCGAACAAATCCGTATCGACGAAATTCTTGATTTGGACAAATAGACATATGTTAAAAAAACCGTCTCATAAGAGAGCGGTTTTTTAGTTATAGTAAACATTTTACGCACCGGCAATTGTACTCTCATATTCATGATCTCTATTCATTAAAAGTAAAACAACTAGAGAAATAATCAAAAATACAATGCTAAAAATGATGTTAACCCATGACGAGCTTGGAAGATTGATCAATTCGAGCGTTTCGCCAAATAAATAATTAGCGATAATAGTAAAAATAAAAGCCATTACTATCATTTTTAGGACGAAAAAAAACTGTTTCATAGCTTTGCAGATTTAATTAAATTATGCCACTTAATTATTTATATTGCAAATGCATATTTTATTATTATCTATAATTTGATACAATATGATGACTTATTAGTAATTATAATTTTTATGAATTTTACATTTAAAATTGGAGAAAAAATAAAAGAGGCTTGGTCTTTGTATAAAGAACATTTTACAACATTGTTAATTATGACGATTGCAACTTTTGTTGTGGCGGGTGTTGGCCAGAAAGATAATAATATTTTAGCGATAATCGTTATGGTGGTTAATATTTTATTGTCATATATTTGGATTCGATTAATTTTTAACATTATCGATAAAAAAGAATTTAACCTTTTTTCAAAAGAAGCATTACCAACTTTGGGCCAATTATGGAATTTCTTTAAAACAAGTCTTTTGTATGCTCTTTGCGTAATCACCGGTTTTGTTTTACTTATTATTCCAGGGTTTTATGTTTTAGGCCGTTTAATGTTTGCTATTTATCTATCCGTTGAAAAAAATCAAGGAGCTCGAGTAAGTATAAAAGAATCTTGGGAGATGACACGAGGTTATGGCTGGTTAATATTTTGGAAAAGCTTTGTCATCGGATTGTTTATTGTATTAGGATTTATTGCTTTATTTATTGGATCCTTCGTAACTTATCCTATTGGTTTTATGGTAATGATTATGATGTATCGAGAATTTGTAAAGTTTAAATCTCAAACACCAGCAAACTCAAATCCAATTGAAGTTGTGAAAGATTTACCAAAGGAAACTCCAGTAGATGCAGTTGTGATAGAAGAAGTAAAATAACATATTTAAAATAAGCTGATTACCTCAGCTTATTTTTATATGCGACAAAATGGCTCTTTTGTGCGTATAATATATGATAATGATAAATCATGAATATTGCCCAAACAAGACTGATGGTGAATTAGTCGGATTATCTCTTTTAGATCCGGATCATTTTTTGTGTCTAATTAAGAGATATGAGAATAAACTACTATATTACATTA
>CAYVBT010000002.1:4339-14906 GCA_964449885.1 uncultured Candidatus Saccharibacteria bacterium
AATTTCTAAGTTAAGCCGTGAAGATGCTGGAGATATTTTACAAGATGTTTTCGTAAAGACTTATTATAATTTAAATGAATTTAATACAGACTTAAAATTTTCCTCATGGATATATCGAATAGCCCATAATCAAACTGTAAGTGAGATAAGAAAAAAAGTCGCTAGGCCAACAGTCCCTCTTGAGATTGATGATATTGGCAAACTAGAAGATGCTTTTGATGTGATTAAAGAGTTAGATAATTCTTTTGATAGAAAAAAAATCGATGAAGCCTTATCAAGATTAGATGAAAAATATCGTGAGGTTTTAGTTTTGCGTTTTTTAGATGATAAGGATTATGTCGAAATCGCCGATATTTTAAAAAAACCTGTTAGCACGGTCGGGAATTTAATATTAAGAGGTAAAAAACTCTTTAAAGAAGAGTACCAAAAATTATCCAATGGAAAATAAAAATATAAGCGAAATAGCATTTGAACGAATAAAAGAAAGTGGCATCAAACCAATTTCTAAAAATATCTTTAGTTTTAAAAGATTTCTTTTCTGGTCATTAGTTGGGCTCTCATTAGCGTTTGGAGCTATATCTTTTTCCGTCTTACTTTCCGTTTTGCTCGATAATGATTGGTATTTATATAATAGATTTGGTTTTAATTTTATTTTTAGGTCTTTACCATATTTTTGGTTTGTTTTTTTGGCTGTCTTTACCATCTTGGGTGATTTTTATTACCGAAAAACATATTTAGGGTATCGTCGTAGCACGATTACAATAATTTTTATATATATTACAATAACAGTTATTTTCGGCTTAATATTACACACTATTGGTATTGGAAATAAAATAGAAAGATCTTTGTCTGAAAATGTTTCAGTTTACCGTGGTTTTATGTTTGATAAAAGTGAATTTTGGTCTCACCCTGAAGATGGATTAGTTTTTGGAAGTATTATAGCAATTGAGGGTGATTTAATAAAAATTAGAGATGATAAAAATAATCTTTGGAATGTAAAAATAAAAGAGGCATTTATTGGAGGACAGGTTCAAATAAAAGAAGGAGAAATGGTAAAAATATTTGGCGATGTGGAAGCTGACGGCCTTATAGTAGCTGAGCAGATTCGCCCATGGAAAAGTAATAATTTTAATAGAACAAATAAAAAATTTAATTTGAGATAAAATCAAAAAATCTTGCGTATTAGTAGTGTAAGTAACGACGGTTATTTATAAATAGTAATTATTAACAAATGTTTAAATTAATAAAATAATCAAATTATCTATTTTTATATATAAAATGTGTAAAAAATGATAATTTTAAAAATAAAATGAGAAATAAAATAGTAATGAGTGGTTTGATGGCTTTGGTTCTTGGTTTAGGAGTTTCTGGTACAGCATTGGCTTATCAGGGAGACTTTACTAAAAAGGGTCCCAATTATACTCCAGAGTTTGAATCTCAAATGACTGAAGTAATGGTAAATAAAGATTATGAAGGCTGGAAAGATTTGATTGAGGAAAAAGTTGGCAATAAAAGAGTCACAGAAGTTATTAACAAAGAAAATTTTCCTAAATTTGCAGAAGCTTGGGAATTGGCCCACGAAGGAAAAATTCAAGAAGCAAATGCAATTAGAAAAGAATTAAATTTAAGAACTGGTGATGGGCAAAGGGCTCAAGATGGACAAGGGCGCATGATGGGAAGAGGGAATGGAATGGGTATACATCGCGCAAATAGATAATATATAAAAATAAAACCGGTCATATTCATTTGAATGTGACCGGTTTTTAGAAGATAAAATTAAACAACCAAACTATTTGCTTCCATAACCAAAATAATAATTCAGTTATTGATCCTTCAAAAAAAAGAAATAAAGCGAATAATGAGGTGGTACAGATGATTACGCTTATCACAAAAATCTTTCGTGTACCTTTTGGAATATTATTCCACTTGTGGTGTCCTTTTCGGTAATAAATAGCTGCTACCGTTGGGTCAAATGAAACTAGACCAATTAATAAAGTT
Organism: uncultured Candidatus Saccharibacteria bacterium; assembly: GCA_964449885.1. Taxonomy (GTDB): domain Bacteria; phylum Patescibacteriota; class Minisyncoccia; order Phycocordibacterales; family UBA9973; genus UBA8515. The sequence continues at coordinate 6,338 of CAYVBT010000002.1, forward strand.
CTGTCACCATTGTTTCTCCATTTTAAAATCTTATTTGTAACGTAGTTATTTTCATTGTCTTCTTGGTTTTTAAATATTTTTTCTTTCAAATGTTCAATTAAAAGCCAGTCAATTTTTATTTTATCGTAGGCTAATATAATTAAGTATCTTGAAAGGAAACTAGCTAAAAACATTAAGACAGCGGCGATTTCTAAGTCAAAAATTTTGAATATAGAGAACTCAATTGCTTTTATTAACCAGTTTACAGCAACAAAACCAATGACTCCAATAATGATTATTAATTTTTTCAAATTCTACTCCCTTCTTTTTATTATTTTAAACAACAATCTATTGTTCCGTATATTAACCTATTTATAGCTTTTTACAAGAGCTAGAATTTAGGGTCTAATTTGTGGTATATTTTAATTAGAGATATACATCTCTTTTTATGGACTTTATTGTACAACACATCATTCCATATTTATTACTATATAAATATGTCACAATTTTTATCATCGCTTTTATGGCAGCATATATTATTCCTATTCCTTCTGGGAATGTTTTAATGATAGCTTCAGGGTTTGCTAGTGTTGGTTACTTTAATATTTATGGCATAATAATTATTTCGATCATCGGAAATATTTTGGGAGATAATTTAGGTTATTGGACAGCTCGAAGATACGGGGAAGGAGTATTAATGAAAATTGGTTTCGGGAGAATTGTTAAGTCAAAAAAATTTAAAAATATTGAAGTGGCATTCAATAACCATCCGGGTTTTATAATTTTTGCTAGTCGTTTTGAAGTTCTCTCGACCCTGTCAGTCAATCTTTTGTCGGGCCTTAGTCGAACTAAATATAAAAAATATTTATTACATGAATCACTCGGTAGTATTACTCAAGTGACAATGTATTCGCTTATTGGTTATTTTTTTGCTGATAGTTGGGAATCAATAAATACGACTGTTGGTCGGATCGCTTTGGCTTTAGGTTTGATTTTGATCGTCGTTATCATATCTTTTGGTCATAAAAAGATAATAAAGAAAAATTAATGAAAAGATTTTTAAATCAATTTGTGGTAATATTAGGAATATAAGCTTAATTTATATATAAATCTATGAAAGAATATTATGGTCAAGAAACAAAAAAAGCCCAGAAAAATTTCCCTTTTTCTGTCCATCTTGTTAAAACTGAGTTCATTTTATCTATCATCAAAATAAAAAAAGCCGCCGCCATAGCGAATTATAAGGCTGGCAATTTAACGCTAGCTAAGAGTCAGGCCATTGTTAAAACTTGTGATGAGATATTAAATCATAAACACAGTGATCAATTTACCTTATCTAGTTTTCAAGGGGGGGCCGGAACTGCTATTAATATGAATGTCAATGAAGTTATTGCTAGTCGAGCAACTGAGATTCTAAAAAATAAAATAATTGTCCATGCTAATGATGATGTGAATTGTAGTCAGTCGACTAATGATGTTAATCCTTCGGCTTTAAAAATTTCATCTTTTATTTTACTAAATGACTTGGATTTAGTTTTAACTTCACTTATAAAATCTCTTGAAATAAAATCAAAAAGTTTTAAAAAAGTTTTGAAACTAAGTAGAACTCATCTTCAGGATGCAATTCCCATGACTTTAGGGAGTGAATTTAAAACTTATGCTTCAAACTTAAAAAGTCATCAACAAAAAATTAAAAATATAGTAAATGTTTCAAGGGTCCTAAATTTAGGTGGAACTGCTATAGGTAATTCAATTAATGCTAATCCTGTGTATATTAAAAATGTTTATTTAGAATTAAATAAGATGACAAAGGGTCATTTCATTAAAGCTTCGAATTTAAGTGCAAAAACAAGTAGTCAAACAGATTTTTTAATTATTTCACAATTTTTAGTTTCTCTAACTGTCGAGCTCTCAAAAATAGCTAGTGACATGAGGTTTATGTCTTCTGGTCCGGGTGGTGGGATTGGAGAAATAGTTATACCAGAATTACAAAAAGGCTCATCGATTATGCCGGGCAAAATTAATCCAATCATCCCAGAAGTTGTTAATCAATTATATTATTTAGTTTCTGGTAATAATCTAATGATTGAAAAAGCCTGCGAAGGCGCCCAGCTTGAGCTTGGAGTCATGTTGCCAATTATCACCGATAAATTACTTGAATCTTTAAAGCTAACAATACAAACGATTTATCAATTCGACAAACTCTGTGTTTCAAAAATTGCTGCTGATAAAGAAAGATGCTTATATCACTTAGAAAACTCAACGGCCTATGCGACCTTACTTGTGCCAAAACTTGGCTATGATTTGGTCTCAAAAATTGTCGATGAGTCAATAAAAACAAAGAGAAAATTAAAAGATGTTGCAATTGAAGATAAATATTTAACAAATAATGAATTTGATAAAATAATTAATTCTTATTTAAAAGTGTTATAATTAATCGAAATAATATACCTGTCCCGTTAGAAATAAACGTGGCAGTGCCGAATTATTAAAATAATAAATTATTTATTTTTATATATAAAATAATTATATGTACAAGTAAAATGATTTCTAATGGGATGAAAAAAGGATATAAAGGAAGTATTGAAAAATTAACAACTGAAAATAATAATTTTCGGGAAGTTTTGTATACCGGGGAGCATTCTCAACTTGTACTTATGAGCTTACAAGCTGGTGAGGAAATTGGGATGGAAGTTCATTCTGATAATGATCAATTTTTCCGTTTTGAAAAAGGTAATGGAAAGGTCATAATCAACGAGACAGAATACGAAGTTGTCGATGGTGATGCTGTCATTGTGCCATCGGGGTCAAAGCATAATGTTATTGCAGGGGAAAGTGGACTTAAAATGTATACACTTTATTCTCCCGCACATCATAAGGATGGTATTGTGAGAGCTACAAAAAGTGAGGCTGAAGAGAATGAGGAAGAATTTGATGGTGTAACTACAGAATAGTAATGATTAGACTGATTTATAAAAAAATTATTAAACCGATACTTTTTCTTTTTCCAGCAGATGATGTCCATCATTTCTTTTTAAAGACTGGAAGATTTTTAGGAAAATTTTCATTTTTTAGATGGAAAATAAAATTTCTGATGTATTTTAAAAGTACTTTCTTAAAACAGAAAGTACTCGGGATTGATTTTGAAAACCCTATTGGTTTGGCGGCCGGTTTTGATTATGATGCCGATTTAATAAATATTCTACCGTCAATCTGTTTTGGTTTCCATACCATTGGAACAGTGACTAATTTGCCTTATGCTGGCAATCAAAGGCCAATGTTGGGTAGATTACCTAAATCAAAGTCATTACTTGTTAATAAGGGTTTTAAAAGTGAAGGAATAAATAAAGTTTTAGAAAAAGTCAAAAAAGTCGCCTCATCGGCGACCCGCAGAGAAGGCGGGAATAGAATTCCACTTGGTATTAGTATTGGTTCGACAAATAAATCCTACTTGAATATAAAAGAGATGGCCGATGATATTATTATTTCTTTTATGCAAGCATTAAATGAGAATTATTTTGATTATTTTGAACTAAATATTAGTTGCCCTAATTTAATTAATAGTGATAATATCATAAATAAATTTGATACTCCTGAAGGCTTAAATTTACTTCTTTTGAAATTGGAAAAACTTTCAATTAAACGACCACTATTTATTAAAATGTATTTAGAAAAAAGCGAAAATGATACTTTGGCTCTTGCGGAAGTTTCATCAAAATATTCATTTGTTAGTGGTTTGATATTTTCAAATTTAGTTAAAGACCGAGCAAATCCTACTTTTAATCAGGAGGAAATAAAAAATGCTGGCCGAGGGAATTTTAGTGGTAAGCCAACAGAAAAAATTACGAACAATTTAATAAGTGCAATTTATAAAAAATATAAAGATAGATTTATTATTATAGGCTGTGGGGGAGTTTTCACAGGAGCTGATGCTTATGAGAAAATAAAAAGGGGAGCAAGTCTTATTCAAATAATTACAGGGATGATTTACGAAGGGCCAAGTGTCATAGGAAAAATAAACAGGGAACTTGTTGAACTTCTAAAAAAAGACGGATATAAAAATATAAACGAAGCTATTGGGGTATATCATAAATAAAAAAGCAAACAAAAAGCCAAGTTTCCTTGGCTTTCTTAGGTAAATTATTATCCTAATGTGTCCACCTCACAGCTCGCGGGTGTTTTTTGTTATATTTTTCGAAATTCCGCTCATAGTTTGTCTCATCTTTTGAGATAAACCTAATTATGGGACTTCTTTGGGTGTTTTTAATTTTAACACTTTTTTCCTTTTTTTCTTCTTTGGATAGTTTCTGGTCTGAAATGACTAGTACATGGCACATAAGCATTAATTTTTTTTTGTGGTTAAAAATAACAGTTAATTGATTAATTAATATAATACTACTTTATTAAAATCCGTCAACCCCCACACCTATATTTTTATTGTAGGTAAAGCCTACTTTGTAATCAACGATAAAAATATGGGCGTGGAGGTAAACCCCTATTTTTATTAAATCATGATATAATCAAAAAATGAAGAAGGCCAATCATCTCAAAAAAGATAAAAATATTTTATACACTGGTTTTGGTGATAAGGGTACGACGACGCTTTTTGATTGCAAACAAACTCGTATTTCAAAAAGTGCCATGTTGATTGAAGCTCTTGGATCAATTGATGAGCTCAATGCTTATTTGGGAATAATTAAGGCCTATGCTGATATTGATAAGGTTGTTTTAAAAACAAATAAAAAAATTTCTTTTAGCCAAATTATTGAAGATATTCAACAAAATCTTTTTATTGTTCAAGCTGAACTTGGAGGTTCAAAAATGCATGTTGATAAAAAAGAATTAAATAAAATTGAAAAGATAATAAATCAAATTGGAGAAATTTTACCCCCGATCACTTCTTTCACTATTTCCGGAGGCAGTTTAATTAGTTCTGGTCTTGATTTTGCCCGAACCCTTGCTCGCAAGGGGGAGCGTCGAATTGTTTCAGTTTCAGACGAGGGCAGTCGGGTCATTAGCCCGCAAACGATTTCTTATATGAATAGACTTTCAAGTGTTTTATTTGCTATGTCACGATATACAAACTATATTTTATTAATTCCCGAAAGCCACCCCGATTATAATAAAAAATAAATTCTTTATTTCCTAAAATTCGATTAGGGAGTATATTGTATTAATGGAAATAGTGGATGAAGATTTAATTAAAGAATATCTGCTTGGTGATCAAGAGGCATTTCGAGCTTTGGTGGAAAAATATACTCCAGCCATTTATAACTTTTCTATTCGTTTTGTTGGAAATGATTATGCGAATGATATAGTTCAAGATATTTTTATTAAAGTCTGGAAAAATCTTAAAAAATTTGATTATACAAAAGCTAGTTTTAAAACTTGGATTTTTACTATTACTCGCAATACAATAACTGATTACTTAAGAAAAAAGAAAATGATAAATTTTTCTTCGCTCGATAAAGAAGATGAAAGTTTTGCAGATAACATAGAAGATGGTGTAGTTTTACCCGACGAAGCTTTAGTTAAGCTTGAAGACAAAGAATTATTAAATAGTTTATTAGATGAATTGCCGATCAATTACAAAGAAGTATTGATTCTTTACTACCAAGAAGATATGACCTTCAAGGAAATCGGAAGTCTTCTTGGTAAACCACTAAACACCGTAAAGAGTTATCATCATCGAGCGTTGAATTTATTGCGAGAAGCGTTATCTTAATTCTCATGAAAAAAATACAAGAATACTTAAGTATTCTTGTATTTTTGCACCAAATGAGAAATTTCCCCGTATATATAAAAGTGGAAGAAGATTTACGAAAATTATTCAAGAATGCTACGTATATTTCAGAAAGTCGACTCTCTGACGATATATTGGTTTTGCTTGAGGCAAAGAGAGTCCAAATAACCAAATGGGAATCATTTGGTTATTTGGGGTTGAGTATATTATCACTATCTGGAAGTGTATTTTCTATCAAAAGTCTCATTGTAGAATGTACTCGTTTTGGTTTCTTTGAGTATTTATCATTAGCATTTTCAGATAGTGGTGTTATCGCGAAGTATTGGAAAGAATATACACTTTCACTTGCAGACTCACTGCCGGTTGCCAGTTTAGTAATTACTCTTTTTTTATTATTCGTATTATTCATTTCTATAAAAAGAGCTTCCTCTCAATTTAAAAATAAATTATTCAGTTAAAAATTATTTAGCCAGAATAAAAATAAAATTAGTCATTAAAATTATTATTTAGTTAGGTACGAAAAATAGGAGCCTTTAAATTAATAGCATAATAGGAATTATATGAATATAGATAAAATAAAAAAATTTTTAAACTCTAAGACTTTTAAAATCATTACCTATGTTTTAGGGGGTATGGTTATAGGCTTTTTTATTTTCCAAGCTGGAATGATGGCCGGATTTAGAAAAGTATCTTTTGGTCGTGATTGGGGAGAGAATTACACTAAAAATTTTGGTTCACCTCATCAATCTTTTCGAATGACAGGCCAAGACTTTGGTGATTTTAGGAATATGCCAAATGCTCATGGCGCAATTGGTAAAATTATTAAGGTTGAATTTCCTAGTATTATCGTTTTTGACGGAAAAGATATGACTGAAAAAATAATTATAATCGATGATACGACAGAAATTCGAAAAATGAGAGATTTTGTTTCTAAAGATGAATTAAAATTAGACGAGCATATCGTCGTAATTGGAAGCCCAAATTCAAAAGGACAGATTGAAGCAAAATTAATTAGATTTATTCCTGCTCCACCGGTTGATTTTATTAATGATAAAACAAATTAAATTATGATAAATAAAACAAAAACATATATCTTGTCTCACAAGATTGTAAGTATAATTATTGTTGTTATTATTGCAACTGGGGCTTATTTTCTTTTAAGAAATAGTGCAAGTGGAGAAACTAGATATATAACACAAAAAGTTCAAAAAGGTGATATCGTAACTACGGTCTCTGGAACTGGTCAAGTTGAGGCATCAAATACTATAGAAATTAAACCAAAAACAACAGGGGATATTACTTATGTGGGGGTTAAGGTTGGGGAAAATGTTAAAAAAGGTAAACTAATCGCAAGTATTGATTCTCGTGATGCAAAAATAGCACTTGAAAATGCGCAAATTAGCTTAGCTAAATTAACCAATGGCCCAGATACTTTAACATTATTACAAAAAGAAAATAGCTTAGAAGAGTCTTATGATAATAGTTGGAACACTATTTCATCTTTTGTCACAGATATAACATCAACAGTTAATGACTTAGAAAGTCTGTATGGATCAGATGGGTATTTCGGATATAAAAATATTACAGGGCTGAGCTCTACTGGGAAAACAAGAGTAAATGCAGCTGAAGATAGCTATTACGATGCTAGAAAAAATATTGACAACATATCAAAATTATACAAATCACTAAATAGGTCAAGTTCCAGAGATGAAATTGATGAATTAATTAAAAAATCTTATGAATCTTCAAAAATTATTGCAAACGCAGTGAAAGATACTGAGACTGCTTTCAATTATGTGGTTGAAGATTTAGAGTATGAAAATAATTCAGATACAATTTCTACACAAACAGACATTGCTGCATGGTTGAATAGTACAAATAATTATGTAAATAATTTACTCACAGTAATTAATAACATTAAGGAAAATGAGCAGTCATTAAAAGATACAGTTGCTGGTTCTGATGAACTTGATATTCGTTCAGCAGAATTGTCATTACAATCAAAGCAGTATGCTTACAATGATTGTTTTATTTATGCATCATTTGATGGTGTGATTGCTACACTGACTGCTAAAGTTGGGGAATCTTCAGGTTCGAGTATTGGGACATTAATAACAAAACAAAAAATAGTCACTGTTCCTTTCAACGAAGTAGATGTTACTTCGATTAAATTGGAACAAAATGCGACTATAACTTTTGATGCTATTGAAAATTTATCAGTTTCAGGGGTGGTTGCTGAGATAGACCCTATTGGAACTGTTTCTTCTGGAGTTGTAACCTATAATGTAAAGATCGCTTTCGATTCTACAGACGAGCGAATTAAACCAGGAATGAGTGCTAATACAGAAATAATTGTTCAAGAAAAAAAGGACATATTAACTATCGCAAGCAGTGCGGTTAAGACTAAAAATAAAAAAACATATGTGGAGATATTTGAAGTTCCACTTTTAAATTCAGAGAATAACATGGGGTCTACTTCGGCTGTCGAGCCTATAAGGAAAGAAATTACTGTTGGTTTGTCTGATGATTCAAAAACTGAAATAATTTCAGGATTAAATATTGGTGACCAAGTTGTGATAAAAACAAATACAAATATAAATGATACAAGTGTTCCTACCACTCCTAGTATTTTAAATTCAGTTGGTGGACAAAGGGGAATGGGGGGAGGAACTGTACCTAGTAATTAATATGATTGAGATACATGATATAACAAAAACATATAATTCGGGAGGCGAACCGTTTAAGGCTCTTGGAGGTGTGAGTTTCACAATTTTAGATGGTGAATTTGTGGCTATCATGGGACCATCTGGTTCAGGTAAATCAACATTGATGCACATATTGGGGGCG
>CAYVBT010000002.1:14916-29962 GCA_964449885.1 uncultured Candidatus Saccharibacteria bacterium
AACCCAACAGAAGGAAAATATTTTTTAGATGGCAAAGATGTTTCTAAATTGTCAGATGATGAACTTGCTGATATTCGAAGAGATAAAATTGGGTTTGTTTTTCAATCTTTTAATTTATTACCTCGGACAACAGTTTTACGAAATGTAATGTTACCGCTGATATACGACGGTGTACCCATATCAGAAAGAGAAGATAGAGCAAAAAAGGCACTATCTCAAGCTGGATTAGATGAATCCCACTTTTTGCATTTATCGAACCAACTCTCTGGTGGACAAATACAGCGCGTAGCTATTGCTCGAGCCTTAGTAAATAATCCGACAATTATTTTAGCCGATGAACCTACTGGTAATCTTGATACCAAAACAGGAGAGATAGTTCTCGGAACATTTCAAAAATTAAATGAAGAATTTGGGAGGACAATTATTTTAATTACTCATGAGCCAGATGTGGCCCTACACGCTGATAGGATAATCACAATTCGGGACGGGTTAATCGTTAGTGATAGTAATAAGCACGATAAAAAAATTATAAAAATATATGAAAACTAGAGATATATTACAAGAAACATTTTCAGCACTTAAAGCTAATAAGGCTCGGACGGGTCTTACGATGCTTGGTATTGTCATTGGTATTGCTTCTGTTATTGCTATGACAGCGATTGGTCAAGGAGCTCAAAATTCAGTTGAATCAAGTATAGAATCAATTGGGGCAAATTTAATAATGGTAATGCCTGGAGCACAACGCTCTTTTGGTGGTGGGCCAACTGCTTCGCGGGGTGGAGCTCAAAGTTTAACCTTAGAAGACGCAAAAGCTATATCAGAAAAAGTGGAAAATGTTGAAGCTGTCGTTCGAGAAGTTTCAACTCGTAAACAAGTCCTAGCGACAGGGACGAATATAAATACAAGTATTATAGGGACAGAAGCATCTTATGCAGCAGTTCGAAATGTTTCAATCGATGAAGGAGATTTTATTTCTGATCAGAATGTTTCAGCTAGTGCAAAAGTTGCAGTCTTAGGTTCAACGACTCGCGATGACTTGTTTGGAGAAGGAGCAACTGATGTTGTGGGAGAAAAAATTCGAATATCTGGTTCAGAGTATAAAGTTATTGGAGTAGCAAAAGCCAAAGGAGGCTCAGGTTTTTCTAATAGCGATGATACGATCTATATTCCCTATACAACAGCACAGCGTTATTTATCAGGTAATAAATATTTAAGTCAAATTGATGTTTCAGCTATAAATTCAGAAGTTTCAACGCAAGTTCAAACTGACATCACTGCTCTTTTGACAGAACTCCATGGGATTACCGATGAAACAAAAATAGATTTCAATACTTTAAATCAAGCAGATATTATTGAGACTGCTTCGAGTGTTACAGGTACCTTTACTTCACTCTTAGCGGCTGTTGCTGGAATATCACTTCTTGTTGGGGGGATAGGTATTATGAATATGATGCTTACGACCGTGACTGAACGTACTCGCGAGATTGGCCTTCGAAAAGCCATTGGAGCCAAGAAGAGAGATATTAATATGCAATTCCTGATTGAAGCTACGATGTTAACTTTTATTGGTGGAATTTTAGGAGTAGTACTAGGCTGGATGATTTCATTCGGGGTTTCGTATTTAGGCATCCTACAAGCGGAAGTCTCTGTCTCATCAGTTTTGCTTGCTTTTGGCGTCTCGGCCTTAATTGGAATTATTTTTGGATATTATCCGGCTCATCGGGCTGCTAATCTAAACCCAATTGAAGCCTTAAGGTACGAATAAATATCAATAGATATTAATGGACGTTAATAGTATTTGATAATATTTGTATTTATAACACTTTACCGGGCCGATGCGATAGCGCTGGACCGGTAAAGTGTTTTCATTTTACTTAAATTTTATTGTATAATGATTATATGGAAGATATAAAGAAAGAAAGAGAACTTGTTTGGATTCAAATATTATATTTATATGTAATTCCTACTCTACTTTTATATTTTAATGTTATTCCGGAAAGCTTTAGATTAATAATGCTTTTTGGTGTGGCTCTGCTTTTAATTGGAATTGTAAAACACAATAAATGGTCTTACGCTGATATGGGGTTGACTAGGGATTTTATGAAAGATATTTTACCTTACACTGTATTTACTGTGGCGGGAGTTTTGTTTCTAATTTGGCTCTCTGAAATCGTTCCACATAGTCCGTTTTTAGGCTGGTGGAAAAATCTAAAATTTTTATTACTTTTTATTCCTCTAAGTATAATACAAGAAATTGTTTTTCGTGGAGTTTTGATGAATATGCTAAGAAGAGCTTTTTCTAGCCCTATATTTATTATTATTATAAATGCTTCAGTCTTTGCTTTGATCCATGTTATTTATTTAAATTCAACATTCGTTCTTCCTATGACTTTCATTGCTGGAATTGGTTTTGCTTGGATGTATTACCGATATAAAAATTTGATTTTAATTTCAATTTCCCACACAATTTTAAATTTTGTTGGGATGATATTGGGGTTTTTTATTATTAGGTGAGTTTTAATATAAATAATATATTTATGGAAGAAAAAAATAGTTTTGTAAGGCCATCATGGGACGAATATTTTATCCAACTAGCAGAGATGGTTGGAACTCGAGGTACTTGTGATAGGGGGCGAGCAGGTTGTATTATTACAAAAAATAAAAGAATTTTAGCTACAGGATATGTCGGAGCCCCTGTCGGATTACCTAGTTGTGATGAAGTTGGTCACGAAATGCACACAGTGACTCAAGAAGATGGAACGGTTTCGAAACATTGCATAAGAACAAGTCACGCAGAGCAGAATGCAATTAATAATGCCGCTCGAGTTGGGGTGGCAGTTGAAGGGGGGACATTGTATTGTAAGATGACCCCTTGTTATAAATGTGCTCAAAGTATTATTAATTCTGGAATCGAAAAAGTTGTAGCCATAAAAGATTATCATGGAGGTGCACGGAGTAAAGAAATTTTTAAAGAGGCCAAGGTTGAATTTGTTTTATTAAATACAGAGATGGAGACTTACTCCAATATGAAATAATATGGATAAAATAATTATTGGAATAACTGGAACAATTGGTGCTGGTAAGGGGACTATTGTTGATTATCTTGCAAAAAATAAAGGATTTGTTCATTTTTCAGCACGAGAAGATGTTATAAATAAAGAGATCGAAAAAAGAGGGCTCCCTATTACAAGAGATAGTATGGTCTTGGTCGCTAATGATCTTAGGAAAAATCATGGGCCGAGCTATGTAGCTGAAGAACTTTTTAAGATGGGGCAAAATTCTGATAAAAATTGTGTCTTGGAAAGTTTAAGAACTGTCGGTGAAATCGAATCTCTTAAAAAGAAGGGCAAGTTTTTTTTGTTTGCTGTTTTTGCCGAACAGAAAACAAGATATAATCGAATTCAGAAAAGGAATAATACACAAAGTGATAATGTGAGTTTAGAAAAATTTATTGAGCAGGAAGAAACTGAAATGAAATCAGATGATCCTAATAAACAGAATTTAATGAAATGTATTTCAATGGCAGATTATACTCTTGATAATAATGGAACTTTTGATGAATTATATAAACAGATAGATGAAGTGATTGAAAAAATTAAATAAAAAATAAAACCCTCAAACGAGGGTTTTATTTTTTATTGTAGATGGCAAATTCGAGATTGTATTTATTTTTTTCATCTGAGGGATATTTTTCTTCAGATGTTTTTATCCATTTAGACATATCTATTTCAGGGAAGAATGTATCAGCCAAGGGGAACGATTCATCAACATGGGTAATATAAAGCTTATCGGCAATATCAATGAACAATTTATAAATTTGTCCTCCTCCGATAATAAAACACTCACTATCTTTATTTTCAGTTTCATTTAATAGTTTAATAAGTTCTTCAACAGAAAAGATAACTTCAATTCCTTCACGGCGGAAAGATACATCTTTGGTTAAAACTATGTTTCTTCGGTTGGGAAGTGGTCGGCCAAGCTCACCAGTCTTACTTTGTCCTAAGGATTCATAAGTTTTTTGGCCCATTATTACGGTATGACTAGAAGTAGTTTTTTTAAAGTGCTTCATATCTGCTGGTAAATCCCAAAGTAAAGCATTACTTTGGCCAATTTCATTATTTTTCCCGATAGCTGAGATTATAGATAGAATCATATATATTATACAGCAATTGGTGCTTTGATTGCATCGTGTGGATTATAATCTATGATTTCAAAATCTTCGTATTTAAAATCGAAAATATTTTTAATATCCGGATTTATTTTCATTTTAGGAGAAGGTCTAATATCATTTTCTCTAGATATTTGTAATTTGGCTTGGTCAAAATGATTTAGATATATATGTGTATCTCCTCCCGTCCAAACAAAATCACCAAGTTCAAACCCTGAGACTTGAGCAATCATCATTGTCAGAAGGGCATATGAGGCAATATTGAAGGGAACTCCAAGGAAAAAATCGGCACTTCGTTGATATAGCTGGCAAGAAAGTTTCCCATCTAATACATGGAATTGAAATAGGGAATGACAAGGTGGAGGAGCATGATGATGGTTGTGAATTAAATCATAAATTTCTCCAACATTCCATCCACTAACCATTATTCTTCTAGAAGAGGGATCATTTTTTAGCATATCAATAACATTTTGAATTTGATCAATACAAACATTGTTTGGATCTTCCCAACATCTCCATTGTTTTCCATAAATTGGTCCAAGTTCACCCCACTTACTTGCAAACTCATCGCTTGTTTTAATTTGTTCAACAAACCAGTTTAATTTTTCAGTCCATTCGGGAGAATATCTAACTAAAGATTTTGTTAAATCATTTTTTTCTAAATAAACTTGAAAGGCCCATTCGTTCCAAATTTTAACATCGTTGCGAACGAGATATTTAATATTTGTATCACCAGTTAAAAACCACAATAATTCATGAATTATTCCACGGATGAAAACTTTCTTAGTTGTTAATAATGGAAAACCTTTTGATAAATCAAAACGCATTTGGTGACCAAAGACACTTCTGGTTCCAATACCAGTGCGCTCATCTCTATCTTTCCCATTTTCAAGAATATGCTTCATTAAAGAAAGATATTCTTTGTCTGGATTATCATAACATTCATAACTTTTCATAATTCTATTATAACCTTTTCTTCTTTTTTGCCAACTGTGATAAAATCAGATTATTACCAATCTAAACCACCAATAATATGAAAGATAAACAAATAGAAAAACTTATAAAGAGTGAAGAAAAAAGGCAAAAAAGCGTTATAAACCTTATAGCTTCGGAGAACTATGTATCTGATGATGTTCTTAAGGCTGTCGGTTCTAATCTGACAAACAAATACGCTGAGGGTTATCCAGGACGCAGATATTATGGTGGTAATGAAATTATAGACAAAGTTGAAGTCCTTTGTATGGAGCGGGCTTTAAAACTTTTTAAATTAAAAAAAGAAGATTGGCATGTGAATGTTCAACTTCTCTCAGGAAGTCCTGCCAACTTTGCTCTCTATTCAGCCCTTGTTCCAATTGGCGGAAAAATTATGGGAATGAAATTAACTTCAGGAGGGCATTTAACTCATGGTCACCCACTTTCAATGACAGGGAAACTTTGGAAGCCACTTCAATTTGAACTTGATGGAAATACTGAAGTTATAGATTATGAGGCACTTAAAAAATTAGCAATGGCTGAAAAGCCAGATATTATTGTTTGTGGTTTTACTGCTTATCCTAGAATTGTTGATTTCAAAAAGTTTCGGGAAATCGCAGATGCTTGTGGAGCAATTCTCCATGCCGATATTTCACACTTTGCAGGGCTTATTGCCGGTGGTGCTTATCCATCGCCATTTCCATATGCTGATTCTGTGATGACGACAACTCATAAATCACTTCGTGGTCCACGCCAAGCAATTTTATTTGTTAAAAAAGACGAGCGAGGTTTTGACAAAAAACTAGACAAAATGGTTATCCCAGGACTTTTTGGTGGACCCCATGAAAACAATATTGCTGGAGTTGCAGTGGCACTTGCTGAAGCTATGAAGCCAGAATTTAAAAAATATGCAAAACAAGTAGTAAAGAATGCCAAAGTTCTAGCCAAAGAATTACAAAAACTCGGCTGGCATATTATCTCAGGAGGGACGGATTCACATTTGATATTGATGGATACATGGCTCGAAGGGAAAGGGATTAGTGGTAAGGAAGCAAGTATAAAACTTGAAAAAGCCGGCATTATTGTCAACATGAATACAATTCCCGGAGACGCTAGAAGTGTCATGGATCCGTCGGGGATTCGACTTGGTACTTGTGCGCAAACGACGAGAGGTAATAAAGAAAAAGATATGATAAAGATTGCCAAGAAGATGGATAAAATTTTAAGAAGTAAATAATATGAAAGAAAAAAAACATAAAGGCACTCGAGGGAAATTAATTGTGATAGACGGAACAGATGGAAGTGGGAAAGCTACTCAGGTGTCTTATCTAACGGAGCATTTGAAAAAAGATGGTTATAAAGTAAAAATTGTCGATTTTCCAGAATATTATAAAAATTTCTTTGGAAAGTTTATTGGGCATTGTCTTTCTGAGCAGTATTATAATTTTCTAAATGTTCACCCAAAAATTGTTTCGATAATTTTTGCTGCAGACAGATGGGAGTCAAGCAAGGAAATGAGAGAATGGTTAGAGCAGGGTTATATTGTTATAGCCAACAGATATGTCTCAGCCAATCAAATTCACCAAGGAGGTAAAGTTAAAAGCGCCAAAAAACGAACTGATTTTATAAAATGGCTTAATCATATGGAGTATGAGGTTTTTGGTCTTCCTAAACCTGATTTAACTTTTTATTTAAGTTTGCCAATTAAAATAGTTCTTGAACTTTTAGAAAAAAGGAATAGTAGTAAAATGAAAAGAGAGTATTTGAAAAAGAAAAAAGATGTCCACGAGAGTGATGTTAATTTTTTAATTAATTCTCGTAAAAGCGCTCTTAAATTAGAAAAAGAAATTCCCAATTTTCGAAGAATTGAATGTTCAGTAAAAGGAAAAATATTATCACGCGAAGATGTCCACGATATGGTTTATAAAGAAGTTAAAAAAATATTGAAGAATTAGGTTCTAGTTTCTAGGGGCTAGGTTCTAGAAATAAAAAATATTATGAAAATTATAGATGTCAGAACGAAAGGTGAATATGATTGTGGACATATAAAAGATGCCATTCTTTTTGATATTATGGATATGATGTATGGAAAATTTCCAGAATTTTCAAAAGATGAAGAAATACTTTTATATTGCGAATCGGGAAGTAGAGCAACTATTGCCAAATCAATGATGGAGCAGATTGGATTTACAAATATTAAAAATGGTGGGGGACTAGCAGAGATGTTAGATAGTGGTTATAAATGTTAATATAAAATTATGAAAGTTAATATTAAAAGAATCGACAATAGTTTACCGTTGCCAGAATATCAGACTTCTGGTGCTGTGGCTTTTGATTTGTATTCGCGAGTTGATGCTGAAATAAAACCAAAGACACTTGAAAGACTACCAACAAATATTATTATTGAAATTCCTAAGGGGTATATGCTTGAAATAAAGGACCGCTCAAGTACCTTAAAGAGAAAAGGATTATTGGTTAGCACTGGTTATATTGATAATGATTTTCATGGAGAAGAAGATGAAATATTGCTTCAGGTCTATAATCTAACAGATAATGATGTTAAAATAGAAAAAGGTGAACGCCTCGGCCAAGGTGTTTTTGTAAAAGTTGAAAAGGCCGAGTGGGAAGAGGTTGAAACGATGAAAGAAAGTGCTCGTGGAGGATTTGGAACGACAGGGTATTAAAATTTATTTTAATTTATGGAAAGTCAAGAAATAAAAAAAAATAATATCGAAAATTTAAATCAACAGACTATTGAGGTTGTTGAAGATATTGATAGTCCGAATGAAATAAAAGAAGAATTAGAAGTAATATCTCTTATTCAAAATAAACAAGAAGAGACAATTGTAGCTACTATACAAAGGGTTGAAGAAATAAGGAAAGAGCTAGGTTTACCTGGCGCCACAGATATTTCATCGATTGAATATAATAAAAAGAAGATCATTGAGCTTAAAACTAAAAAAATAGAACTAGAAAACAAATTATCAGAAATATTAAAACATGATGTTTCTAAAAAATATAAAGATATTATAGAGCAAGTAAAAAATTCCAAAATAGATTGGGTCAATTCTGAAGAATTAAAACGAAGACTAAAGTTAAAAGGGCTTGATGAAAATGATGTTTTGCAAGTTAAAGAATGGTTAATAAATAACACTATGGGGGTAAATACAAAAGTGCTACCAATAGATAAATATGATGAACTTAAATCTGTAATTACTGAAATAACAGGAGAAGTTGTCGAAGATGCTGAGGGTTTCTATTCGCCAGGCGGCAGAGAAGATTTGCCAGAATATGGGAGGAACACAATTTTCATGAAAGAGAAGGTAATACCTACTTTTACTGATATTCCCGAAAAAAGATATATTGACGAAAAAATATTATCTCACGAACTAGGTCATGCTACCCAAGACGGCTTACTAGAAGCCGAGCAATTTAGTAATGAATGGAATCCAAAATTTAAAGAAAAAGCTCCAGACAAAGAATATGTTGGGCAAATTGTTGAAACAGATACTAGAATAAGATCAATGTTTAACAATCTAAAGGATTCCTTAGATCCAGAAAAGGAAGTTTTCGGTAAAAAACATTTAGAGATTCTAAGAGAAAAACAAAAAAATAATTTATTAGATGAAGATACAAAAGATCTATTAGAACATTATGATGATATTGAATTAGTAAAAATGGCGAATAGAATGCCAGCTATATAATTTATGAAAGAAAAGATAGAAAAATTAATAAAGAATGTTTTAAAAAATCTTGGAATGGAAGATGTTTCTTTTTCTGTTGAACATCCTGAGAGTTTTGTGAATGGAGACTACTCTACGAATGTAGCGATGGTCTGTCTTAGAAATAAAGCAAAAGAAGCTACAAGAGATATGGGAACTAAAATAAAAACCACAGAGATTATGGATATTGATAAGCATTTTTCTAGTCCTAGAGGGTTTGCAGATTTTCTTAAAATTGAACTTGAAAAAATAAAACCAAAAGAAATTAAAAAGATAGAAGTTGCTGGGGCGGGGTTTATTAACTTTTATTTATCACGAGAATTTTTTACGGAGAGTGTAAGTAATATTTTAAATAAAAAAGAAAATTGGGGAAAAAATGAAATACTAACTGGTAAAAAAGTGATGGTTGAATATACTCAGCCAAATCCATTTAAGCCTTTTCATATTGGTCATTTAATGAGTAATGCGATAGGGGAATCCATTTCTCGAATTGTTGAATTTTCTGGTGCTAAAATTGTTCGGGCAAATTACCAAGGAGATGTTGGTCCTCATGTTGCTAAGGCTATATATTCAATTTTAAATTCAAAAGAATCTTTGGAAGTCGGACTTCCAAAGATAGGAAGTCGGACTTCCTATAATGAATTGGCTCAATACATTGGTGAGTGTTATTCCAAAGGAAGCAATTTGTATGATAACAATGAAAATGCCAAGAAAAAAATAGATGAAATTAATAAAAAAATCTATGATAAGTCTGATGATGAAATAAATAAAATTTATGATTGGGGAAGAAAGATAACACTAGAGGCATTTGAGGAAATATATAAACTTCTTGGTACAAAATTTGATCACTATTTTTTTGAAAGTGAAATGGCCGTAAAGGGGGAGAAGGTTGTCCGAGAGAATACGGGTAATGTATTTGAAGAATCAGCCGGCGCGATAGTTTTTCATGGGGAGAATTATGATAAAAAGCTTCACACTCGTGTATTTATAAATTCTCAAGGGTTACCAACTTATGAGACAAAAGAGATCGGTCTAACCATGACGAAATTCGAAAAAGAGAATCCAGATATTTCTATTGTTACGACAGCGATTGAGCAAGCTGAGTATATGAAAGTTGTTCAGAAAGCTATCTCACTTATGCATCCAGATTTGGAAAGTAGAATGAAGCATATTACTCATGGGATGATGCGTCTTGCCACAGGTAAGATGTCCTCACGAAAAGGTAATGTTATAACAGGGGAATCATTATTGCGAGACTCTATGGATATTGTACTTGAGAAAGTAAAAGACAGAGAACTTTCGGACGAAGAAAAAAAGAAAATATCTGAAATTGTTGGAGTGGCGGCACTTAAATATTCAATCCTTCGTTCTTCTCTTGGAAGTGATATTGTTTATGATTTTGAGAAATCAATTTCTTTTGACGGTGATTCAGGCCCCTACTTGCAATACACAGCAGTTCGAGCAAATTCTATTTTAGAAAAAGCAAGAGATTTTAATATTGAAGATAAAGGAAATATTCCAGAAGAAACTACTGACTTAGAAAAAATAATTTATCAATTTCCTGAAATAATTGAGCGTTCTTATTTACTACTTGAACCTCATCATATTGCTACTTATCTCACTGGGCTTGCAAGTTCTTTTAATACTTTCTATGGTAATACAAAAATTTTAGATGACAAAAATAAATCCGTGATTTATCATCTCAAATTAATTAAAGCATTTTATCAAACAATGAAAAACGGTCTTTGGTTACTTGGTATTGAAACACCAGAAAAAATGTAAAATTTATGGAAATAATAGAAGAAAGATTAAATAAAATTGAAGAAAGAAATAAAAGAGTAGAACTCGATAAGGCATGGGAGACGAGTTTTGTTAGAATTTTGTCTATTAGTGTCATTACTTATGTGGCGGCATTTTTTGCTTTATATAGTATTGGGGCCAATAAACCATATTTAAGTTCCATAATTCCAGTACTTGGATTTATTTTATCTACTCAATCAATCCCTATAATAAAAAAATCTTGGATTAAAAATAGGTAATAAATATGGAATCACTAACAAAAAATTGTCAGAATTGTAAAAAAGACTTCATAATTGAGCCTGATGATTTTGGTTTTTATGAAAAAATGGGAGTTGATATTCCGAAGAGTTGCTCTGACTGTAGAGCTCAACTACGACTAAGTTTTAGAAACGAAAGAAATTTTTATAAAAGAAAGTGTGATAAATGTAGTAAGGATGTTGTTTCAATGTATTCACCAAATAAACAATTTAAAGTTTGGTGTTATGATTGTTGGTTTTCAGATGATTGGGGAGGTGAGGATTATGGACTTGATTATGATCCTTCAAAACCATTTTTTGAGCAATTTGAAAAATTATGGAAGTCTGTCCCAAAAGTTTCACTTATTTATATAAGAAGTCCGGGGAGTGATTATACAAATATCTCAGCCGACAATAAAAATTGTTATTTTATTATTGAATCATCAAACAATGAAGAGTCAATTCATTCTTATTGGATTCAAGAATGTTGCGATGTTTTAGATACTTCTTTTTCTTCAAAATGTGAACTCACTTATGAAAGTGATGATTGTTATAATTCCTATAAACTTTTATACAGTAAAGGATGTCATGATTGTGCCACGAGTTATTTTTTGACAGATTGCAAGGGGTGCACAGATTGTATTGGTTGTATTAATTTACGTAATAAAAGTAATTACATTTTTAATGAACCATACAAAAAAGAAGAATATGAAAAAATAAAAAAGGAGTTAGGATTAAATACTTATGAAGGCGTTAATTCTTTCAAAGAAAAATATGAAGATTTTTCAATGAAACAACCAAGAAAATTTGCTGAAGTAATTCAAGTGGTAAATTCTACTGGTTCTTATATGAAAAATACCAAGAACTGCAAAACATGTTTTCACTGTTACGAAGCAGAAGATAATAAATATGGTGTTCATATTTGGCGTAATGCGAAAGACACCATGGATTGTGATACAGCAGGTAGAAATGTTTCGCGTATATATAATTCGATAAATGCCGGAATGGATAATTCTAATATGGTTTGTAATGCTTTATGTTGGACTTGCTCATTTGTTTCATATTCAATGTATTGTTTTAATTCAAATAATTGTTTTGGTTGTGTTGGTTTGAGGAAGAAAAATTATTGTATTTTAAATAAACAATATGAGAAAAATGAATATGAGGAAATAGTAAATAGAATAAAAAATGAATTAAAAGAAAAAGGTGAATATGGGCAGTTTTTTTTAAAGAATTTATCGTGCTTTGGTTACAATGAGACTCCTGCCCAAGAACAATTTCCTTTTTCAAAAGATGAAGTTATCAAAAATGGATTTATTTGGGAAGATACTGAGAGAGGAACATATAATAAAGAAACCAAAAAAATAGAAGAAATGCCAAATAATTTAGATGAAACAAATTTCGACGTGGCAAAAGAAATATTTGTTTGCGGTGATTGCAATAAAAATTATAAAATAATACCAAATGAATTTCTTTTTTATAAAAAATTAGATATTCCGCTACCAAGGCTTTGTCCAGAGTGTCGACATGAAAGAAGAATAAAAGCTCGTGGCCCAAATAAACTCTGGCGCAGAGGTTGTATGAATAATGGATGTGAGAATGAATTTGAAACGTCATATTCTCCAGACCGATCAGAAATTATATATTGTGAAAAATGTTATCAGCAGGAAGTGTGTTGAATCTTGCAATTTTGTTATTTTATAGTATTCTTAATATATATGCAGTGAAAGGGTTATCACCCTAGAGCCCGACGTAAATACAGGTATTTATTTCGGACAGGCATTGGGAAGAAAGTTTATCTCGCTACTATAGTGTGCGGGACCAAGTAAATGAGTAGAACCCTATTAAATGAGAAGTAATCAAGGTGGTACCACGAGAGAAACTCGTCCTTGTATAGCAATTATTATAATTGTTGTACGGGGACGAGTTTTTTATTTATAAATTAATCATTAAATATTATGGAGGACAAAAATCAAAAAACAAATAGTGCACTTCGAGAGGAAGAAGTATTAAAATTCTGGAAAGAGAACGACATCTTCAAGAAGAGTTTAGAAAAAGAATCAACGAAAGGTGAGTATGTTTTTTATGAAGGTCCTCCAACCGCAAATGGTAAACCTGGTATCCACCATCTTGAGGCTCGTGCTTTTAAAGATGCTATTCCTCGGTATAAAACAATGCAAGGTTATCATGTGGGAAGAAAGGGTGGCTGGGATACACACGGACTTCCAGTTGAGCTCCAAGTTGAAAAGAAATTGGGATTAACTTCCAAAAAAGCGATAGAAGAATACGGCGTTGCCCAGTTCAATAAAGAATGTAAAGAAAGTGTTTGGGAGTATACAGACCTCTGGGAAAAATTCACAGAACGAATTGGTTTTTGGGTAGACCAAGAAAATCCATATGTAACATATCATAACGATTATATTGAATCAGTCTGGAATGTAATTAAAGAAGCCAATAAGCAAGATTTACTTTATAAAGATTATAAGGTTGTGCCTTGGTGTCCACGATGTGGAACTGGGCTTTCTTCTCATGAACTTGCGCAGGGTTACCAAGATGTAAAAGATTTATCAGTCACAGCGAAGTTTAAAGTTAAAGGCCAAGATAATACTTATATATTAGCTTGGACGACAACACCTTGGACTTTGCCTGGCAATGTGGCTCTAGCCGTCGGAGAGAAAATTGATTATGTAAAAGTTAAAATAAAAGAAGAAAATTTAATTTTGGCTAAAGCTCGCCTTAGTATTTTAGCGGAGGATTATGAGGTGATAGAAGAATTTAAAGGCAAAGATTTAATTGATTTAGAATATGAACCTCTTTATCCGTATTTAGAAAATACTATTTCAGAAAGTGAAAAACCAAAATTAGAAAAAGCTTTTAAGATTTATAATGCTGATTTTGTGACAACAGAAGATGGGACAGGGGTGGTTCACACTGCTGTTATGTATGGGCAAGACGACTTTGTTTTAGGTAATGAAATAGGTTTGCCCAAACATCATTTAGTTGGGCTTGATGGTAAATTTTTTGCTGGTACGGGTTTCTTAGAAGGTAGATTTGTTCGCGATGAAGAAGTTGCTGTTGATATAATAAAAGATTTAGCACATCGTGGATTACTATTCAAAAAAGAAAAATATGAGCACTCATATCCACATTGTTGGCGTTGTAAAACAGCCCTTATTTATTATGCTCGTGATTCCTGGTATATAAGAGTCACTGATCCAAAAATTAAGGACAAAATGATAGAAGAAAATAAGAGTATAAATTGGGAACCATCTCATATTAAAGAAGGCCGTTTTGGTGAATGGTTGAAAGATATAAAAGACTGGGCAATTTCTCGTGAGAGATATTGGGGAACACCACTTCCTGTGTGGGCATGTGATAAATGTAAAAAAGTTGAAGTTCTAGGAAGTATTGATGAAATAAAATCAAAGACAAAAAAGTCAGGAAATAAGTATTTTATAATGCGACACGGTGAGACGGAGTGTAATGTTCGCGGAGAGGTTAGTTCAACTGTGAATAATAATGATCATTTAACTCAAAAAGGAAAAGAACAGGTTGAAAAATCAGCAGAAGAATTAAAGAAAGAAAAAATTGATTATATTATAACTTCACCATTTGTACGAACAAGAGAAACAACAGAATTATTAGCAGAAAAAATTGGTTACGATAAAGAAAAAATTGTTTATGATGACAGACTTCACGAAATGTCTGTTCCGATGTATGAGGGTAAAAAATGGTCAGAATATCATAATAATTTTCCTAAGTCTGTAAAGAATTTTAATGAAGCTCCCGAGGGCAACGAATCATATGAGGACGTGAGAAGAAGATCAATGAGTTTCTTATATGATATTGAAAATAAATATATAGGAAAGAATATTTTAGTGATTACTCATGGTAGTCCAGTTTGGCAAATGTTTTCAGAAGTAAATATGCTAAGCACCGAAGAATCACTTGGATTAGTGAGTACTAATAAAAATTTTAATTATCTAAGTAATGGTGAATTTGTGGAATTGCCATTTGTACCATTACCGCACGATGGTGAATATAAACTTGATTTACACAAACCTTATATAGATGAGATAGAGCTAGTTTGTGATTGTGGGGGGAAACTAGAAAGAACAAAAGAAGTTATGGATGTTTGGCTTGATTCT
>CAYVBT010000002.1:29972-33629 GCA_964449885.1 uncultured Candidatus Saccharibacteria bacterium
TGATCAAACTAGGGGATGGTTTTATACACTTCATGCTGTTGGGGTGATAATGGGGCGTGGAAAAGCATATAAAAATGTCATCTGCCTTGGTTTACTTCTTGATGCGGGTGGTAAGAAGATGAGTAAATCTCTAGGAAACATTGTTGACCCGTGGTCTATGATGGATAAATACGGTGTTGATACACTTCGTCTTTGGATGTATTCAGTCAATCAGCCTGGTGAGCCAAAAAACTTTGATGAGAAAATAATTTCTGAATTACATAATAAAGTATTTAATCTACTTTATAATGTTTTAGCTTTTTATGAACTTTATAGAGATGAAAAAGTAGAAAGTAGTAAGGAGCAAGTAGTAAGTAATAATGTTTTAGATAAATGGATTGTAACCAGACTATCAGAATTAACTGATACTTGTACAAAAGGGTTGGATGATTATAAACTATTAGAGCCAGTTCGTGCTATTCGGGAATTTATAGATGATTTATCTACTTGGTATCTTCGTCGTTCACGAGATCGAATAAAATCCGCTTCCACACAAGGCTCTAGCGAGACGAAGGATGGAGAAGAAGCAAAGCAAACCTTATATTATGTATTTAAAACATTATCTAAATTGATGGCTCCTTTTGCTCCGTTTACAGCTGAAGATATTTGGCAGAAATTAAAAAATGAGAATGATGAAGAAAGTGTTCATCTCACATCTTGGCCCGCCTTCACGCAAAGCAACGACGAGGCAAGCCTGAAAGTTATTTCTGAGATGGAAAAAGTTCGTGAAGTCGTGACTGTCGGTTTACAGTTAAGACAAAAAGCGGGTATTCCAGTACGACAACCACTAAAAGAATTACGAATTACGAATTACGAATTAGGAATGGAATATTTTAATATCATTAAAGATGAATTAAATATTAAAGAATTGAAATTTGAAAAAGGTGAAGAGTTAAAAGTAGAATTGGATACTAATATAACAGAAGAACTTAAAAAAGAAGGGCAGTACCGTGAGTTGTTAAGAGCAATTCAAGATATGAGAAAAAAACAGGAGTTAAACCCGAACGATATTATAATTTTGTCGATTGAAACGGGAGTTTTGGGCCAAGAATTGATAAATGGTTTTGATGAGGAAGAATTCAAGAAAACTATTGGAGCCAAGGAAATAAAGATAAAAGAAAATGATGGTCAAGAAATAAAAATTGATGAATTTGTGTTTAAAATAATTATTGAAAAATAATGGAAGAAAGATTTAAAAAAGAAATAGAATTATGGAATAAAATTGCCTTTTTAAATCTCGGTAATTTGACGACAGAGGAAATAAATAAACTACCATTAATGTATGGGACACGTACTGTTGTTTTAACCAGTGACAATGAAGTCATATTAATAAAAATTAAAACGGGGAATTTTCATACTTTAGTCGGAGGGAATATCGAGGATACAGAAAATATAGAACAAGGAACAATCCGCGAATGTAAAGAAGAATCAGGTTACAATATATCTATCATTGATAACCTTGGATATATTGTGCTTTGTAAGAAAAAATACAAAAAATATATTTTTGGGAATTTAGTGAAAACAATAGGAGAACCAACTCCATTGAAATTAACTCAAGAAGAAATTGAACTAGGGCATGAAATATTAAAATACCCGATAGATAAGGCTTTAGATATATTAGAAAATGATTATAAAAATACCAGTATTTTAGCTTCTCTTCGCTCTTTTATGTTTTTGAAAGAAGCTAAAAAATATCTAGATAATGTGTTAAAATAGGATTATGAAAAAAGTATTTATTGTTCATGGGTTTGGTGGAATACCTAATGGGGGATGGATTCCTTGGTTGATGGAAGAACTGGCGAAAAAGAAAATTTATGCTTGTGCTTTACCGATGCCAGAATCAAAAAAACCAGTTGTCGTGAAATGGATAGAAGAAATATCTTTTGCTGTGGATAATTCACCAGAAGATGAGATATTTATAGTTGGACACAGTCTCGGAGCTACAGCAGTATTGAAATATCTTGAAAATATAAAAACAAATAAAAAAGTTTCTGGTGTTGTTCTTGTTTCAGGCTTAATTAGTCCTCTAGAGTCTGAAAATGAAAAAAGTGTTTATCGGGCAATTGATTCATTTGTCGTTCCGCAAATAAATTTTGAACAAATAAAAACTAAATCAGAAAAATTTATTGTTTTACATAGTACTGATGATCCAGCTGTACCGTTTTCTCATGCAGAAATAATTTCGAATAATCTTGATTGTGAACTTGTTAAAGTTGAAAAAGGTGGACACTTTTTCATTTTAGCAGAACCGATTTGTTATCAACTTCCGGAATTATTAGATATTGTTTTGAAAATTACAGAATAAATTATGGAAAATTTTTTAATTGAAGCAAGAAAATTAGCATATAGTGAGGTAGAAAAAACAGGAATGCCAGTTAAATTACATGTTGATTTAGCGGTAGAAACAGCAAAGAAGTTAGCTAAAGAATTGGGGGCTAGTATAGAGATTGTTGAAGCAGGGACACTACTTATGGATTGTTTAATAGGGCAAGCCTTAAAAGAAAACCGTTCTAGTGAGCATATTGATATGTCTTTAAAAAAAGCAAATGAGTTATTGGATAAATCTACTCTTTCGGAGAATGATAAGGAAAACATAAGAAATTGTATATTAGAACATCATGGAGTAACGAAATTCTATTCTATAGAATCTGAGATTTGTTGTAATGCTGATTGTTATAGGTTTATTTCTATTAAGGGCTTTTCCTATGCCATGAGATATTTGAGAGATATGCCATATGAGGATTTGATAAAGTTGTTAAATAATAAAACTGAAGAAAAATGGAATACTTTAAGTCTTGAAATTTCAAAAAATGAATTAACTAGTCAATATAAATTAATTAATGAGTTATTAAATAGACTATCTAGTAAAGATTAATAATATGCATCACATTCACCACACACATGGATTTATACTTTCATCACGCAATCGAGGTGAGGCGAATAAGATGCTTACGATTTATACCAGAGAGATGGGATTGGTTCGGGCAGCAGCGCAGGGGATTCGGTTACATAAATCAAAACTCCGCTTTACACTTCAGGATTTTTCGTATGTGAATGTTGATCTTGTTCGTGGTAAAGAACTATGGCGAGTAACATCAGCTAAACATATAACATCATTTCCGTTGGCACGAGCAAGTTCGCAATCACTTTTACTGATGACTAGAGTGAGTAGTTTACTTGAAAGACTTTGTAATGGGGAGGGTCCAAGTGAAGATATTTTTGATGATTTTATTCAGGCTCTGTATATACTTGATATTGAAAGCTTAGAATCAAAATCTCGTGAAGCTCTTGAGTTACACCTAGTACTTCGTATAATGAATAGTCTTGGATATATTGGTGATTCAGAAATATTGGCGAAATATTTGGGGTCGTCATTTAATGAAGACAAAACAGAGCTTCTTTTAAGTGAACGACAGTCTATAGTTGCCCATATAAATAAAGCTCTGACCGAGAGTCAATTATAATTTTTTGTGTTATACTATATAAATGAAAGAAGGTGAAAAAAATAAAATCGAAGATGTTAAAATGAATCTTTATGACCCGAACGAAAAGGATATAAGTCATCAAAGAGAAGGTATATTGCACAGAGTAGACCATGATTTTAATGATAAATGGAAA
>CAYVBT010000002.1:33639-34803 GCA_964449885.1 uncultured Candidatus Saccharibacteria bacterium
GGGCCGCATCGACCATCGCTCTCCGGACGCTCAGATAATCAGATAAAAGAAAATACTGACATGAAAAATAAATTTAAAAAACCACCAGTTTCAGTCTTTAAAAAATTTTTTCTTATCTCGGTTATTTTTTTCTTGGCCGCAGTAGGTTTTGCTTTTTATAAATTTTATTATAATGACACTTCAGTTTCAGGACAGAAAATAAATATAGAAGTTATTGGTAGTGCTTTTACCAAAGGGGGAGAAGAATTGCCACTCCAGATTGAAATAACAAATAATAATACGGCTATTTTAGAGTTTACGAATTTAATTGTTGAGTACCCCAAGGGAGCTGAAGATAATACCCTGGAAGTTGTTCGCTTGCCAAAAGATCCGATTGGTACCATTAAATCTGGAGAAACGGTGATGCGTAATGTTAAAGTTAAACTTTATGGTCAAGAGAAGTCAATCCGTAACATTAAGGTTAGTTTAGAGTATCACCCTGAAGGGTCTAATGCTATTTTTACGAAAGATAAATTTTATCCAGTTACGATAAGTATTGCACCACTTTCGATTAATCTTGAAGCTCCAAATACTACTACTTCAAATCAGCCTGTTGTATTTAAAGTTACCACTACATTAAATACTTCATTGCCTAAAGATAATCCGATTTTACAAATGACTTATCCAAATAATTTCGTCTTCGATGAAGCATTGCCAGCTCCGATTGTTGGAAATTCAATTTGGGATTTGTCGATGATAACGGAAGAGAATCCAATCATGATTGAAGTACGGGGGCGTTTAGTTGGGGAGGATAATGAAGAACAAGTATTTCATGCTTATGCCGGAACAACAAATGGAGCAAATCAATCGCAAGTTGGTGTTGTCTATAGTTCGGTTTTGCATAAAATATTGATTACTAAACCATTTTTAGAAGCAAAAATCTTAGTTGATAGTCGTGATCAGAAAGAGTATGCAGTCTCGGGAGGGAAAACTGTTAATGTTGAAATTGCTTGGGCTAATAATTTATCGAACAGAATTACTGATGGAGAAATTATTGCAAATGTTAGTGGAAATGTTTTAGATAGAATGTCAGTCGATGCATCTGAAGGATTTTTTGATTCTTTGAACAACCGAATTATTTGGGATAAAAATTCTAATTCTGATTTAGCAAATATTGAACCCGGG
>CAYVBT010000002.1:34813-37041 GCA_964449885.1 uncultured Candidatus Saccharibacteria bacterium
GGCTAATAATTTAACCACTCGAGTGACCGATGGACAGATAATTGTTAATTTGTCTGGAAATGTTTTTGATAAAAATACAGTCAAAGCTATGAACGGTTTTTATGATTCAGCGAACAGTCAAATAATTTGGGACAGAAATTCTATGCCTGAATTATCGGAAATTAATCCTGGTGAAGATGGGACAGTCTCATTTAGTTTTGTGCCTACTTCTCTCATTGGTTTATCGACTATTAAAAATCCCCAAGTTTCAATTAAGGTTAGCATCAAGGGACGTGAACCACTTTTTGGTTCGACTTATAATGATATAAATAATTTTTCAGAAAAAATAGTTAAGGTTGTTTCTGATTTTCAAATCGCTTCATCGGCCGTGTATTTGACTGGTAGTATTCCACCTAAAGCCGAAACTGAAACAAAATACATTGTGACCTGGACACTATCAAATTCTGCCAATAGTATAACCGGGGCCACCGCTCGTTCAGCACTACCTGTATATGTGAAGTGGGTAGGGTTAGCTGTTGGGACAAATGATAATTTATCTTATAACGATGTGACTCGCGAAGTTGTTTGGAATATTGGCCAGGTAGTACCCAATACCGGAATTAGTTTAAACCGAGAAATTTCTTTTGTTATAGCTCTTAAGCCTTCACTTTCTCAAGTTGGGAGTGTCCCACAATTAATGAAAGATGTTTTTTTGACGGGGGTTGATTCATTTACAAATACGACGATAAATAGTAAACATAATTCGATTACAACTACATTATATAATGACCCAAATTTTACACCAGGGAATGGACAAGTGATAAAATAATTACGAATTACGAATTATAAATAAAAATTAAAATAAAATGCCTGAAAAAGACGAAAAATTGATGGAGAAAATTATTTCACTTTGTAAAAGAAGAGGTTTTATATATCCTGGTTCAGAAATTTATGGTGGTTTAGCTGGGACATATGATTATGGGCCACTTGGGTCATTGTTGAAAAAAAATATCGAGGAATCTTGGATTAATTATTTTGTCCGAAGTCGAGAAAATATTTATTTGATTGATACACCTATTTTGATGCATCCAAGAGTTTGGGATGCCTCGGGCCATACTAGTGAATTTATTGACCCACTTGTTGATGATCTTGTGACAAAAAAGCGTTATCGAGCAGACCATTTACTGGAAGATGCTGGAGTAAATTCTGAGAAATTAACGATTGATGAAATGGATATTAAAATTAAAGAGTTAAAGCTTAAAAGCCCAGATGGTAATCCACTTTCTGAGGTCCGTACTTTTAATTTAATGCTTGAGACGAAAATGGGGGCAGTTGAAGAATCTTCAATAAAAACTTATCTTCGACCAGAAGAAGCTCAAAGTATGTTTGTTTGTTTTAAAAATGTCCTACAATCACTGTCGCCTAAAATTCCTTTTGGAATCGCCCAGATTGGTAAAGCCTTTAGAAACGAGATTACACCTCGAGATTTTATTTATCGATTAAGAGAATTCGAAATAATGGAATTTGAATATTTTATTCACCCAAACGATCCATGGGAAGCTTTTTTTGATAATTTTTTATTAGAACAAAAAGATTGGCTTTCTAAAATAGGTGTTGATGTTTCCAAACTTCATCCACTAGAGCACCCAGATACGGCTCGAGCGCATTATAGTCGAAAGACGGTTGACTTAGAATTTGAATATCCTTTTGGCATAAAAGAATTAACGGGGTTATCTCATCGAGGTGATTATGATTTAAAGAGACATCAGGAATTTTCTGGTGAATCGATGGAAATACTAAATGAACAAACTGCTGAAAAATTTATTCCACATGTTATTGAGCCTACCATCAGTGTTGATAGAGCAATTTTAGCTTTACTTTGTTCAGCTTATCGAGAAAGTGGAGAAGGAGATAATGTCCGAGTTTATTTAAAAATTCCACCAGCTATCGCTCCATATAAAGTGTGTGTCTCACCACTTTTGAAAAATAAACCCGAGCTTGTATCTTATGCAAAGAATGTTTTTGGAGAATTAAAAAAAGAATTTGGCTGGGTCGCCTGGGACGACAATGGCAATATCGGCAAGCGCTATCGCCGGCAAGATGAAATTGGTACACCTTGGTGTATAGTTATTGATTTTGATACTCTAACTGACAACTCTGTTACTATTCGTGACCGAGATACTGGTGAACAAGTCCGCATCAAAAAAGAAGAAATAGTGGATTATATAAAAGAAAGGATGAATTAAAAA
>CAYVBT010000002.1:37051-48904 GCA_964449885.1 uncultured Candidatus Saccharibacteria bacterium
GGTATCACCCTTATTGTGTTGAGTCGGCCTGATGATGTGTAATTATTTTTACACAATTTTCAGTAGAAGTGCTCGGGTCTTTTATTTTTTGATCCGATTTTTTTGTCCTAATTAAAGGTTTTTTTTCATAATCACGAAGAATTATTTTTTTTACTAC
Source organism: uncultured Candidatus Saccharibacteria bacterium (assembly GCA_964449885.1). Classification (GTDB taxonomy): domain Bacteria; phylum Patescibacteriota; class Minisyncoccia; order Phycocordibacterales; family UBA9973; genus UBA8515. The sequence goes on from CAYVBT010000002.1 coordinate 37,209, forward strand.
ACCTCTTGTTTCTTGATCTGTTGAATCAAAAGCCAGCATATCAAGTAGAACAGAAAGAGGTAATTGATCTGTTTCAGAATTTTTATTATTATTCATGGTTTAAATATTTAAGGTTTATTTTAATCAAAGATTATCTCATATCTAATATAATGTCAAAGTTTTTTTATACCATTAAATATGGTAATATCACCATATGATAAAAGCTAAAAAGAAAACATATAAAAATGGTTTACGCGTCGTGACGATACCAATGAAAGACAATCCAACTGTTACCGTCCTTGTTTTAGTTGGCACTGGGAGTGATTATGAGCCGAAAGAAATAAACGGTATATCACACTTTTTGGAGCATATGTGTTTCAAGGGCACAATAAAAAGGCCAAACGCTCAATTGATTTCTCACGAGCTTGATGCTTTAGGTTGCCAATATAATGCTTTTACCGGGAATCAAATGACGGGTTATTATGCCAAAGGGGATGCTAAAAATTTTGCCCAGATTTTTGATATTGTTTCGGATGTTTATTTAAATTCAACTTTTCCAGAAGCTGAAATGGAAAAAGAAAAAGGTGTCATTATTGAAGAAATAAATATGTATGAAGATATGCCTCAAGCCCATGTTCAAGATTTATGGAGTGAAGTTCTTTACGGCGACCAACCAGCAGGACGTAGTACTTTAGGACCAAAAGAAAATATCAGTAAAATGATTCGAGATAATTTTGTGAATTATAAAGCCGGCCACTATGTTTCTTCTAATACAGTTATAATTGTCGCAGGCAATATAAAAAATGAAGATGTTTATAAAGAAGTTGATAAATATTTTAAAAATATATCTTCAAATAAAAGTCTAAAGAAAGAAAAAACAAAAAACACCGAAAATCAACCAAAGGTCAAAATTTTGTACAAAGAAACAGACCAAACTCACTTTGTATTAGGAGTTAGAACTTTCCCTTTGATGGATAAAAGAAATACGATTATTTCACTACTGGGGGCTGTACTTGGGGCGGGAATGAGTTCAAGGTTATTTAATAAACTTCGCGAAGAAATGGGTGTGGCTTACTATGTGAGGGCTTACAATGACCCATCACTTGATTATGGAAGTTTTCAAATATCGGCCGGAGTAAATAATACAAGAACAGCTGAGGTGGTGAAGGAGATTTTGAAGGAATGCAACAATTTAAAAACTCAGAAAGTAGAGGATCGAGAATTAAATAAAGTGAAGTCTTTTTTAATTGGAAATATGAAAATGTCTCTTGAGTCAACCGATGATGTGGCAAATTTTTATGGTGGTCAAGAATTGATGAAAAATGAGATAAAAACTTTAGATGAAAAAATAAAAGAAATTAATAGTGTCACTTCAAGTGGTATACAGAAAATGGCAAAAGTTATTTTTCAGACAGAAAAATTAAATCTCGCAATTATCGGTCCATATAAGAGTGAAATAGAATTCAAAAAAATATTGAAATTCTAATTATTGGCAAAATTCACTAACGAGTGTTATCATAGAGTATATGGACAAAAATATGCATATAAGTATTTCAACAAATACTTTAATAAAAATCCTCCTTTTGGGGGTTTTAGTTATAGCTATTATAAAATTGTATAATGTTGTGCTCGTTATCCTTATCGCTATTGTTATCGCTTCTTTTGTTGAATCAGCTTACAAAAGGATTAAGCCATATATAAAAAATAGATCATTGGCTGTATTTTTGATTTATGTTGCAACGATTAGTGTTATTATTGGACTTCTCTCTGTTTTCATGCCGATTTTTATCGAAGAAATGTCGGTGCTTGTATCGTCGCTTAGTCAGTACATTCCCAATAGCAGTATTCTAAATTCATTTCAACCTGATGCTATTACTGGAGCTAAAGATGTGGTCTCAGATATTTCGAGGAATGCTTCAATTGGGGAAGTTATAAAAAGTACCCAGGTATTGATAAATGGTTTTTCGGGTGGATTTATGGATGTTTTTAGTGGGGCCTTTGGGGGAATTTTGAATTTTTTCTTTATCGTCATTATTTCATTTTATCTTTCTATTACTGAGAAGGGTATAGAAAATTTCTTGCTGATTTTTACTCCAAGGAAAAGTGAAGAATATATTATTGATCTTTGGCAGCGCACAGAGCACAAGATTGGTCGCTGGGTTCAAGGGCAAATGTTACTCGGTCTTATTATTGGAATCCTTGCTTATCTAGGGCTTACAATTTTAGGAGTAAAGTATTCACTTGTTCTTGCTATTTTGACATCATTTTGTATGCTTGTTCCTTTTGGAATTTTTTTGGCGATAGTTCCTGTTACCTTATTTGGGTATTTAGATGGTGGAGTGACAATGGCATTGTTATCATTTGGTTTATATTTTATTCTACATCAATTTGAAAATTATTTAATTTATCCACTAATAATTAAAAAAGTTATCGGCATTTCACCTCTCGTGGTTATTTTGTCGATTATTATTGGAGCAGAACTTGCTGGTTTTATGGGGGTCATACTTGCTATTCCAGTAGCAGTTTGTTTATTAGAATTTTTAGATGATTTGGAAAAGAAAAAAATTCTTTCTAAAACCGATTAATATGAAAAAATCATTTTTTCTTACAACTACACTTCCTTATGTAAATGCACCACTTCACATGGGGCACGCTCTTGAATTTGTCCGGGCAGATACTATTGCTCGATATAAAAAACTTATTGGGTACGATGTTTATTTTAATACAGGGACTGATGAGCATGGAATAAAAATATTTGAAAAAGCTAAAGAGCAAGGAAAGACAGCTCAAGAATTTGTCGACCTAGGGTTTGAAGTTTTTAAAGAACAACTTAAAATGTTTGGGGTAGATGAAAGTATCATTCATTTTGTTCGGACGACTGATAAGAGCCACGAGCAGGCGGCTCAAGAATTTTGGAAGAGAGTATCTGACAATGGATATATTTATAAAAAAACTTACGAAGCTAAATATTGCGTCGGATGTGAAAGTGAAAAAACAGATAGTGAACTTGTAGATGGTTTTTGTCCTGATCACCTAGGAATTCCACTTAAAATAATTAATGAAGAAAATTATTTTTTTAAATATAGTGAATTTGGAGATCGATTATTAAGATTCTACGACGAGCATCCAAATTTTGTTATTCCTGAATTTCGCTTAAATGAAATTAAAAACTTTGTCAAAAATGGTTTGCAGGATTTTTCAATTTCTAGGTTGAAAGAAAAAATGCCATGGGGGATAGTTGTGCCAGGTGATGAGAATCAAGTTATGTATGTATGGTTTGATGCACTCGTAAATTATATTTCAACTCTTGGTTGGCCTAAAACAGATGGGGATTTTGAAAAATATTGGGTTAATGGTACACCTACCCAGTATTGTGGAAAAGATAATACTCGTTTCCAGTCGGCGATGTGGCAAGCGATGTTGATGGCGGCTGATGTTCCCAATTCTCATCAAATAATAGTAAATGGTTTTATCACAGGTGAAGGGGGAATAAGAATGTCGAAAACACTCGGTAATGTTGTTGACCCTAGAGATATAGTTTCTGAATATGGGACAGATGCACTGCGATATTTTTTACTTCGTGAAGTAGGAAGTTTTGAAGATAGTCCATTTACGATTGAGCGATTCCGCGATGCTTATAATTCAGGATTAGCAAATGGCTTGGGGAATTTATCTTCTCGTATTTTAACTTTATCTGAAAAATATTTAGATAAATGTCCAGAAATTTCAGAGTCAGAAGATTTTAGTCAATATTTTAAATATTACGAAGAATTTGATTTAAAGAAAGCGACAGAATTTGTTTGGGAAAAAATTGGCGAACTCGATAAAATAATTCAAGAAACTCAACCATTTAAAGTTGTGAAAGTAGATGTTGAGAAAGGGAAAGAAATGATAAAAGATTTAGTTTTGAAGCTCTATTCTATCGCTCGAATGCTAAATCCTATTATGCCCGAGACAAATATAAAACTGAAACAATTAATTAGAGATAATAAAAAGCCAGAAACCCCTTTGTTTTTAAGAAAAGAATAGATTTTGACAAACGACAATAAATATGCTATATTATAAATAGTGTAGTTCTTTTATATTTTGAAATATTTTGTAGATGTAGGATTTTTAAAGATTCTTTGTAATAAAGGAGTTCTTAAAAATCTTATGTCTCACAATTTAATTCTTTTTACAATGAAAACAAATAATCAAGAAATTATTAAATTACAAAAAAGAATGTATGACGCTATAACTGTTACGTCATTATCAATTTTCATTTTTACTTTTGTATTTGCCCTAATTCCTAAGCAATACGAGAAGTTGCCTTTGCAAGAACAAGAATTAGCAGAGATAATTATTAATAGTATTTGTGCTGTAATAAGTCTTTGTGCCCTTATTAATTTTGGTGTTTTTTATCTTATGAGGCTGTCAGGAAAAAAAGAAGAATTAGAAGTATTGGACGGCGAGTAATTAAAATTCATTCAAAAAAATTACCACCTAAAAAAGTTAACCACTTTTTTAGGTGGTTTTCTTTTTATCTATAAATTATATATTTAATTTTTACTTAAATATATAGATATACATGTACATAAAATTTACATACGACCACTATGCAATATGTTTTAGGTATACACATTACCTATAGTTGTTGACAAATGTTGCTATAGTTGTAATATAAAAATAGATTTTACAAAGTACCTTGAAATAAGATTTTTGGGTTAGTTCTTGCTGGCTATTCTAAGGGTATTAAGAGCTTTTAGAATAGCTAAAAAAAATAAACTAATAATCAAACACATCGGATAAAACCGATACTCAAAAAATGAAAAACAAAATAATCATTTTTTTAAAAAAGTTAGTTGATCTTTTTTCTTTTGAGACATTAAATAGTCTTAATAAGAAATTAAAAAAAGAAGAGGAAGAATTGAGAGTTATACAATATGAATTGTTTTTTAACAAAGGAATGACTAATGGACTAAGCAGGGGGTTGGGCATAAGCACACCTAAACTAACATTTGAGGAAGCCTACCTTAACATAATTGGGAAACCCCTAAAATCAGATGAAAACCACTTTTTATAGTGGTTTTTCTTTTTATTTATAAATGATATATTTACTTTATGCCTAAATACATAGACATACATGCGCATACGAATTTTAAAGCTTTTGATGAAGATCGAGAGATGGTTATTCGTCGGGCCCTAGATAATGATACTTGGATTATAAATATCGGTACTCAATACGATACTTCGAAAAAAGCAGTTGAGATGACGAATGATTATCCCGAAGGAGTTTATTCAACGATTGGACTTCACCCAATTCATACCGGAGCGTCGTATCATGATGTGAGTGAATTAGGAGATGAAGGAAAAGAGTTTACATCACGAGGAGAAATCTTTAATAAAGAGAAATACAGAGAACTTGCGAAGCTCGGCAAAGTTGTTGGCATAGGGGAGTGTGGACTTGATTATTATCACATGGATGAAGATAGTATTGAAAAACAAAAAACTGCATTTATTTCTCAAATCGAACTTGCCAATGAACTTGGGCTACCTCTGATGCTTCATGTTCGTAATAATCTTACTGACAAAACTCGCAATGCTTATTTTGATGTCTATGAATTAATTAAGAGATATTCAAAATCTTTGGAAGTCGGACTTCCAAAGATTGGAGTGTCGCATTTTTTTGCTGGCAGTGTAGAGGATATGGAAAGATTTGTAGAGATAGGAGTATATATTTCTTTTGCAGGACCGATAACCTATAAGCCAAAACCTGAAATTTGTGATTATATAGGGGTTATTAAAAAAACACCACTTGATATGATTCTAACTGATACAGATAGTCCTTATGTGGCTCCAGTCCCTCATAGAGGCAAGAGAAACGAGCCAGTGTACGTAAAAGAAATAGTTAAAAAAATCGCAGAGATAAAAAACTTACCTGAAAATGAAGTTTCGGAAGCGATTTTCGCTAATGCGAAGAGAATTTTTAATCTTTAATATTATAAATTTTTGAAGTTAAAATTAAACCATGAGATATGGTTTTTTTCTTTTACTTATCCACATAAATTTAATCCTTTTTTACTCAAAATATTGAATAATATACTTGTATTTTATACATATAAATGGAAAAAAATAAAAAAATAAAAAATTATAAGTATACATTTTTCATTATACTGATTTTTGTTATTTTTGTGACTTTTCCCATTAAAATATTACTTGCTTATAATAACGAAAAGATAACAGAAAGAGTCATATGTAATGATGCAGATGTTGCATGTTTAATAAATGATTCACTTTCATTGTTTAAGAAAAATATTCCAGATTTTCCTAATTTAGATAATCAATTTGAAATCAAAACAACAGAATTTTCTGTAAATAAGAAAACAAATCTTACTGCAACTGCTATCGATATTTCTATCCCACTTTCTAATAAAGAATATACAAATAATACCTCACTCGGATCGTCTCTAGTCTCAGTCGCTGGCGACCTAGCTTATGGTTGGAACTATTTTATAAAAGGACTAATAAACAATTTTGTTGAAACAAGAATTGCTCTTAATCAAGCAGTTATAGGAATCGACAATAAAAATACTGATACAATTATTTCTGATAATAATACTTCAAAGAAAACTGTTCCTAGTATTCCCTCATCAAATAAAGAAAATCCAAAAACAACAAAAAACGAAATTATTCCACCAGCAATCCAAATAACTAAAACAGATACAAAAATAATTCAAGGTTCACAAGGTTTGATTGGGCCAGTTGGCCCTCAAGGACCGAAAGGCGAAAACGGAAACAGTATCGATGTTTCTAATTTTGTCTCAGAAGTATTTTTTTCTCGACAAGTCAGTAAAATATTTGATTCTATATCAGACAGCATCAAAGGGTTATCTAATTCACTAGCAGATGAAGTAGAGACAAAATCTCTTATTGTTTCAGGTGATGCAAATATCAACGGAGATCTAACTATCACCGGTAACCTCACGGGAAATGTAGTTGGGACTATTAACCCCGCATTTACTTTCGGTTCAATTCCATTCCAGGGAGCCTCTGGCCTTACAGAGGATAATACAAATTTATTTTGGGATAGTGCGAATTCTATGTTGGGAATAGGGACAAGTACTCCTTCAGAGAAAATAAGTGTAGACGGGAATATTTTAGCCACAGGAAATATTATTGGCTCAAATCTTTCTGGGACAAATACAGGCGATGAAACAAATTCTTCTATAAAAACAAAATTAGGAGTGGCCACAAATTTGGTTGATGGATATTTGTCATCAACAGATTGGTTAATTTTTAATAATAAACAACCAGCTGGAAATTATTTAACCTCTTCTAATTTGTCAGGATTAATTCCTTATACAGGTGGAAATACCAATGTTGATTTAGGTCTACATAATTTAACTGTTGATACTAATACTTTATTTGTAGATAGTGCGAATCATAGGGTGGGAATGGGGACGACATCACCAACTGATGCATTAACTGTGACTGGGAATATTGTTCCGACGGTATCATCTGGTGGCTCACTCGGAGTTCCAGGTAAATATTGGACTACAAGTTATATCGCTGGTTTAAATATGGGATCGGGGCAAATTGGTAGCATTGCTGGAGTTATTGGTTCTACAGATTTTTTTATAAAACCATATTCATCTTCTTACGCAGTTAAATTTATGGTTGGAAGTACAGAATATATGAGAATGAATGGTGACGGAAATATTGGAATCGGAACGACAAGTCCAACTCATAAATTAGAAGTTGTTGGTGATACAAAAATAATAGGAAGTTCTAGTAATACTGGTTTACTTAAGATATATGGTGGTAGTGGGAATAGTCAAGCTTCTTTGGTTTTTGGTTATGGTCTTGGGGGCGATATAGCTTCAATAAATTCTGCCACAAACAATTTTTCTATATCCTCGGCTACAGGAGCACCAATTAGATTTAATACTGGAACTTCAGAGAGAATGTGGATAGATAATATAACTGGCAATGTCGGGATTGGAACTATAACACCAAGTTCTCTATTAACAGTTTCAGTCAATAAAGACACTGATTATTATGGTTTAAAAATTATTTCCAATCCTCTTTCTGCAAATTCTAGGCCAGGCATAATCCAATATGGATTGAGGACTACCGGAGGAATTGCATATGATATAAATTCAGCTTATATTGGAACATTAGAATCAAATGCTATAAGAGCAGCTTCGTTTGGTGTTTTTGGACAGGCTTCAACTTCTTCAACTACTAACTACGTTTATTTGGATTCTCGTACAACTGGTGCTTATAACAGTGCAACATTGAAAATTGATAGTAATAATAGAATCGGAATTGCTTTATCTGGTGCAATAAGACCGGTTAGTGCTTTGGATGTTGCGGGAGGAATATCTATCGGATCTTATGGGGGAGTAAACGCTGCTCCTGCAGATGGGGTAATTATTAGCGGAAATGTTGGGGTTGGAACGACAACACCAGGATATAAATTAGATGTTTTAGGAATAACTTCTTATCCAGTTCAAATAAAAGGTTCGACTGGAGGAGGATTAATTTTAGGTGAATATAATAATGAGTGGGGAGGTTTTTGGGCATCAAGTGTAACACCTTCCGCAAGTAATTTTGCATTAATTGCAAGTTTTAGAGGAACTTCACTCAATGCTCCTAGTGGCACAGAAATTGGTTTTAATATCAATGCAAATAGAGCAATGACAATAAATTCAACTGGCAATGTCGGTCTCGGGACGACGTCACCAAGCGAAACATTAGATGTGAACGGAGTAATAAAAGTTCATGGAGCAGGATCGGTTGCTGGATTGAATGGAATAATGACTACAGATAATACAACTGGTCTTTATATTGCTCAATTAACAGATAGTCAAAATAAAGTTACATATGGAAATATTGGAGCTAAATGGGCTGTTTCTTCTCATGGTCATCTTTTTCAATCTTCTGCTGAAACTACGGTAGGAGCAACGAGAACATGGGTTACAAGATTAGCTATACCGAATGGATATTTATCAACCGCTGGTGATATGGGATTAGGCGGAGCAATAACAGACATTGCAACTTTAGCTGGCTCTAGTATGGTAATAAAATCAGGTAATGTCGGTATTGGGACGACGAGTCCAACAACATTATTAAATCTTGGAACGGGTAATTTTAGAATTGAAAATGGTAGCATTTTGCTACCAAACGGCAATATTACGGTAAGTTCTGGGGGTATTGATATAACAAGAAATTCTACTCTTACTGGTTTGACTGTGAATCAAAATGGAACAGGAAAGATTGTAGAATTTTTAGATGGAGCAAACTCGGCTTTATCTGTTATTGATGGTGGTAATGTCGGCATTGGGACAAATACTCCTACAGGGCTACTAAGTATATTACAGTCAGGGGATACAGCGAATGATGGTATAAGAATAGAAAGAGTCGGTGCTAGTAGAGCAACAATTGCGCTAAGCGCATTAACTGGAAATTTAGAAATTTCTCGAGCAGCGACGACAATTATGTCGATTGGTGTTAGTAATATTGGAATTGGAACGACAGCGCCAACAGTTCCGTTGCAAATTGGAGATAGTGCTTTTGCTAATAATGCCTTAGTTGGGTTAGTGTCTGGGGCAAATCAGGATAGCGGTTTTGTAATGGCAGAAGGTGCTGGTTCTTTAATAACTGGAACAAGTTATGGTTTCAAATTATTTTATAATGGGGCTTCTGCAAATACTTTTAATGTACAAAGTATGGAAGGTGCTGGCTTTGTTGATAGATTGACAATAAATAGAAGTACAGGCAACGTCGGGATTGGTACGACGAGTCCAGCTCAACAACTTGAAATTACAAAAAATTTCAGATTACCAGCAACAATAGGAGTAACACCTTATGGTATTATTTATAAAGATGGTATTCCTTTTATTCATGATTTTAGTTATGGATTAAATGGAAACGGAATAACACCAGTAGGTGGTAATATATTTCTTGGTAATGCTGGTAATTTTACAATGGGTTCTACTGCTGTTTCAAGTTCACAAGCAAGTTATAACTCAGCTTTTGGAACGGGAGCATTGGGAGCCAATACAACAGGAAGTTTTAACTTAGCACAAGGAGCATACTCTCTTCAAAATAACACAACAGGAGATAATAATTCTGCGAATGGAGTTGGTTCTCTTTTATCTAATACTACTGGAAACTATAATATAGCGATGGGTAGAGATTCAGGAAGATATCTTTTTGATGGCACAACAGGTAGAACAACGGGAAACAATGGACTTTATTTAGGATACAATTCTAAAGCTAGTGCCAATGGGACTGATAATGAAATTGTAATTGGTTACAATGCAGTTGGTATTGGTTCTAATTCTGTTGTATTGGGAAATGATGGTGTCACTAAAACTATACTAAAAGGTAATGTCGGGATTGGGACAACAACACCGACACACCAGTTTACTGTTGCTGGAGCAGGAACATCTGCTTATATGGGTTACAACAATGGTGGGAATTTACAATTTAAGTTTCTAGGAGCAAATAATTCTACACCAAACTTTGTTATTGATGGAACGGGAACAGCAGATTTATTCCAAGTTAATGATAATACAGTATCTGCATTTATTATTAAAGATGGCGGCAACGTCGGGATTGGTAGTACCACCCCAAGTACTAAACTTACTGTGACTGAATCTGGAAATGCTGCTGCCTCTTTTTTGCAAGCGGCAAATACAAGTGTTGATTTGTTGAGACTTCAGTCGACTTCAGCTTCAGGCTATTCTTCTATTGGTTTTCTTGATAATACGGGAACCATTCGTGGGGGGTTTGGGTATGCCAATATCGCATCTGGTACAATTGGTCAGAAAGTTTATTTTTACGGATCATCAAAGGATTTAGTTTTTAGTACAAATACTGGTGCTACTGCCCATATGATTATTAATACTTCAGGTAATGTGGGTATTGGAACAACGGCACCAGTTTCTAAGCTAACGATACAAGACGGAGCAAGTGCTTACGCAGAACTTAGTGCTTCTTTTGACACTGCTCTTGGAATTGCCGCAGATACAGCTTTAATTTCGGGAATGGATTTTAAGAACTTCAATACCGCTGGGCAAGTTCGTTTAATGGCTCGTAATGACCAGAATGATTATATAGTAGTCAATTCTCCAGGTTCTACTTCCAATGCCACTTTTTTCGGGGCTACAAGTAATACTATGAACACTTTATTCTCTCAAGGAGCAGCTGATGTTGATAAGATGCTTGCTATTGGAACAATTAACGCAGGTGATTTATTGCTTGGAACAAATAATACAGAAAGAATGCGTATCTTAAGTTCCGGCAAGGTTGGCATTGGAAATACCAGTCCCTCATATCAACTCCAAGTTGGTAATAATACAGTTTCTGGAATTGTTGCGAGATTTGAAAACAGTACTGGGACTTGCGATATAAATCCGACAACCGCATCGCTCGCTTGTTCTTCAGATATAAATTTAAAGAAAAATATAACTACACTAGAAAATTTAGAATTTATTTTAAATGAAAATATTGATACATCTTCGACATCTCTAGAAAAAATACTTGCTTTGACACCTGTAATGTATAACTGGAATAATGAAAATGATAATACAAATAAGCATGTCGGATTTATTGCTCAAGAAGTAGAACAAGTATTTCCTAACATGGTTGAAGAAAGTTTAGATACCTTTGGTGATTTGGGAAATATAAAACAAATTAAATTATCTGTTTTAACGCCTATGCTTGTAAAA
>CAYVBT010000003.1:0-12129 GCA_964449885.1 uncultured Candidatus Saccharibacteria bacterium
AAAAATACTGCGGTCGCTTTAGCTAAAATTGATAAGATAGATGACAATAGTAATGATAGTGAAAATGAAAACGAAATAAAAGTCGAAGACAATAGCACCACAGAATCATCTACTACTAACTAATTTATAAATTTTATGAATAATAAAAATAATACAGTCATAATAATTATCGCAATTATAATACTCGCAATTATTACTCTAATTACCTTACGAGCAAGAAATGAAAAGCAAGTATCAGCTCCAACAACTCCGGTTGAAATCGATCTTAAGAAAGCCATAGAGGCTGATTCAACCGCTGATATCAATGTGAGTTTAGATAATATAGATCTAACTGATACAAGTGATGACGACCTAAAAAGTGTCGACCAAGAATTAGAAAATCTATAATCACGATCAATAACCATAATAAATCCCTTACATTTGTAGGGGATTTATTTATTATAATTTATGGTAAAATTATGAATATGGAACCATTAGCTTCGAAAATTAGACCTAAAAAATTGACTGAATTCATCGGCCAAGAGCATTTAGTTGGACCCAATAAACCTCTTTCAATAGCCATAGAACAAAAACATATATTTTCTTTTATTCTTTGGGGTCCGCCCGGTGTAGGAAAAACAACTTTAGCTAGAATATATGCGGAAGCTCTTAATGCTGACTACCATGAACTCTCGGCAGTTTCTGCAGGTAAAGATGATATCCGACAAATTCTAGATACAGGAATTAAAGGCAATGGAGAGCTTTTGGGGCCTAAAATTCTTTTTTTAGATGAGATACATCGCTTCAATAAAGCTCAACAAGATTTTTTATTACCACACGTTGAAAGTGGTAGACTTATTTTAATTGGAGCCACCACTGAAAATCCTAGCTTTGAAGTAATACCAGCACTTTTGTCGCGTTGTCGAGTTTTTGTTCTGGAAGAATTATCTAATGAGGATATGAAAAAGATAATCAAAAGAACTGGCTATAAAATTAAAAAAGATGCCACTGATTGGCTAATTGAAATGTCTGATGGTGATGCTCGCCAAGCAATTGCGATGATTGAAAATACTTTATCACTTTACAAAGAAATAAATATTGAAAATTTTAAAAATACTCTGCAATCTAAATTTCTTCGTTATGATAAAAAAGGGGAGGAGCACTACAATGTAATTAGTGCTTTTATTAAGAGCATGCGAGCATCCCAACCAGACCCCGCGTTATACTATTTGTCAAGGATGATAGCAGCTGGTGAAGATCCAAAATTTATCGCTCGTCGAATGGTGATTTTTGCCTCAGAAGATATTGGACTTGCTCAACCAACAGCCCTCGTTGTGGCTAATGCGGTTTTTCGAGCCGTAGAGACGATTGGCTATCCTGAATGTGGAATTAATCTATCGCACGGAGTCGTATATTTATCCCAAGCCAAGAAAGATAGAAATGCTTATGAGGCCTTTAAAATGGCCCAGGAAGACGTTTTAAGGCACGGGAACCTACCAATACCACTAATCCTAAGAAATGCTCCAACGAAGCTTATGAAGGACTTAGGGTATGGAAAAGACTATGAGAAATATACAAATAAAGATTTAATGCCCGATAAATTAAAAAATAAAAAGTATATTAATAAAAAGGGGGAGATATAAATAATATTTACGATTTTGATTAATTAAAATCAAATTCAACGTCACAAAAAGTTTTTGTACGACATTTTACAGAATATCGTACAAAAACGATCTTTTACAACACTTAGTTGAAACTAAGTGTCGTAAAAGATATATTGTGCGACACTAGGTTATCTTTTATATAAGCTCTTTAAAGGCAATTTGACAATCCCCTTAACCTATGGAGAATCACTGGAAAGACTCAATGCAAGTATTATAACCTTCGACTTGAATATTATAATTAATTATTTTTTCTTTTGTCTCATTAACTAAATTATTATATGGATCAACAAATGAATTATATATTTTTATTTGCTCGGCATAGGTATTCCCTTCATATACTACCCTTTTACTAATCATTTCTCGTCTTTTGTCCAATTCTACCTCCATATCATTTAATTTCTTTTGACTAATACTAATTTCAGCAAATAAAACCTCATCAACTGTTGGGCAAATATTTTGAGCTGTCCCAAAATGCTGAACAGCCATCCAAATTTCCTTACCATCAAAAATACCCCTGGCTACGGCCACTCCAATATCCTGATATTTTTTATTTACAATATTTTCTCGATGACCCTTACTATCTATCCAAGCATCAACTAATGATTTATCATCTTTAAAATTACCCATCGCCAAATTCTCACCAATTATAATATACTGATACCCCGATTCTTGGCTTAAATCCGCTACCCCAATATTCTTTGGTGAAATATGTTCGAAATACTGATTAGTAAACATATCTTCAATTTTCTTTTCAGCCGAAATATTTAACTTTTTATTTTCTTTCAAAGCCGGTAAGTCACCATTCTCACTTCGATACTTATTTGTCAGTTCAATAATTTTTTCTTTAGACAAAATTACCCTTTGAGAATCACTATAAAAAATCTCAGTAGCCACCTTCAGAGCTCCGGGCATCTCTATTTTACTTAATGATTCTAACTTTTTTGTTTCTTTTATTCTACTTAATTTATTATCTGATTTTAAATATGAAGAAGTTTTTTCAAATAATAAATAAATATCATTCTTAAAAATAAATAAGAACAATATTATAAATAAAACTATTATAATTTGATGGTATTTTTTCATTATTTACAGGTTGATGATTTAGTATATCCAGATTTTTCTGCTTCCTCTGTCGTACTAAACCATACTTCATTCTCTTTCTTAATTCTTTTTGCCCCACTACAACCTAAGGGATAATACATTTTACCATTTTTTGAAGCCACATACCTCTTTTCTAATTGCATTTCTTCTGTTATAGAAATATCAACATTATTTTCTTCTACACTTTCTACAAAACTTTCTTGTTTGACTTGAGCCATATTTTCACTTCGATTATAAATATCAGATACGGACAATCGGCCCATGGCAAACGAGCCTATCCCCACCCCTATTATTACAAAAAGATACACAATTGTTATATTGTCAAGACCCACCCTGCTCTTGATTTTATGAAATATATTATGTATACTCATACTTACTGATTATAAATAATAAATTGGCTATTGGCTAGCATTAAACAAATATATGGCACATAGAAAGGCCGGAGGTTCGGCGAAAAACTTAAAAGACTCAAATCCAAAGTATCTCGGTACTAAACTTTATGCTGGTGAAAAAGCTAAAGCTGGAAGTATTATAATCCGACAGCGAGGTACAAAAATTTTACCAGGAAGCAATGTTGGGCTTGGTAAAGATCATACCCTATTTGCTTTGAAAGAAGGCACAATAAAATTTGGCTCAAAAAGAAAAGTAAATTTTAATCGTACAACTTCTGTTAAAAAAGTCGTTCACGTAATATAAATCAAAACTGTTCACACTCACAAAAAACAATCAGCACATAGCTGATTGTTTTTTAATATTCCCTTGCGACAGATTGCTACGATCGTAGCGATTTGTCGCAACTCGTAATTCGTAATTAATTCTTAATTATTTCTATCTGACACTCCCCTTTTTTGTCGCCCTTTTTTATTATGATTTTATGTTGTCCGAGAGTTTTAAGATGTTCCATAATAATAGATTTTTCAATTTACACCTGCTCTTTCTAATTCTCTTCTATAATTTTTAACATTTTCTTTTTTCGATCTTCAATTTTAACTAATTCACCAGGGGTTGCAAGAATAGCCAACCCTTTAGCCAAAAGAACATTCTGAGCATAGCCTTCTTTAAACTCTTTAACATCATATTTATTACCAACTTTTGGTATATCTGTAAGTAAAATAACTTTCATCCCGTTTAGAAGCAGGTCGCGGTCGTTATATTAAAAACAACAACGCTCTGTTTATTTTTTATATTAAATTAATAATATATATTCATCCCATTAAAACCGTGACCGCGGCTTCTAACGGGATTCATATCATTTAATTGATAATATTTCAATGGCTTTATCCATTTGTGGGTCTTTATTATTTTCAAAATCCTTAGCCGTGAATTCGACTTTCGTATCTGGGTCAATTCCCTTCAAAGAAATCGATGTGCCATTAGGTGTTAACCAATTAGCAACTGTGACTTTAAGTGAAGTGTCGTCGGTAATTTTAACTAATTCCTGAACGGAACCTTTTCCAAAAGTTTTCTCACCTACCAATGTAGCAATTCCTTGTTCGCGTAGAGCTCCAGCTAAAATTTCTGAGGCTGAAGCCGAACCACCATCAATCAAAACAACAAAAGAAAGATTTTCATTAAATAATCGTGGGCCATGACTTCGATATATCTTTGGTTTACCACCATCACCTCTATCTTCACTTAAAATAGTTTTGCCTTCATCGATAAACCATGAACCAATATTTACAGCTGATTCTAAGTAGCCACCTGGATTTCCCCGTAAATCAAGGATTAATTTATTTGATTTAGAATTTACAAACTGAAGTATAGCATCTTTAAATAAAGCGTCAGAATTTTCGGAAAAACTATATAGCTTGATGACAAAAATCCCGTCTTCCCTTAAATCAGTATCGAGAGTTGGAATTTGAATTCTTTCTCTTTTAACTATAAATTCTCTGGTTTTATCTTCACCGGTCCGAAGAACTGTTAGAGTTACATTTGTTCCTTCTGGCCCTCTGATAAGATCTATCGCTTGGTCGATTGTTAAATCATTCGTACTTTTATCGTCAATTTTAATAATTTTATCTCCAGTTTTCATTCCAACCTTCCAAGCTGGTGTATCTTTGAGTGGTGCAATAACCGTCAAGAGTTCATCCTTAATACCAATTTCAGCTCCTATCCCTTCGAAAGATCCTTTAATCTCTTCATTAAAAAATTTATTTTCTTTTGGTGGAAAGAAAACTGTATATGGGTCACCAAAAGAAGAAGCTAACCCAGAAATTGCTCCCCAGACTTTATCTTCATCGGTTGTTTTTTTAGCATAAATGGATTTTTCATTTAATAAATTCCAAGTTTTCCAAAAAGTATTGAAATCTGCCGTTGTTTCCACTTGAGGAGTTTTGTTAATTATTGAGGAAACTTTTTCTATTTCTGGACGATGAGAATACCCAATATAAATACCCAAACCCAAAACTCCCCCAGCTACTATAAGAGAGATAATAACATAAATAAATTTTCGGAAAATATTATTTTTATTCATAAACTTTAATTATTACAAAATTAATTAATTGTTTCAAGTTTTAAGGCTGATGGTGTGTATTTATTACTTGGATCCCACAGCATCCACGAATTAAGTTCATTGTCATAAGTTGCTTTCATTTGAGCTTGCATCATTTCTTTCGTATAAGTTGCCCCTAAATCAAAATCCTGCAACCATGGACGAATCTTCGATATATCTTGATTTGCAGCTTTAGTCCGCGTTACAGCACTTATTAAAGCTCTGTTTATCACTTCATATGGATAAAGAGCTGGGTTTTTGTATCCTGCGTGACCTGGCGGGTAATGAGACGGATAAACCATTGGAGAAAGATAATCGAAATAAGGTAGAGCTTTTTCCCAAACCTGGCCAATACCCATATCATCGCGCGCTTCAGTTGTTAAGCCAAATAAATCAGCCGAAAGTGGAATATTTACATCTTTTTTAATTTCAGTCGAAAAATATTTAAAGAAGGCCTCAATGTTATCTGCTCTGGTTTTACCATCTTTTAAATTATAATTAATATCTTTCATATTTCCATCTGACGGATAACGAATATAATCTAAATTAATTTCATCAAAACCAAGTTCGTAAGAATTAAGGGCTAAATTTAAAACATAATCGTGAACATTTCTATTTGTTGGATCAAGAAATGATAAACCTTTTCGATCTTTCCAGACTCCCCCATCAGAAAGCCTCTTAATGGCCCATTCTGGTTTTAATTTTGCTAAATATGGGTCTTGGAAAACAGATATTCTTCCAATAATATAAATATTTTGAATGAAGAAGTGTAGTCAAAGCTTTTATATCTTTTATTCTATTTTCGGAACTTCCGATTTTTTCTATTTCAGGATCGTTAGTATGAAAACTTATTCTACCAGTTGAATCCTTAATATCTATTATGACCGCATTTAATTCTGTCTCGTCAACAATTTTGATTAAAGAATTTCTAAAATCTTGTGTTCCTGCTACCCAACCAGATATATATATAGCTCGAACATATTCTGGTGTTTGAATATGAGCAACTGATTCTTCATCATTTTTAATTAAATTTTCTTCCCAGTTTTCTTGGTGGGTCGCTAATGAGGCGACGTTTTCATCTTCTGAAACATTTTTACTTTTTTTATCTTGATTTAAATTATAAGAGAAAGTATTGCTATACACCATTGGTAAACTATAATAAATAATCACCCCGCAGACAAAAATTGCGAGGCAGATTATAATTATTTTTTTAATATTTATTTTTTTTTCTGGCATATTATTCACCAAGACCAACATTATCAATAAATGTCTGCTGGTGAGTTTCTTTGACAAAACGTTTTTTGTATTCTAAATAAAATAAATAAGATATATACATTACAGCTAATCCGGTAATTAAAAATAAAACTTTTCGCCAAGAATTTGGAAAACCTAAAAAAGGTAAAATTATAACCCACAAACCAATAATAAATAATGTTTTTTCTTTTCTCATAACTCTATTATATCCCATTTATAACGGCGACACAATCACTACAAATTCACCTTTTTGTTTAACTTTATTAGTGTTTAAATAAGTCAATAATTCTCCCGGTGTCCCTGATATAAATTCTTCAAATTGTTTAGTAATCTCTCGAGCGATAATGATTTTTGATGTTGGAGAGTATATTTCAAGTGAAGCTAAAGTTTTTAATATTCTATGAGTCGATTCATAAAATACTACAACTTTATCGGATTCCTTTATTTGATTAAATATTTTTATTCGGCCTTTTTTGTGAGGCAAAAATCCCAAGAAAATAAATTCAGCCGAAGAAATTCCAGAAGCAGATAGTGCTGAAATTAAAGCACTTGGCCCTGGAATTGGTGAAACTTTTGCAAATAGACCAAATTCTTTTCTAATGCTTGAAACAAGCATAACTCCTGGATCAGAAATACAAGGAGTTCCAGCATCTGATACTAAAGCTAAATTTTTCCCATTTCTTAATAAATTTATGATCGCTATTTCTTTGCCATCAGTACTGTGAGCATGGTAGCTCATAGTTTTTGTTTTTATCTCATATTTATTCAATAAATTTTGAGTCGTTCTAGTATCTTCACATAAAATATAATCAACTTCTTTTAAAATTCGCAAAGCGCGCAAAGTAATATCTTCCAGATTTCCAATCGGTGTTGCAACAATATATAAAGTTCCAATATCATCCATAAAAATATTATATCACAATTATTTTTAATTCTGACAATTTACACAATAGCCTGGATAATCTATATCTTCATTTATATGTGCCCGGCAATTACCTTCTATACAATAATAAGCAGAACTATTGACTCCAAAATTTTCCGCCCATTCTTCATCAGGGAAAGTACATGTTGTAATATCTCCTCCAGCCGGACAAAATCGTATACTTATCTGATATATTCTTAAATCTGAATCATCAGGATCTTCCCAATTATCCCAATCATATACACTTCCTGGCCAAGGTGCTTTGGGCCAAGTATCTTCTTCCCCTCCTGCTAAATATATACCTAAACCAGGAGGTAAGTCTCTATTAGCGTCATCTGGGTATTCACCATTATTATCATCTTTGTATAATTCTAACGCTGTTTCCATTGTCCTATATTCAGATAAAGATCGACTGTAATATGCTTTTCTTTTAGCCGATGAAATACTAGCAAAAACAACTGAAGAAAGTATTCCGATTATGGCGATCACTATCAATAATTCCATCAATGTAAAACCACGGTTATTATTCATTCAATAATTTTACAATATATAATTAATTATTCAAAATTTTTTTGCTTGTAAAATCGTTCATCTTCTGGTATTTTTAAAGAGTCCCCGTATTTGTATTTTAATTTTAATTTTAATTATTAATTTGGCCCTATCGTCTAACGGTTAGGACATCGCCTTCTCAAGGCGGTAATCAGAGTTCGATTCTCTGTAGGGTCACAAAGCGTAAAAAATCCCAACTGCTTGGGATTTTTAGCTTTGTGAAAGCGCAGGCTTAATTTTTCAGCAGAAAAATTGCCGAGCTGGGGTCGCGAGTACTTACGTAAAATTTGAGCTTGCGAAAAATTTTACTTAGTAACTCGTGATCACATCATTTTTATATGCTAAGCATACCATTTATCTATATTTATTAAGATACTTTTTTGTACCCTTTTGAGAGCTCAAAACTTTTGATATAATTAAAATATGGAAAAATTTAAAGTAGAAACTAAATTTAATCACCTTGAAAGTAATTTTCAGCCTATCAGAGTTTGTATTCATAATAAAAATAATTATGAAAATTCAACATTTGTGGGAAATGATGAATATATAAATACTTTCCAAGATGTAGATTATAGTGGAAGTAATGACTATTATAAATTAAATAAAATGCTTAATGGAGGCTGGGAAACTTATGTAATTTCTGATATGAATTCAAAGAATAAATTTACGAAAGGTTTATATGACTGCACAGGATTTATTATTGTTGGAGAGGACAAAGATACAAATCAAAATATATCAATACTGTCACATCAAGACCCAAAAGAATTTTTAAATCCAGCATTAATTAATTCATTTTCGTCACATTTAATAGAAAGTTTGCGTAAAATTTTAGCAAGATCAAAAAAAGGAAGTATTGATGCAATAATTTATGGCGGAAATAAATTTGATAATTTTGGACAAAATCGCGATAATTATGAAAAATCAATCAAACTTGTTTCAGAAATCATCAATAGTGAATTAGGGTTCAAACCAAATGTCACAACTGGCCCGAAGGAAGATGTGGGTTCTTCAGATATTTATTTCGACAACAAAAATAGAAGAGCATATTTGTTTATGCCAGAGCAAAAAAAAGATATTACTTTACATGATTTCCACCCCGATAAAGTTAAAGAACAAGTAACAAAACAGAATAATCAAAAACCAAATAAAGATTATATATAACTACATTCACCCCACCAAACTCAACTCTTTAATCCCTAATTCAATCCCCTCCCTATCCCTACTTAGTTCTGAAAGCCACCTATGTGGTTCACCTCGCTTTTAGCCTTATTTATTAAGGCATTTTTTGTACCCCTGTGAGAGTTCAGAACTTTTTCAAGTATCTGATATAATAATGTAATGATAAAAGCAATTATTTTTGATTTATGGGAAACTCTTGGAACTAAGAACGTGGGTATCTCAAAATCATTGCAAGACAAATTTGGAATTGAAAAATCATCCGAATTTATGCATCTATATGAGACTTCTGTTCAGTTAAATAATTGGGGGCAAGAAAAAGAAATGGCAATAAATTTTCTTAAGGAATTTAATATTGAACACACTAACGAAAACGAAGAATTTATAATAAATTTATTCAGAGAAGGAATTGAAAAAGCAACAATGTTTACTGGAATGAAGGAATTACTACTAAAACTTAAGGAAAATTATAAACTTGGTTTTATATCAAATACTACAGTGTTTGAAGCAAGTGTACTTGATAAATGGCAGATAAGAGATATGTTTGATATAGCTTCATTTTCTTGGGAACTTGGAATAAAAAAACCTACAAAAGAAATATTTGATATCACATTACAAAAACTTGGGGTTAAACCAGAAGAAGTTATATTCATAGATGATGGTGAGAAAAATATCCTTAAAGCAAAAGAATATGGGTTAAATGGTATTGTATTTAATTCAGTAGAGCAACTTAATGATGAATTATTAAAATTAAATATAAAAATATGAAAACAAAACTTATAATTTTAGACGGAGCAAGAGGTGCTGGAAAATCAACAGTTAGTGCTAACTTAAAAGAAAAAATGGAAAACACCGTTTTTGTTGGGCTTGATATGATAAGGAATTTAATCACTAAATCAAAAGCTACTGATGATTTTAATACAATAGCATTTGATGCAATATTTTCATTAACTAATTCTTTCCTTTCAAACAATATAAATGTTGTTATTGATAGTGGAATTACAAAAGAACGTGATAAAAAATTAAAAGATATTGCCCTTAAGAATAATGCAGATATTTTTATGTTTTATCTTTCAGCTCCAAAAGAAGTTTTATGGGAAAGAATACAAAAAAGGGGTGAAGAAAGAAAAAGGATGCCAGATAGAGAAAGATTTGATTACACACATAGTATGCAACAAGCTAAAGATTTTTCAGAATTTACAGAGATTGATACTACTAAATTTAATCCTGAAGAGATTACTAATTTGATATTAAATAAAATTGGTTAATGTGTGAACTTCGTAAACCTTATTTAAGTATCAAACTCAACTCCTTAATCCCTAATTCTATCCACTCCCTCTCTCTACTTAGTTCTGAAAGCCACGCAGTGGGTTCACAAAGTACTAGAACGAGAATCAGAATAATATTTAATATATGAAAAAAGTAATCAACAAAAAACCAATTATAATTAGTGCATGGATTTGTGCAGGTAAAACATATTTAACGAAAAACTATAAAGAGATAATTGAACTGCCTAGTGGTGATTATAAGTATATTTTAACAGATGAACAAAAAACTGTAAAAAATAAAGAATCTCTTAAGTCAACAAAACGTGAAATTAATCCAGAATGGCCAATTAACTATTATAATGCGATTATTAAAGAAAGTAAAAATAACGAACATACTATAATACTCATCGCACCCTGCATGCCTTTTAAAGAGATGAGAGATTATGGGATTAATTTTTCATTAGCGTATCCAGATCCTATTTGCAAGGAAGAATATAAATCTCGTGCAAGAAATAGGGGTGCAAATGAAGAATTTGTTAATAGGGTTGCAAATTCAATTCAAACCGATTTTGAAGATTTTTTAAATCAACCAAATGAAAAAATAATTCTTAAGTCTGGTGAATATTTAGAAGACGCATTACTTAGAGTTGGTATATTAAAGAAAAAAGAATAATTACTTAGATGCCATTATTGAAATTTTTAAATAATGTCACTTTTTATAGTCTCTCAAGAAGAGTCAAATCAATTTAATAAAAGTATTAAAAATAACCTTACTGGGTAATGTATCAACTGGTTCTGTCTCGAGAACCCTCACAATTTACCCAACAAAAGAGCGAGGTCTTGCCTCGCTCTTTTATTACATATAATTGAAAAAAATTAGTTTTTAATTTTTTCTTCTATTTCCATCAAACGGTTATATTTACACACACGCTCGCCACGAACGAGTGAACCAGATTTAATAAGTTCACAATTTAGACCAACAGCTAAGTCGGCTATGAATGTATCTGTTGTCTCACCAGAACGATGAGAAACAAAAGGCACCCATCCTTTTTGCTTCGTCATTTGTATGGCTTTAATAGTCTCAGTCACAGTGCCGATTTGATTTAATTTGATTAACACCGAATTGACAGCTGTCATTTCAATTGCTTTTTCAATTCTTTTTATATTTGTGACAAGCAAATCATCACCGACTACTTTAATTTTTTCGCCTAAAACTTTCGTTAAAGAAATAAATCCATCCCAATCATCTTCAGCTAAACCATCCTCTATCAACATGATTGGATATTTTTCAACAAGTTTCTGATACCAAATAATTAGCTCATCTGAATTTAAATCTTTCGCTTCCCCATCAATTTTTATTTTATAAATATCGTTTTGATAAAAACTAGAAGCTGCTACATCCATACCAATCTTTACTTGGTCTGTATTGTAACCTGCCTCCTTGATGGCTTCAATCATTAAATCGAGGGCGTCTTCATTTGATTTAAATTTTGGAGCAAAACCTCCTTCATCTCCAACGCCAGTACTATAACCTTTTTTATTTAAAATTTTCTTTAAACTATGAATAATTTCTGCACCGGCTTGAATCTTACGAGAAAGAGTTGGGAAAATAATTGGCGCTAGCATAAATTCTTGAATATCAAGTCCACTATCCGCATGCTTACCACCATTTATAATATTTAGCATTGGTTGTGGTATTTTAAAAATTGAATTATCAATTAGAGC
>CAYVBT010000003.1:12139-13265 GCA_964449885.1 uncultured Candidatus Saccharibacteria bacterium
CCAGCCCGAGCAAAAGCCATTGAAACACCCAAAATTGCATTAGCTCCCAATTTTGATTTATTTTCTGTCCCATCTAATTTTATTAAGAAATCATCGAGTTCAAACTGACCAAATTCTTTATCAATTATATTATTAGCTATTTCCGTATTAATATTTTCTACAGCTTTCAATACACCGAGACCATTATATCTACTTTTATCTCCGTCGCGTAATTCTAAAGCTTCATGTACTCCAGTACTAGCGCCCGATGGAACCATAGCGACAGCTTCAATATCGCCCGATATAAGTTTAACTTCAACAGTTGGGTTACCGCGTGAATCTAATATTTCTCTAGCTTTGACTGATGTGATTTTGATTTTTGTCATTTATTTTTAATCATTAATAAGATTTCTAATATATATAATAATACCAGAAAATTTAGAATAAATATACATTTAAACCTATAGCAATGTCCTTACTATAGGTAAAGAAAAAACCTCAGTATCTTTTTAAAGATACCGAGGTTCAATTAACCATTCACTGTCATACGAGTTAAAAACAAAAACAATAACCATGCTATACAAGAAGTTACCAACTTAAACCTCACTACAATAATACAACTTCATATTATTTGAGTCAAGATATTTTTATTTGACAAATGTGTATAAACATATTATATTATAAACAATCCTCTAGAACCTTAAAAACCTAAAATCCTATGCCCCATGGAAAATGCTACAACCGTTGAAAAAAATTTTAGTTACGTAAGAGATGGTTACGGAAGAGATACAGATGTAAATCTTTTCGCACAAATCTTTATACAACTATTAAAAAGTGCTAAAATTTCAATATTATCAACTACCCATATTAAAAAATCAATCGGTGTTGACATCATTGAAATATGCATTAAAAAAGAAGTATGCGATCTCAAAATTTCAATTCAATTCGAAGAAAACAATATTGTTTCAGATAAGATTGAAAAAAATAATTCCTCAAATTCGCGCAATTGGGAAGAAATATATTCCAACAAACGGATACCGATTGATGACTGGAATAAGAGTGAATTTACAACCATTTTAACTCAACTAAATAAATTGAGATGAAAAATCAATCGAAAAAAGAAAAAAATCGGAAGCCAAAAAAGAGA
>CAYVBT010000003.1:13275-19400 GCA_964449885.1 uncultured Candidatus Saccharibacteria bacterium
AAAGTACACGCCGCCAAGGAACTAAAAGAAGAAGCGGAGATTAATAGTCTTAAAAAACAATTCAAAAATTAACTAAACCAAAAACAATTAGCCATGGCAGATTACAACCGAATTCCAAGAACAGCGACGAACCAACCACCGGAAGAAGAAATAAAAGAAAAAATTATTACCGGTTTAGCCCACCAAAAAAAACGAACTGAAAATAGGCTCAATCCGCACTCAGTGATTTCAACCCCCATTGAAATCACTAAGGTAGAAATCACCAAGGAAAAAAGTAAAATGAAAAAAGGGATATTGGGGATATTCAAAAAGTAAAAATAATACAATAATAAAAAAGAGTCCGTTGCTTAAGCATCGGGCTCTATTTTTTTTTCTATTATCGATTACGCCATTCTTTGTCCTGACGACAGAGAAGCTTAGATTTAAGCTCTTTATGCTCCATAATGGCCTCTACAGCCCTTTCTAGGCGTACTCCTTGTGAACCTTTAATTAAGATTACATCCCCTTTTTCAACAACACCCTCTAAGAATTTGGCAACGGTTTTAGATGAATCAAAACTATATATTTCCTTTTGAGAAAATCCATTATCAATTGCTCCTTCGGCGATTGATTTAGCTCTAGGTCCAGCAACGACCAATATATTCGCCACTCCAGATATTTGAGTCCCTACTAAGCGATGTTCTTCTTCTGTAAATTTTCCAAGCTCAAGCATATCTCCCAAAACTGCTATTTTTCTTTTACCTTCTAATTCTTTCAATACATCAATAGCTACTGCCATTGCCACGGGTGAAGAATTATATGTATCATCGATAATGATTGAATTATTAATTCCTTCAATCAACGACAACCGGCCAGGTGGATTAATATATTCACTAATAGCATTAATAGATTCAAGTAGATCACAACCAAGTTCCTTAGCGCAAGCAATTGCTGAGGTCGCTTGGCCGATATTGTGCACGCCTAAAATTTTTGGCAACATAACGGGAAAAGTATGGCCTTCATATTCTAATTTAAAATTCAAACCATCTGGAATTTTTATACCGTTTTTTGTTGTATATAAATAAGTTGGATAAATACTATGGTAAGTAGCATTGACATGTTGACCAAAAGAAACAGTTCGATGATTAAATCTTTGATGAAGTGAATAAACTTTTTCATCATCATGATTTAGAATTAAAATACCATCTTTTTTTAAAGTATTAACTAAAGCACTTTTTTCTTCAATTAATTTTTCGACTGAACCAAAAAACTCAACATGAACAGGTTTATTAGGGAAACGAGTAATAATTACAACATCTGTTTTTAACCATGGAATGACATTTTTTTTAATATCTCCCGGCTTACCCACTCCAACTTCTAAAATTAGATATTCAGGGTATGGCTTTTTAAATATTATTAATATAAATCCATGGATAATATTTTCAAGCCAAAGAAATGGATCATTCCATCCATTTGGTAAGCCTAAAATAGTTAATGGTAAACCAATTTCACTATTAAAACTTTTTTGGCTTTTACGAACAGTTTTAAATTTAGATAAAACTACAAAAAGAGCATCTTTCGTAGAAGTTTTACCAACTGAACCAGTAATAGCAATTATTTTGGGTTTATATTTAGCTAAAACTATCTTAGCTTGCCAAGTTATAATTTTAACAATAATTTCTTTATAAATTTTTTTCATATATACTTTCTTCTTTCTACTTATTATATTGCTACTTATTTATCTATCTGGTGGAACATTATAATAGTTTATAATAAATTTACTAATATTTACAAATGGTGGTATTAGGGTTTGAGAAGCATATTTAACTTCTTTCGGGTTTTCTAGGAAAATAAATACCAGAAACTTTGGGTCATAAGCTGGGAAATAACCAAAAAATGAATGCATATGACGATCTGTATAATACCCTTTTCCATTCTCAAGAGCTACTTGTGCCGTTCCAGTTTTCGTGGCCACACTATGATTAGTCATTTTATGCGTACCACTATCGTATGATTCAAAAACATGGATTAACATTTTTGTGACAGTATCGGTAGTTTCTTTTTTTAAAATATTTTCTTTAGTGATTGGGTATTCCAATTTTTTCGATAAGCCATTATCGTAATTTATTTTTTTAGCCAAATGAGGGGTTATCAATTTACCGCCGTTGGCGATAATTGAAAAAGCTCGAACTGCTTCCACTGGTGTTAAAGCAATACCTTGACCAAAGGCGGCATTAGCGTATTCAATATTTCGAGGACTGTCTAAATTTTTAATCAAACCGCTTGTTTCATTTGGTAAATCAATACCAGTTTTTTCACCAATACCGTAAGATTTCATATATGAACGAAATTTATCATGACCCAATTTATTTTCAGCAAAAACCATTCCGGTATTTAATGATTGATCAAGAACATCTTGCATAGTAACTACACCACGACCTTTTTTATCAAAATTGTTTATTGTTTTTTTATCTACAACAACAAAACCATTATCGGTATATTTTGTCTCTGGGGTTATTACTCCTGCATCAATCGCTCCGGCCATAACGAGAGGTTTGATAACAGAGCCAAATTCGAAAACATTTTCTACTAATGGATTGCGATAAACACCAACATCCGACACCTCTTTAAAATTATTTAAATCAAAATCTGGTAATCCCGCCATTGCATATATTTCTCCGGTCTGTGGGTCAATAATTATTCCTCCAGCTTGATCAGCATTCCATTTCAAAAGAGCTGCCGCTAATTCTTGCTCTAAGGTATATTGAGCCATTGGCTCGATTGTCGTCACAATTTCACCGGTACTAGTATTTGAAATAGTATCACTAATATTTGAAAAGACTTCCGCAAAAAAATTCACATATGCTTCATCTTTGGGTTTTGATAAAGTATTATTATAATAACGCTCAAGTCCATACTGACCGATCAAATCATCTCCTTTGTATGCTAAAAAACCAAGAGTGTGAGAGGCTAAATTACCTCCAGGATAATAACGCCAATTATCTTTAAAAACTGAAAGTCCGTCTAATTTTAAATTTTCAATTTCTGTTATTTGTTCTTTATTTAAACCAGTCGCAATTTCTTCATACGGATCGCTTGTTTTAGCAGCTTTATTTATAAAAGTAGCTTCATCCATTTCCAAATATGATTCAAGTTTTAAATATGTTTCTTTTGGATTAATAATTTTTTTAGGTATCATTGCCAGTTTAAAACCAGAAGTTATGGTCCCGGCTGTAACCAATGACCCATCTTTTTTAGAAAAAAATATTGAACCGCGGTTAAAAATATTACTTGATGGAGTAACATACTGCTTATCGGCCTTCTCGGCATAAACATTTTTATGAATAACCTGAAGATAAAAAAGTCTAAATAATAGAATAATCGCAACTGATAAAATACAAACAATAACAATTCTTATTCTTATTTGAAACGATGAGATTTTCATTAACGAACAGCAACATGATTAATATTACGAGAAGCAAAAATATTTTGATGAGTATCGACAAAACCTTGAGTCTTAGCATATTCTTTATCTATACTAGAAACCGTCTTTAAATATGATAATTCTAATTGATTGACCTCACTTTTTAGAACAATCACAGTTTTATCGAGTGATTTGCGGGCAATAACATTGAAAGTAATTGAACCAACTAAATAAATATATACCCCAAACAATAAAATAGAACTCGTAATTAAAATTCGAAATAATATTTTTTGGGTATTAATATTTTCGACGATATCATTTGTTATTGCTTTGGCTTTAGTCATAATATTTTTATTTTGTTAATTATAATTTTTCTAATAATCGTAATTTTGAACTTCGTGACCGAGGATTTAATTTTATTTCATCAATTTTAGGAACTATCGGTTTTTTTGTAATAATTTTCGCTTGCCCATTTTCTTTTAATTGAACAAATGCTTGTTTAACGATTCGATCTTCTAAACTGTGGAAACTGATTATCGACATTCGCCCTCCATTTCGAAGTCTATTGAAACCTTTTTGTATTACCTGCTCTAAATTTGACAACTCGCTATTGGTAGCAATCCGCAATGCTTGAAAAGTTTTTGTAGCCGGATTTATTTTTTTACCTTTATAAAACTTCCCTACGGCTTTATCTATAATCGCGACTAATTCAAATGTCGTTTTTATCTCTTTCCCCAGCCTTGCTTCTACAATGGCTTTTGCAATCTTGCGTGAATATCTTTCTTCTCCGAAACCATAAATTATATCGGCTATTGTTTCTTCGCTCCAAGTATTAATGATTGAATGAGCGGTGATATCTTTATCATCAGGATACTTTTTCATCGTCATCAGAAGTGGTTCGTCCTTAGAAAATGTAAATCCCCTATCTCCTTCTTCAAGCTGAAATGAACTAATTCCCAAATCAAGCAATATTCCATCAACTTTCTCTATACTTAATTCATCTAGTGCTTCATCAATATTTTGAAATCCCTTGTTTTTATAAACTACATCACCATTTGTTTTGTCAATTTGATTCTTTGACCTTGTTATTGCATCAGAATCCAAATCAAAACAAATAATTTTTACCCTGTCACCAAATCGTCGAATTATTTCGAGGGTATGCCCACCAGCACCGAGAGTTCCATCGACAATTACATCGCCGGGTTTTATATTTAATCCGTCGATTGATTCATTTAGTAATACAGGAATATGTTTCATATTAAAGAACACCTATCTGCCCCAATTTATCTGCCAAGGTATCTGCCTGCTTCTCTACAACTAATTTATAATCGTTCCAAGATTTTTCATTCCAAATCTCAGCTCGATTTTGGACACCAATAACCACAACCTTGGAAGTTAAGCCTGAACGATTTTTTAAATTTTCCGGGATTAGTATTCGGCCATTAGTATCTACATCTACAATCACAGCCTGACCAAACATAAATCTCGAGAAACTTCTATTGTCAGAAGCTAACATTGAA
Source organism: uncultured Candidatus Saccharibacteria bacterium (assembly GCA_964449885.1). Lineage (GTDB taxonomy): Bacteria > Patescibacteriota > Minisyncoccia > Phycocordibacterales > UBA9973 > UBA8515. Next base: position 18,199 of record CAYVBT010000003.1, read on the forward strand.
GAATCAGATAATTTCTCTGAAACTTTTGCCACTCTTTTGAAGTATAAATTGCAAGACAATTATCTAGCCCAGGTGCAACAACAACACTCTTCCCCATCTCCTTTCGGAACTTTACGGGTAGTGACATTCTGTTCTTGTCATCTAATGTGTGAGTATATTCTCCTATGAGCATAATAATGAAGTGAAATATAGTTATTATTACGAAATTCTTTTTTCCCCACTATATCCCACTTGATTATATTATACACCACTTTATCCCACAAAACAAACAAGTCCTCCCACTTTAAACTGTGGATAACCTAAAGATTTTATTGGAATAGACAAAAACAAATATTTGTTATATAATAAAGAAAAAAAATTATGTTACCTTTAGTAAATTATATTGATGATGATCCGTGTTGGAGTTATCCACACGAAAAATTTCTGGAATCCAGAAGAAAAAAAATGGAGGAGTCCGAAAAATATTTAAAAAAAACTGTAGATCAAATGATCTACTTCTTAAAAAATTATTTCGGAAGAAACATATCCATACCCGGCTGGAATTCGTAAGAAAAAACCCAATGCGATACAAATTGCATTGGGTTTATTTTTTATTCTTTCGGCTTCATTAATGGAAATAGTTGAGTTTCGCGAATTGGTTTATCTACCATGAAAGAAAACAATCTTTCTCCAAATCCAAAACCACATGTAGGTGGCATACCATGTTCAAGCATTTCAACGAAATCCCATTCAGGCATCATCGCCTCTTCATCTCCTCGATCAATTAGTTGTTGTTGTGTCTCAAAACGAGCTCGCTGGTCTATTGGGTCATTCAATTCAGAAAATCCATTCCCTACCTCACTTCCAGCAATTATAATTTGGAAGCGTTCAGTTAATTCTTTATTATCACTACATGATTTGGCAAGTGGTGAGACAAGTTTTGGGTGATGAACTAAAAATACAGGGCCGGCAATATTCTTACGGCAATATTTCCAAAGTGTATCCATTAATCTTTCCCGATTATTCCCTTCATATTTTATATTAAGCTCATCTAGCTTATTGCTCATTTCTTTTTCTGTCGACTTAAGCACATCAATACCTGTTTGTTTCAAAACTTCTTCTCTATAATCTACCACCCCCCAATTACCACTGAGATCAAATTTATGGCCTCTCGTTTCAAAAATTGTCGTACCGAAAACTTCTAAGGCAATTGTTTGATATAG
>CAYVBT010000003.1:19410-21171 GCA_964449885.1 uncultured Candidatus Saccharibacteria bacterium
ACTAATTTCATTCCATCTTTATAATTAGCGTAAGCCCAATAAAATTCCATATTAGTAAATTCTTGCAAATGTTCAGCCGAGCTTCCTTCATTTCTATAAACTCTGCCTATTTCGAATGTTTTAGGAAAACCAGCCGACATGAGGCGTTTTTGCCAAAGCTCCCCTACCGAGATACGCAAAAATACATCTACATCAAAATCTTTGTGATGAGTTTTAAATGGATTAGCTTCCGCTCCTCCTGTCGTCATTTCAAGAGTTGGCGTTTCAACTTCAAGAAAATTATGATCTTTCATAAAGTTTCTAGTTGCTTCCCAGAATTTTGCTTTTTTAATGAATAAATCTTTTAATTCATCTGTCGTTAGAATATCTAAATATCTTTTACGGAAACGTTCTTCTACGTCTTGGAGTCCATGCCATTTTTCTGGAAGTGGGGCCAATGACTTTGTTAGAACTCTCCAGTTTTTTACTAAAATAGTTTGCTGCTCTGTCTTTGTTTTAAAGAGTGTTCCTGTCACCTCAACAAAATCAGCAATATCAATAGCATCAACAAAAAGTTTAAAAAGATTTTCATCTATTTCACCTTTTTTTAGTAGCCCTTGAAAGATATCGGTGCCATCAGTAATATTGAAAAAAATAAGTGCTCCTTGTCCACGAAGAGACATTACTCTTCCGGCAATAGTCACTTCTTGATTCCCTGCTGATATTATTTCAAAACCATCTATAACTTCTTTTATCGTATGAGTACGAAAAGATGAAGCCGTGTATGGATCCATCCCTGCGTCTTTTAATAATTCTATTTTTTTAATACGCGTATCGCGCAGTTCTTCAATTGAGGCCATAGCTCTATTGTATATCAAGTAGAGTGTATTTGACTAGTCCCTTCGGAGTTTTAATAGAAACGACATCTCCTTTTTTCCGGCCAAACAAAGCTCCACCAAGTGGTGATTTATTTGAAATTTTATTATTTGTCATATCAGCTTCTTCAGCTCCAACAATACTGTATGTAACTTCTTCTTTAGAATTTTCTTTTTTAACCTTAACTGTAGTACCTATTTCAACACTATCACTTTTATGTTTCTTAACAACGATAGCTGATTTTAACATGTGATCAATTTGAATAATTCGGTCTTCTGTTTTTCCTTGATCTTCTCGAGCTTGATGATACTCAGCATTTCGGATAAATCTCCCAAGGCTCGAGCTACTTCTAAAGCTTCAAGAATCTCTTTTCTTTTAGTAGTTTTTAAATGATTCAATTCCTCTTGTAAAGATTTCTTTTTTTCTTCAGTTATATAATTTGTTTCTTCCATAATAGGACTATATTACACGGTTTTTAATAATATGTCAAAGGAAAATTATGCTTTATTTTCATTATCATTATAATTATAATCCCATCCTGGGTGATAATATTTCTTTCCATTATCATCCATATCCGCTAATTCATTCATGACTTCAGAAAATTTCTCTGGCTTTATATGGCCTAGAAACTCTTCTACATCACTAGATAATTTCCATTTTTCTTTTAATTCAAGTAACTTTTTATAATGCTCATCAGTAAATTTTTCACCATATTTCTTAACCCCCAATTTTTCCATTTCTAAATCTAACATTTGTTTCCGAACAATTAATTCTACTGGATCCGAATAATAATCAACATTCTGTTTATTTTCAGTTGAATCTATTGGTTTAAAAGACTTCTCAAAATTATTAAGAGATTTTCCCGACATTCCGTTGTGTGCCCGGGTGGATCCGTGGAATATTTCA
>CAYVBT010000003.1:21181-21645 GCA_964449885.1 uncultured Candidatus Saccharibacteria bacterium
CATGCAGTAAAGCATTATAAAATTCTTCCTTTGCATAATCATTTTTTAAATTTATAGTGTACGGCATACAAATTTTATTTAAATACCATTGATAATATGCATAGCCAAAACCATCTGTATCCATCCATATACCACTATTAGTTTTAAATTCCAATTTTAAATTTTTAATATTATTAATCCTAGTTTTTTGATGTTCTTTTGCAGCTTTTTCAGAAATATCCATTTCTTTAATTAAATTATTTTTATATTCATCACTTTTAATGTGATTAACTAATTCCAATTTTGCTTGTTCGACTAAAGCTAATATTTCAATTATTTTTTTCCTTGCATTCTCTTTATCTTCATCGGTTAATTTATTTTTCTCCCTATCAAAATCTAACTTAAATTTATCTATTTGTTTTACAAAACTTAATGAATCTGATTTATCATTTCCACCAAAATACGCTCCTAATCCACATCCTGCA
>CAYVBT010000003.1:21655-27772 GCA_964449885.1 uncultured Candidatus Saccharibacteria bacterium
TCGGATAAACTGGCAATATTCAGGTTAAACCGTTATCAGAACAAGCTGGATATTGTGAATAAATCAGTAAAAAATCTAGAAAAATCTTGATTTTTAATATCATCTTCAATACAATATGATTTAGCTTTGTCTATCGCCTCCACCTCTTGTTTCTCTTTATCTTTTATTACAGCATACACCTCATCACCTATGATAGCGCTACCAATCATAATCTCCGCGGCAATCGCAGTTTTTAATATTTTATTAAATTTATCTGAATATCTAAATTTTTGAGTAAATAGTTTTATTTTTTCTAATTTATTCTTTATAACTATTATTAATTCATTCACTTTTTTATTCAAATCCTCCAATGTTTCTTCAACTTTAAGTTCTTTTTTTACCTCTTCCACAACCCCATCACCTAAACCAGCTAATTTCTCAATCATTTCTATTTTTTCTTCGTCACCATTTTTAAAATCCGAAATTTGTTTTTCAGCATCTTTTTCAAATTCATTTTCTTGGTCCTCAAAAGATTCTTTCTTTTCGGGATTTATTTGTGTTTCAACTGATTCTATGTCATTTTTCTTCTTTTCTTTTTTGGCCATATATTATATATTTTGTTTAATTTCTTCAACTTTCTTCTCTTCAAGCTTCTGGCGAAATAATTTAAAAAGAGAATCTTTGGCCTTTTTTAAAACAGTAAATTTTTCGTTAAATTCTTTTTTAACCTTATTTAAATCATCAATTTTTTGCTCTTCAATTTTATCCATATATTATATATTAACAGTTTAACTAGGCCTTGCCTATACATTACTTCAAATACTCAGGCGTATAAACGCTCATGTAATCTATAACCTCACTCATAACGCGGGTAGCGTTACCAGAAGCGGCTTTGGGGCCACGCTCCATAACAAGAGCAAAAGAATAGCGAGGATTTTCGTATGGGAAAAATCCAACAATCCAAGAGTTAGTATTCGTATTACCAAGTCCAACCTGAGCCGTTCCTGATTTAGCCGCAACAACAACCGAAGGAATATTCAGAGCCATACAAGTTCCTTCGGTCACAGCCATTCGCATACCTTCGTGAATTACTTTCATTTTTTCTTGGTCGATTGGAATAGTTGTTATTTGAGATTGATAAGCCTCATCAGCTAAAGTTATATGTGGAGTGTGTATAATTCCCATGTTGGCAATACCAGCCGTAGCCCGAGCCATTTGGACCGGTGTAACTTGAAAACCATACTGACCAATAGAAGTGTTGTATGTATCTCCCACTCGCCACGGATCACCCTTGAAAGTTTTAGCTTTCCATTCAGGAGTTGGAATATTTCCATCTTTTTCACCGTTTAAATTAATTCCAGTTTTTTCACCGATACCAAAAATTTTAGCGTATTTATCAATATTGGCTATACCTAAACCTTTTTGACTTTCAAACCCACCACCAATTTCATAAAAATAAACGTCAGAAGAAACAGCAATGGCTTCTCTCATATCTACATAACCAAAAACTCCGTGGTCTTTGAAAACTGATTTTTTTTCAGGAAAATATGGATTTGGAATTGAAATAGAACCATTAGAAAGAATTACTTTAAGTGGTGAAATAATTTCTTCGACTAAGGCCCCGTAACCAAAAAATGGTTTAACAATCGAACCTGGACTGTACAAACCAGAAACGGCTCGATTTAGAAAAACTTTTCTTTTGTCTTGGAAATATCCACTAATTGTTTTCCCGTCTTTTCCATCAGATAAAATATTACCATTGTATTCCGGAAAACTTGTAATGGCTAAAAGTTCACCAGTTTTTATATCCATTAAAACTCCGGCCCCACCCTGAAAACTAGAGTTCTTGGCCATATTTGAAATTGATTCAGCCATTTTTTTTTGTATTCTGGCATCAATCGAAAGACTAATATCTTGTCCGGCTTCAGGTGGTGAAATGACATTTTCCGACTGTATCTCTCCTCCCACATTTATTTCAGTAATTCGAACTCCATTTATTCCTGTTAGTTTATCATTAAAAAAATTTTCAACTCCATCTTTTCCAATAAAATCATCTTGCCAGTAATAGCCCGATGAATCCTTAGCCGGTTCACTAACATAACCAAGAAGTAAACCAAAACCCGGAGCATCATAATATGATCTCTTTGGTGATGACAGTTTATTTACATCTTCTTTCTCCCAACTATTCCAAGAAAGCAGTGTCCCAGCTCGATCGTAAATCAAACCACGTTCAGCAAAAACTGGTCTTTTGGTTAATGTATTGTTTTCACTTTTTTTAAAAAATGCTTCACCTTTAATAATCTGGAGATTCACAACCTGATAAGTAAAAACTAAAGATACACCAAAGAAAAATAATCCTAGTAAAAAAATAGAATGCTTTGGAATAGCTTTTTCTAATCGCCCTTCAAATTGCTGAGTATTGAAGTTCGGCAAATTCTTTGAATCAAGAAAAATCTCATCTGGGTCAATATTTCTATTTATTCTTTTGTATTTAAGTCGTGATCTCATTTTATTTTTTATACAAAATAATATTATTACGAATTAACTGAATAATAACATACAAAACAATAATAATTCCTGAAAAAAATATCGGTGAAGAAAATAAGTTATGCTCAATTGGTGAGTAAACTGCAAACATGATTGCCCCGATTATAATAAATTCATAATATTGATTAAAAGCAAATATACCTACAAATAAAAGCGGCAGTGTTATCCACCAAGGTAAAACAAGGACTGAAATCAATAATCCAATATCAAAAATAACTCTTTTCATTACAAGATTAGTATACTTCATTTAGTCTCTATTTGACAAATCTATTATCTATTATCTATTTTTTATTTTACGATAAATAGCCCGAAGTATGTAGAAAATGACTACTACTAAAAGACCATAAAAAACAATTTTTGTCGCTAAGATAAAAACTATAATCGATAAAAGAATAAGTTTAATATGGGCGATTGGCTGTTTGACAGCATCTTCTATATTCTTTTTTTCATTCAAAGATTCAGCGACGGTCTTTACTTGGCTCTCCATAACAGCAATGTCATTTTTTGTTTTATTTTTTAAGATAGTTGTTTTATTTAGCATTTCAATTCTAAATTTTTCGATTCCAGACAAATTATCTGAAATAAAAGAATCAGCTTGTTCAGGAAAGAAATCATCTATTTTACTACCATTTACATCATCGTTTGAGTTTGGGTTGGAGTTATTATTATTTACTGAAACAAATTTTTTATCACTTGAGGTAGTGCTATTTGAAAGTGTAATATTTTCTTTTTTACCCGAAATTGTTTGGGTTGAAGAAATTATTTTTGCTGAAATTAAATGATCTCCGGCGGTAATTTTCCAAGAAACACTTACCTCTTTTAGTTCGTTAGGACTTACGGTTATATCTCGACTACCCAAAACAACATTCTTGTCATAAAATTCAACCTTAGCCGATATTGTCTCATTATTTCCATTCCAGACAGCCGTATAAATATTAACTGTCTCACCTACAACTAAATTTGAATTCGAATACCAAATTTGCCCAGGAATAAATCCTGAGGTTGAAGTTGAAGTTGAAGTTGAAGCAGAATAAATAAAAGAAAGTGGAGCTAATAATAAAATAAAAAATGAATATATAAATAATTTTCTCATTTCTTAATTATAGATTATTATTAGATAAAAGGAAATCTCCTATTTTTGAAGCTTCCCCGGCCCCCATTGTTACTATGACATTTTTCACGTCCATCTTTGGAAGTCGGACTTCCAAAAATTTTTCAAGTGATAAAAAATCTGGAAAAGACTTAGCATTATGAGAATATTTATTTATTTCTTTCTCAAGTATCTCTGAATTTATACTTCCATCATCAAATTCCCGAGCATAATATATTGGTAAAATTAAGACTTCATCTGCATTTTGAAAGCTATTTGCAAAATCATTTAATAATAATTTTGTTCGGCTAAATAAATGAGGCTGAAAAACAACGATGAGTTTCCACTCTGCCATGTCGGCGGACAGGCCATCATTTTTAGGATATAATTCTCTAAATCCTTCAAGAGTTGCTTTTATTTCAGTTGGATGATGAGCATAATCATCATATAAAAGTGCCCCATTTTTTAATTCTCCTCGAAATTCAAAACGTTTCCAGGTTCCTGAAAAATCAGCTAAATATTTAAGGGCATCATCTTTTGAAACTCCGAGGATAGTAGCAACGGCCAAAGCCCCTGCCGCATCTTTCTTATTATGAATTCCAGGAATTTTTAATTTTAAATCACTCTCAAAATAATCTTGCCAATTTATAATTTTAGCTTTTATATCATCAATCACTTCTTTAATATTTTTATCATCAGGATTACAAATGACATACCCATCTACTGGAACCTTCAAAACCATCGCGCGGAAAGCACTTTTAATATCTTCTATATCTTTATAATAATCCAAATGATCTTCATCAATATTTGTAATCACTAAAATTTTTGGATTAATATTTAAAAATGACCGACGGTATTCACAAGCCTCAACAACAAAAAGCCCGCCTTGACTCGCGTAAGGCGAGGCAGGATCACTCTCGCCTTTTATAAAATTTGTCCCTCCTTTTAACAAACTTCCAACAACAACAGTCGGGTCCTTACCTCCATCAACTAATACTTGAGAAATCATACCTGTCGTTGTCGTCTTACCGTGAGTTCCACAAATTGCAATTGTATATTTATTTTTACTTATAACTCCCAACATTTCAGGATATGATTTAATTGGTATATCATTCCTTTCTTTTAATTTATTAAATAATTCCGGGTCATAATATTCAATAGCAATTGTATAAACAATCAAATCAGCATCAGTTGGAATATTTTGATATGACTGACCAATTTTAATATCAAAGCCTATCTTTTTTAGCTCTATAACAATTTCATTTTCTTGCATATCTTGGCCGGTTACAATTTTACCCTGACCTTTCATCATCCGAGCAATCGCAGAAATACCGATTCCGCCAATACCTATAAAGTGAACATTTTTAATTTTTGATAAATCTAATTCCATACTTATATAATACACCAATTTTAAACAATGTTTAAATAATTACTATATCTCATCAACTTCAATTAATTTTTGTTCAATAATTTTGGCTGAATATTCTTTGGTCGAAGGTTGGTCAAAAAGAAAATCTCCCTTGAATTTTTTGCCAGATAATAACAATGGTAACCATTATATATATATTTTATATTAATTTTCATTAATCAAAAATTTAGTACGGGCAGGCAAACAAATCATTTGAGTTTATTAATAATTCCTACGAACTTATCATTACGCTCATATTCATTATTAAACATTCCAAATGACGCAAAAGCTGGTGAGAAAAGAATTGTATCCCCTTTTTTTGAATTTTTAACTGCATTTTGTATTACATCTTTCAAATCTTTCTCCACTTCATTTTTAATTCGTAATTCGTAATTCTTAATTAATACTTCCGTCCCCGTCCCTGGAATCAAAGAAACAAATTTACAATATTTATTTATATTTTTAACTAAAATCGTCAAATTCAATTTTTTATCTGAGCCGCCACAAATTAAAATCACATTTCTAGAAGTTATTCCAGATTTTTGGAAGTCGGACTTCCACAGATCTGAGAGAGCTTTCAGACCAGCAATGACTGCTTCTGGAGTTGTAGCATTATTATCATTATATATTTTTATACCCTTATAAACTCGAAGCAATTGCAACCGACCTTCAACACCCTCAAACTCCTTAACTGATTTTTTAATTTTTACATCTGGTATTCCAAACTCTTTTGCCACAGCCACAGCATAAGCTAGATTTTGTCTCTGGTGTTCACCGGGAACAATAAACTCCAAACTTGTTACTTCCTTTTTATCAACTAATAGAAGTTTGCTATTTAATTTTTCTTTTATAATTTTTTTAACCTCCTTACTTACAATTAATACATCATTTTCTTTTTGATATTTAAAAATATTAGCTTTATCTTCAAAATATTTTTCCATTGAATTTTTATAATAATTCATATGGTCAGGCATAAATGAAGTGAAAACTGAAACATTCGGAGAGATCTTGGCTTCACCAAAACCTTGCAATTGCCAAGAATCCAACTCGCAAACTAATATATCGCCTTCTTTAACTTTTTTAAGAAACGGCA
>CAYVBT010000003.1:27782-30363 GCA_964449885.1 uncultured Candidatus Saccharibacteria bacterium
TAGAAACTCCTCGCATATTTCCACCCAATAAAACATTCTGAGCAAATATATTATCTTTCAAAATATGATATATAAGTGCTGTGGTCATCGATTTACCTCTAGTACCCGTCACTCCGACAACTTTTATCTTTGGGGACGATTTTATAAATAATGATACATCCATTTCGATCGGAATTTTGTTTTTCTTGGCTTCTTTTATATAAATTGAATCAAATGGGACTCCTCCTGCTTTGATAATCATATCTCGATTTTTAAAATCTTCTAATCGGAGCTCCCCTAGTGTATATTTAATATTTTTAAATTTCGCAAGTTGCTTTAGAGACGAGGCAAGTTGCTCTTTATTTTTTAAGTCCGTCACAATCAATTCCGCTCCGCATTCCGCCAAAAATTTAGTATATCCAAGTCCACGTCCAAGTAAACCCAATCCCATGATCGTGATTTTCTTTCCCTTAAATTGTTGTTTGTAATTTTTCATTTTATTTTAAATATTTTTCTAATTCTTCCATATCATCAAAATAAGTTTTGAGACCGTTTACTTCTTGATATTTTTCGTGACCCTTACCAGCGACTAAAATAAAATCCCCCGCACCGGCCAATTCACAAGCTTTTTTAATTGCCACACGTCGGTCAATTATTACTTCAACTTTTTCTTCGTGCTCAGTGGGTAAGCCTTTTTCCATATCATTTAAAATATCTTCTGGTTTTTCATTTCTAGGATTGTCGGAAGTCAAAATTAAAATATCACTCATTTCATATCCGATTCGCGCCATAATTGGTCTTTTACTTTTATCCCGATCTCCCCCACAACCAATAACCGAAATAACCTTTCCATTATTTTTCATTTTATTAATAGTTTTTAAAACATTCTCTAAGGCATCTGGAGTGTGAGCATAATCGACGATACCTGTGATATTGTTGTCACTTTTAATAGCTTGGAATCTACCTGGTACACCTTCGAGTTCTTTTATCGCCTCTTTAACTTTATTTACATCTTGTCCAAGTAAAATAGCAACAGAATAAACACCAAGAACGTTATATAAATTAAATTCGCCCAATAATTTGGTTTCAAGTCTTTCATTAAAATCCGTTTCTTTTTTTAAACTAAGTCTATACTTATAAGCATTCGTATCACGTAACATATACTCTCCTTTTTCATCATCTATATTTGCAACTGCAAAACCTGTAGCTGGAATCATATCAAAAAATCCTTTTTTTGCGTCACAATAATTTTCAAATGTTCCATGATAATTTAAATGATCAAGTGTTAAATTCGTGAAGACACCTCCTGCAAAATTGATTCCAAAAACTCTTTTTTCGCTAATAGCATGCGAACTTACTTCCATAAAACAATATTCGCAACCTGCATCAACCATTTCAGCGAGTAATTTATTTAAAATTAGAGAATCTGGAGTTGTGGGGGTTGCTCGATTTGTAATTATTTCTTTTTCACAAATTTTATCTACAACAGTTGAAATCAGACCTGCTTTGTATCCAAGATTCATAAATAATTGGTGAAGAAGTGTTACTGTAGTAGTTTTCCCATTTGTTCCAGTCACTCCTACTAATTTTAATTTAGTAGATGGATTGTCATAAAAATTTGAAGCAAACATTGATACCTCTTCATGACAGTTTTTTACTTTAATATAAGTAATTCCTGGCTTGAAATTACTCAACTCTTTCTCATGTATTATAACTTTCGCACCTTTCTCTATAACTTCATCTATAAAAGTATGCCCATCTAAGACATTACCAACAATAGCAAAAAAAACTGCATTCGGTTCAATATTTCTAGAATCAAGCGACATAGAAGAAACATGGGTCTCGAGATTTCCACGACTTTCTAAAACTTTTACATCTTCTAATAATTCGCTTAATATTTTCATTTTATTTATTTAACCAATTATTATATTCTTTAATAATTTTTTGACTTACTTCTTCTAATGGGACTTTGGATGTATCAATAACTAAATCAAAATTACCGTGTGATGTTTGGTCTTCAATTTTATATAATTCCTTGTATCTTTTTCTTTCACTTAAAAGACGACTATTTATTTTTTCAATAATACTTTCTTTGGTATCAAAAGTGCCCGTCGCTTCTGTATGTCTATTTGGATTTACTTTTCTGTCTTCTAAAATTCTTTCTGATGCAATTTCAGGGTCAAGCTCAAGAAAAACCTTAAAAGATTCTGGTATAAAATAAAAACCAAGTCTTGAATCTAAAACAATATCTTCCATTTTTCCTATTTCTAAATTATGATCATCTAATGTCTTATCAATAGAATCATCTAATTCAGCAATTATACTTAGGTCCGCCAAAGAGATCCCTTTTTCGTTTGCAATTGATCTCATAAAATCACCAGTGGAGTAATGTTTGTAGTCCAACATTTTAGCAACCATTTTAGCAGTTGAAGATTTTCCGCTTCCAAGTTTTCCGGCTATTGTAATTATATGCTTTTTAATCATAATTAAAGTTTATCACATAAATGGTCAAATAAAAACCCATATGTTATAGTGATTAAATATGAAAATACTAGCCATAGAAACATCATGTGATGACACTGGAATAAGTGTTTTGGAAGTT
>CAYVBT010000003.1:30373-32118 GCA_964449885.1 uncultured Candidatus Saccharibacteria bacterium
CGGGGAAAAGCTTCGTTAAAAGTTATTCCTTTGATCTGGTAAAAAAGATGTTTTTACAATATTAGCCAATAATACAAATTCCCAAATCAAAATTCACGCTGAGTATGGAGGAGTCTTTCCAGCCTTAGCTAAAAGAGAACATCAGAAAAACCTGCCAATCATTTTTGAAAAAACTTTAAAAGAAGCAAAAACAAAAATAGAAAAAATTGATTTTATCACTGTTACTTACGGCCCCGGTCTTGAGCCAGCTCTTTGGACAGGTATAGTTTTTGCTCGTGAATTATCAGAAAAATATAATATTCCAATTATGCCAGTTAATCATATGGAGGGGCATATTTTTTCAATTTTCCCAAAAAATAAAAAAACTTTTACAATCGATTCAAGTAAAAATATATTTCCTATGCTCTCACTTCTTGTTTCAGGTGGACACACAGAACTAATATTAATCCGGGATTGGATGAAATACAAAAAAATCGGCCAGACCAGAGATGATGCCGCCGGAGAAGCTTTCGATAAAGTTGCACGCATGATGGGGCTTCCTTACCCCGGTGGGCCAGTTATTTCTTCTCTCGCTCAAAAAGCTCGAGAAGAAAAATTACGAATTACTAATTACGAATTACTAATTAAATTACCGAGGCCAATGATTTATACAAAAGATTATGATTTTTCTTTTTCAGGATTAAAAACTGCTGTACTTTATTTGATTCGAGATTTGAAAGAAAAAGATCCAAACATACTTGATAAAATAAAAATTAAGCAGTCGGTCGCTAAAGAATTTGAAGATGCTGTTGTCGAAACTTTAACTCATAAAACAATTAAAGCTATCAAACAATACAAAATCAAAACTCTTATTGTCGGTGGAGGTGTCTCAGCCAATAAATATTCTATTAAAGCTAAAGGAAATTTATCTTTATAGTAAAATATGTTATATTTTATATATGGAAAATGACATCAACCCAAAGTTCTTAAAACCATATAATCCGACCGAAACTGAAGATCGTATATACAAGCTCTGGGAAGATAGTGGGTTTTTTAATCCTGATGTTTGTATTTTAAAAGGGATAATAAACGAAGGAGCCGAACCATTTACTTTAATAATGCCTCCGACTAATGCCAACGGGTCACTTCATGCAGGACATGGACTTGTGATGACCATTGAAGATCTAATCGTTCGCTATAAAAGGATGTGTGGATTTAAAACTCTATGGCTTCCAGGACTTGATCATGCTGGGTTTGAAACGCAAGTTGTATATGAAAAGAAACTTGAGAAAGAAGGACGAACTAGATTTGGAATGGAAAGAAATCAACTTTATAACGAAATTTTAGATTTTACATTGCTTAATTCTTCAAACATTAAAGGGCAGATTAGAAAAATGGGGGCATCCTGCGACTGGTCAAGAGAAAAATTTACACTTGATGAAAGTATTGTAAAAACTGTTTATCAAACATTTAAAAAGCTTTATGAAGATGATTTAGTATATAGAGGAAATAGAATAGTTTCTTGGTGTACGAAACATCAAACTTCTTTTTCTGATTTAGAAATAAAAGATGAGGAAAGAATTGAACCATATTATTATTTAAAATATGGCCCTTTTATTATTTCGACCTCAAGACCTGAGACAAAATTTGGAGATAAATATGTTGTTATGCATCCTAAAGATGAAAGATATAAAGAATATAAAGATGGTCAAAAAATTGATTTAGAATGGATAAATGGACCAATTACAGCAATTATTATTAAAGAT
>CAYVBT010000003.1:32128-32761 GCA_964449885.1 uncultured Candidatus Saccharibacteria bacterium
CTCCTTGGCATGACAATGTAGATTTTGAAATGGCAGAAAGACACAATCTTGATAAAGAACAAATTATAGATGAAAATGGAAAACTTTTACCTATTGCGGGTGAATTTACGGGTATGCATATTAAAAAAGCTCGTCCCTTGATAATTGAAAAGTTACGAGAAAAAGGATTGCTAGAAAAAATAGATGAAAATTATAAACACGTAGTTCGTACATGCTATAAGTGTGGAACAATACTTGAGCCTCAAATTAAAAATCAGTGGTTTATAAAAATGAAACCTCTTGCAGAAAAAGCCCTGGCAGTAATTAATGAAAATAAAATAAAATATATCCCCGATCACTATAAAAAAATAACTGTGCATTGGCTTGAAAATATAATGGATTGGAATATCTCTCGACAAATCGTTTGGGGTATCCCTATTCCTGCCAAAATTTGTAGTAGTTGTGGAAATGGAATGGTTGACCTAGAAAACAATATCTCAAAATGTAATAAGTGTAATGGAGATGTAAAACAAGATGAAGATACTTTTGATACATGGTTCTCTTCAGGTCAGTGGCCATTTGCAACTTTAGGGTTTCCAAACAATAAAGACTTTAAAACTTTTTATCCTACAGATATAATGGAGACAGCTGGAG
>CAYVBT010000003.1:32771-36415 GCA_964449885.1 uncultured Candidatus Saccharibacteria bacterium
AAAGGCAATGTTATTGATCCACTAACATTAACCAGTAAGTATGGGACAGACGCATTCAGAATTGGTTTAATTGTTGGTAATACTCCGGGCACTTCCCTTTCGTTGTCTGAAGATAAAATACGAGCTTATAAAAATTATGCCAATAAACTTTGGAATATTACTCGCTTTGTTTTAAGTAGTACAAATGATATTAAGTATGATGAAAATTTTAATAGTTTTGAAAATAAAGACATAGAACTATCAAAAGAAAGAGATGCCCTCATTAAAGAAATAACTAAAGAAATGGATGAATATAAATTCTATTTAGTTGGAGAAAAAATATATCAATATACTTGGACTCGTTTTGCAGATGTAATATTAGAAGAAAGTAAAAAAATATTTGAAAGTGGTACTCCAGATGAAATTTTATCTAGAAAACAATTTTTAATTGAAACTCAGATAATGATTCTAAAAATTCTTCATCCGTTTATGCCGTTCGTAACTGAAGAAATTTGGAGCATGATGCCAATTAATGATAAAAAATTATTAATGGTGGAAAAATGGCCAATATAAAATATGGTTGAAATATTACAAGACCCAAAAGCATTACTCCTAGCCATTTTAAGTGGAGCTATTCCAGCTATATTTTGGCTTTGGTTTTGGTTACGCCAAGAAGACCACGATGAACATGAACCCATTGGTCTAATAATAATTTCTTTTCTTATTGGTTCATTGATTGTTTTTATCGCGATTTGGCTTGAAAAATATTCACTGAATTTTATTAAAGATAAAACATGGCAAATAATAATTTGGGCTACAATTGAAGAATTACTTAAGTTCACTGGTGTTGCTATCATAATATTTGGAAATAGAAATGTTAATGAACCCATTGATTATCCTATGTATTTTATTGCTACCGCTCTTGGTTTTGCGGCTCTAGAAAATGTCCTTTATTTATTAAATCCTTTCAGTGTCAGTGGAGCTGTGGTTGGAATGCTAACAGGTAATTTGAGATTTCTTGGTTCGACACTACTACACGCCATGTCTAGCGCGATAATAGGAAGTGCCCTCGGATTATCTTTTTATTTAAAACAATATCGAATATTTTACCTTTTTGTGGGAATTATATGTGCGATAGTGTTGCATAGTGTCTTTAATTTTTTTATAATGAAAGGAAGTGGCGAAAATTTCCTTTCGGTTTTTGGATTCTTGTGGGTCGTCACCATTATTAACATTCTTATATTTGAGAAATTAAAACGTATGGGTAAATATAACCCAATACTAAAATAAATTATATGACAACAAAAAGATCATTTTTAGAACGCCTTACTGGAAGTATTCGATTTGAAGAAAACGAAGAAGAATCAAACAACAAGGGAGAGCAAAGACAAGTAAAAAATTCAGAGCCAACTGAAATGCCAACCGAGAAAAAATGGGAAGAAGATGTTGACGCGGAATTGACCGTAGATTTATATCAAACTCCATCTGATATTATTGTTCAAACAATGGTGGCGGGGGTTTCCCCAGACAATCTTTCTATTACTATTACTCGTGACATGATTACAATTAAAGGTAAACGTGAAGAAAATCAATCGATAGATAAAGAAAATTATTTTGTCCAAGAGCTTTATTGGGGATCTTTTTCAAGAACCATATCATTACCAGAAGAAGTCGACCCAGAAGAAGCTGAGGCGGTTGAAAGACACGGATTACTTATTATCAAACTTCCAAAGCTTGATAAAAATCGCGAAACAAAATTAAAAATTAAATCACTATAAAATAAAAAACCATCCAAGATTGGATGGTTTTTTATTTTATAGACTAGGGACAGATTTGGCTATTACATAGCCAGGTATTTTTCAAAAAATTATAAATAATTTTTAATGAAAAATCTTTCAAATCTGGACACACATGAAGCAGTTCATGTGTTTTCCCGCCACAATTAAAAAATACCCTAGTGGGTATTTTTTAATTGTGCCTAGACCCAGATTTGAACTGGGGACCCTTCCCTCTTCAGGGGAATGCTCTACCAACTGAGCTATCTAGGCATACTGTAAAATTTCTAAAACTTTTTTTAAATTTTAATTATTTAAATCATTTAACAAATCTCGAATCTGTTGCTGGTCTTTCAAACTATTTGAAATTTCATCAAAATTTTGAACTCCCGAAACTCCTCCTGTATAAACATTCATCAAATTACCAAGATATGGTTTTAAATAATATAAAGCTCCAAATGAGGCTCCAATAATAGCAATCCAATAAAATACACGGGTAATCTGGGCCCAGCGTTGAACACTACGGACCTTCAAAAGTAATTCATTATTTTCTTTTGATAACCTTAGATTCTCTTCTAATAAATGTTTTACTTCTGGATCCATAACACAGATATTATCACATTTAAACTAAAAACAAAAGTGCCCTCGCCGGGAGTCGGACCTGGATCAGCTCGTTAGGAGTGAGCCGTTCTATCCATTGAACTACGAGGGCAAAATAAAAACATCATTTCTGATGTTTTTATAATACGCCATTATTTAAAAAAATACTACTCTTTAATTCCAAGTAATTCAACGATTTTAGGTTTATTGAAACCAACAATCATATCATCGTCGATGTAAATAACGGGAACACCCATTTGTCCACTTTTTTCCATCATTTCTTTTCTTTTTTCTAAATCAGTTGATACATCAAAATCTTGAAAAACAACTCCATTGGCCGTGAAAAAATCTTTAGCCATGTGGCAAAAATGACATGTCGGGGTACTGTAAACTGTAACTTTTTTCATATTTTTTTAATACGTCCAAGCATAATACCAAGACGATTTACTAACTAATAATTCAACTATTTTATTATATCATAATCACAAAGATTACCAATCTTGACAAACCTGTCAAGATTATAAAATAATTTTGTGCGGGATACGAGAATCTCGCCCTACGGTCGCGGGTGCTTTTCCATCTTTGATAAGGAAAAGCCTTTCGATTCTCGTACGCAAAAGAAGCAGTTCTTTTGCTATCCCGCACATATTAAAAAACAACATTAATGTTGTTTTTTAATATGTGCGGGATCCAAAAACCATGATTAACTTTCCCTGATTGACCAGATGCATCGTTTATCTCTTCGTCGACTATTGTTACCATTTTTTCACCTTCTTTGACAACTGGATACTTTTCTCGAATTATCTCTTCTCTTCCCTCTTCTGTTTTCAATTTTAAAATATCTGTTGAAAGTGATGTCTTTTTTTCTTCTAAAGTATTTATCTCATCCAAAGTTAATTCTTTTGTCTCGGAAGTTTCTTTTTCTTTTTTAATTAAATCAATCATCTTATAACTAAAAAAGATTAAAATAAAGAAAAGGACCACAAGGGCTATAGGTGAATGCCAAAACTTATAATTATTTCTCTTTTCTTTTTTCATAATTATGATATTATTATATCATGAATTTCAATTCAAAAAATAAAAAGAAAATCGAAAGAGCTTTTGCGGTTGTTTCTATCCTTGTCATCATTAGTATGATATTGCTATATATCCCAGGATTATTGGGTTAATTATTGGTCCCCCGCATCATTTTCAAGAAAACATCATGAGAGATGTTTATTTTTGCGTTTGCCTGCATCCTCTTTTTACCTTTCTTTTGTTTTTCAAGCAACTTCTTTTTTCGACTTACAT
>CAYVBT010000003.1:36425-40746 GCA_964449885.1 uncultured Candidatus Saccharibacteria bacterium
CCCCTCCTCCCACAACCTTACTACCATGCATTAAAACATCCTTACGAAAAGCAGAGACTGATTCAGACGAAATAATTCTCCCCAAGGCTTTTCCTTGGATTTTAAAATTAAACTGCTGCCTAGGAATAATATCTTTTAATTTTTCAACTTGTGATTTTGCTTCATCTTCAACTTTTCTTCTTGAGACAACTCGACAAAATGCTGCCATTGGTTCGTCGGCGACAATAATATCTAATCTAACAACATCTGCTTCTTTGTATTCACCTATCTCATAAGAAATAGAAGAGTAGCCTGAAGTTATACTTTTCATGTCATCAAAAAAATTACGCATAAGTTCCCGGAGTGGCATTTCTAAATCAATAGAAGAACGATTGTCTCCAAAATTATCAGTCTCATTCACTTGCCCTTCATGGTCATATAAAAACGGCATAAGCGAACTCAAATATTTAGATGGTGTGATAATTTTTACATTTACCCACGGCTCAAGGACTTTTATAATATTTCCATCATCTGGAAAAAGATGTGGTGAATATATTATTTCTTCCTTACCGTTTCGTAATTGAACTTTATAGGTAATAGACGGCATTGTAACTATCAATTGTAAATCAAATTCACGATTTAACCTTTCTGTAATAATTTCTAGATGCAACATTCCCAAAAATCCACAACGATAACCTCGTCCCAATGAACCCGAATTCTCCTCTTCGTATGAAAATGATGAATCAGATAAACGCAAACGACTTAAAGCTTGCTTAAGGCTTGGAAAATCATCCTGACTCTCTGGATAAATAGAGGCCCAAACTACGGGTCTGGGATTTTTATATCCTGGTAATGCCGGCATAGGATTTTTTAAAAAAGTGATAGTATCACCAACTGAAGCAATACCTGGTTTTTTTATTCCTGTCACAATATAACCAATTTCTCCTTTTCCGATAAATTCCCTAGGTTCCTCTTCAGGTGAAAATGTTCCAACTTCAAGTGAAATAAATTTCTCAGAAGAAACTGCAAACAATAAAGACTCTCCCTTTTTAAATCTTCCATCAATGACGCGTATATATACTATTACTCCTCTATGATTATCATATTTGAAATCAAAAACTAAAGCTCTACCACTATTTGGTAGTGGTATATTATTTTCTGAAATATGAGGACAAGGAATTTTTTTTACAATTTCTTCAAGCAATAAATCAACCCCTTCTCCAGTTTTTCCTGAAACAAGTAAGATTGTATCTGGGTCAATATCAAGAAGTAACGCTACTTCCATTTTTATTTCATCGACACGAGCAAGCGGTGAATCGATCTTGGAAAGTACGGGGATTATAATAAGCCCAGAATCACGAGCCATTTGTAAGGTGGTCAGAGTTTGTGCTTGAACGCCTTGAGTCGCGTCTACAAGCAATATAGAGCCTTCTACGGCCTTTAAGGCCCGAGATACCTCATACGAGAAGTCAATATGTCCGGGTGTATCTATTAAATTTAATATGTATTTTTCCGTTTTTGAATTTCCATTCGTAATTCGTAATTCGTCATTCGTAATTTCTTTTTCATATTCCATTCGAACAGGTTGCATTTTTATTGTAATACCCCGTTCACGCTCTAAATCCATCGAATCCAAAACTTGGTCTTTCATTTTCCTTTTTTCAATAGTCCCAGTCACTTCTATCATTCGGTCAGCCAAAGTACTCTTGCCATGGTCAATATGGGCAATGATTGAAAAATTTCTAATATGTTTAATGTCTAACATAAACATATACTAGCAAAAAAAGCTTTAAAATAAAAGCTGGCACAAAAATAACCAGTAATAGAGCAAGGCAAGACCTTGCTCTATTATAGTTCCCCTTGTTCTGGGGCGACGACGCGATTGCGCCAGAATTTATTTTTAAGAGCATTGACGATATCAATAAATTCTTTATTTTTAAACAATATCAAAATCAAGATTCCAGACGCTAATCCCAGTATACCTGATATAAAACCTTGGAAGAAAATTCCTCGGCCTGTATTGATATCAAAAATTCCATCAAATAATCCTAAGGAAATATACGCTACTAAGCCCATGGCAATGGCACTGATAAAACTTTCAAGAAAAGTTCGAGACAGATCGATATTGTGATTAGAAAGAAAATCTTTTTTAAATAAAATCCAAATTAAGAAAAAATTAATAAGTGAACCAAATGCATAAGCAAGCGGCAAAGCAAGCATTATCGTTCCGGGAACATTTTCAACTCTTAAAATTACTTCTAATTTAGAAAGAACCATTGGATAATTTCTAAACACAAAAATCAAAATCTCTGCTAACACAACAATCATTACCGATGAAAATACATTTATGAAAAGAGGTTTCTTTGTATTGCCTGCGGCATAGTAACCTCGGACAAATAAAAGAACAAGACCTTGCGATACAAGCGAAATAACAAACAAAGCGACCGAGGCAGCGGTTAACCTCGTATCAGCCCAAGTAAAAGTATTTGAACCCAAGATTACCCGAACAATTTGGGCTCGGAGAACAGCAAGTAATGTAATAACAGGGAGAGACCAAAATATAATTTGTCTGGCGGCTAAAATAATTTGTCCAATAAAATTATCCATATCTTTCATTGAAAATGATTTCACTAAAATTGGAAAAGCGGCTACAGAATAAGAAATACCAATAATTCCAACTGGAACAGACTGTAAATTATAAGCAAAAGTAAATAACGAAATTGAACCTTCTTTTAAATTTGAAGCCATAGCAATTAAAAAAATAAAAGCCAAACTATTGCACGATAAAGTTAAAGTCCTAGGAGCAGATAATTTAACGACTTGTAATATCTCTCGCCAGTCAATATTGAACATAAATTTCGGAAAAAATTTATGTTTAACCACAACTGGAACTTGGATAATAAAATGCATAAATGCCCCCAACACAACTCCAAGACTTAAACCATGAACTCCTATTTGAGGATAAAGAAATATGACTCCCAATAAAATACCTATATTATAAAAAACCGGAGATAATGAAAAGATGAGAAAATTTCTAAATAGTTGTGTAACCGTTCCAATTAAATTTGATAAGCCAATTAATATTGGCGAAAGAAGCATTATGCGACTAGTTGTAATTAATAAATTAATTTGATATTCGTTAAATCCTGGAGCAATATAAGAAACTATATATGGCATCAAAATATAAATAATTATACTCGCCAAAACCATAAAAATAATATAAGCACTAAAAACATTATTCATAAAAGCTTTTGCTTTTTCATTATTTTTACTATTGTTAACATTAATTTTTTCCATTAGAAATGGCATCAAAACAGTAATTGAAGCAAGTGAAGCAATCGAAAGATAAAGAAAATCGGGTATACGAAATGCCGCATAGTAAATATCAAGCATTGGCCCAGCGCCAACAATGTGAGCCAATGTTCGATCTCGAATAAGTCCTAATATTTGAGACAGAAAAGCAAAACCGCCAAGCAATAAGGCGGCTTCGTTTACTCCTCGAAATTCTTTATTAAGAAATGTAATAATACGATTAACCATTGCCAATTTCTAAATTAAAGAATAATTATTGTTTTTCTGGTAGTGGGGCTTTTGTTTTAGTATCTGTCTTTTCTTCTTCTACAGCTTGAGCTGGTGCATTAATTGAGTTAATTGCGTCTTTAACATCTTGGTTATCAGGAATAACTTCATTTAAAATATTAAATTGAATTAAAGCATCGCTTGATCTTCCAACTTTTTTATATGACAAACCTAAGAAATAACGAGCATTTAGATACGTCGGATCCTTGATAACTGCTTGTTCAAAAGCACTCACCGCCCCACTATAATCGTTATTATTGTAACGCAATAATCCTAATCTAAAGAATACGGTTGGATCATTGGGAGCATACTGACCAGCCATCTCAGCTTTTTTAATCGCTTCAGATAAATTCCCTTCATTTGTTTCAATCTGAACAAGTAAGAAAATCGCATCAATATAATTAACTTTAAGAGCCAGAGCTTCATTTATATATTTTCTAGCTTCTGTATTATTTTTATTAATAAATTCAAGTGAAGCTTTGGCAAGTGGTATTGACGGGTTATTGGGAGATAAAGTCAAGGCTTTATCGTAAGCCGCAAAAGCACTTTCATAACTATTAGCAACTGCAAGCGGAACAAGGGCACTATAAACATTACCTAAATTCATATAATTTAAATATTGTTTTGGATTTTGAACAACCGCCAATTCTGCTTTTTCTTGAGCTAGATTTACTAATTGCTGAAGATCAGACTTTAGGGCATCTTGAGAAATCTCATCATTGTTTATTAGTAAATTAATTTTACCAATATATACTTGAGATAA
>CAYVBT010000003.1:40756-42607 GCA_964449885.1 uncultured Candidatus Saccharibacteria bacterium
GAAGAATAGAATTGAGGTGAATTTTTCAACATAAACATAAGTTAGAGAAATTGCCGAAACCATCAGAGCAAGTAGAACTAAAATTGAGAAGAAACTATTACGAGGATCAGACAGGAAAGAAAATTCTTTTACAGGAATTGCTTGTTTATAAACTAATATTCCGATTAATATACCACTTGAAGCAAAAGCCATCATTAGCATCAAAATATTTGGATTATAGAAAATAACCGTAATCCAAGAATATATTGAAATCATCAAGGTTGTCATGATGAAATAATTCGTAAAAGTATTATGTAATGCTATACGAATAGATTGAATACCCCGAACCACAAAAACTGACAAAAATAGCAACAATGAAATAAGGCCGATGAGTCCAGTTGTAACAGCAAAAGTAGATAATAAACTAAAACCATTAGCAAAATCGACATTCCAAAAAACTGTCTGGGCAATCTCTTTTGGTTGCCACAAAGCCCAATCAATCACGAAAGTATTTGGGCCAGTTCCAAACAATGGATTATGTTTAAAGGATTTAAATGCTATTTGAGAAGTAGTCACAATAGATGGACGAATGTCAGGATTATTTAGATTTATATATTTTGAGATAAAACCACTCGCTAAATCTCCACCAATTAAAAATATTAATGAAATAAAAATAACAATTAAGGAAGCAAAAGGAAACTTCTTTTTATTATCATCTCCTTGAATAACCTTAACACCAGAGTGTTGCAAAGAAATACTATAAACAAATAATATTACAGAAAATAATCCAACAAGCAACCAAACGAGCGGTACATTTATGATTATAAGTAAAATGATTGCTAAAAATAAAAGTACATATTGGGCTACTCTTAAAGATTTTTTTGTCCTTAATAATTCCAGGGTAAACAAAGACAATAAAACCATAAGACCCAAAACTAGAGCGAAATTACTCCAAGTTCCAACAAGATTTCCAGATGAAACTCCCTGTAAAAGTCCAGGCAAAATTCGATCAAAACCAACAACTATATTAAACACCTCAAATATAACCAAAATTAATCCCGCCACAAAAAGAGAGGACATAAAATACCATAATCTTTTTTCTGTTTGGAAATAAATAGAAGAAAGGAAAAAAATAATGAATAGAACTAGCATTGAACCAAAGGTTCCTATTTCGAAACCACTTCCAAATAGTGATACATATAGAGATGAAGAAAAGAATGAAGAAATTAAAAAAACTAATGGAATAGCCATCCCAAATATTATTAACTTATCTTTTGGTATTAAAAACTTTCCCTCTCCAAGTCTAGAAATTAGCCAAAAAAACAATGAGAGTGTAGCGCCAACCGACAATAAAAATCCTTTACTTGCTTCAAGTGTGACTGGTACATATGGTAAGAAAAAGAAAAGAGAGGCAAATATTGTTAAGAGAAGAATTGCGAATGATAATTTATTTAAAAATGCTATTTTTTTTGATTCCATTGTTTTTAATAATTTATAATTAATAATATAGTTATTTAATTATACACGATTTATAAATAGATAACTAGACTACGATGTTTATAACTCGCCCGGGCACATAGATAAATCTTTTAATTTCCTTATTTTCTATCCAATTAATAATAATATCGTTTTTTAATGATATTTCTTTAATTTTTATTTCATTAATATCTTTTGGTACCATAATTTCTGTTCTAACTTTCCCATTAACCTGGACGGCGATCTTAATCATTTCATCCACAGTTTTCTTTTTGTCCCATTTAGGCCACAAAGAAAGATGAATCGACTTACTCTCCGAGTCGGAGTCCGTCGTAATGTCAGACCAAATCTCTTCTGTAATATATGGAGCAAACGGCGCTAAGATTTGTAAAAATA
>CAYVBT010000003.1:42617-46253 GCA_964449885.1 uncultured Candidatus Saccharibacteria bacterium
AATCTTTCTTATTTACTATTTGTTTTTCCATTTCATTAACTAATATCATCATTGAAGAAATTGCGGTGTTAAAAGCAAAATTCTCAATGTCCTCAGTAACTTTTTTAATAGTTTTATGTAATATTTTTTCTAATTCAATAGAACTTTTTTCATTACTAATTTCTTTTTGAATCCTATAAATTTTATCAATAAAACGTCTTGAGCCTATAATACTCTCCGTTGACCAAGGTAAACTCTGCTCGAATGGACCCATAAACATTTCATAAACACGCAAAGTGTCAGCGCCATAATTTTTGACAATATCATCTGGATTTATAACATTTCCCCACCTCTTACTCATCTTGCGACCATCTGTAGCTAAGACCATTCCTATATTTTTCATTTTTTTAAACGGCTCTTTAAATGGCACATAACCCATATCATAAAGAAAATTATTCCAGAAGCGAGAGTATAATAAGTGACCTGTCGCATGTTCAGCCCCACCAACATACATATCTACATTTTTCCAATAATCAATTGCTTTTTTTGAAGCAAAATTTTTAGAGTTCTCTGGGTCCATGTAGCGCAAAAAATACCAAGAACTTCCTGCCCAACCGGGCATCGTATTTGTCTCATAACCTTCTTGGGACCAAGATTTCACGGAAGCCAAAGGTGACTCGCCTGTGCCAGTTGAAGAATATGATTTTACCTTTGGTAATTCAAGCGGTAAATCCTTTTCTTTTAATTCTGTAATTATCCCATCTTTATCATGTTTCAATGGAATTGGTTCACCCCAATATCTTTGACGAGCAAAAACTGCATCTCGCATTTTATATTTCGTCACCATTTTTCCTCCAACCTTTTTTGTTATTTCTAATGCTTCAACAAGAGGTTTATCAGTAATTGGTAAATTATATTTTTGGGCAAATTCAAAATCTCTTTCATCATGGGCAGGAACCGCCATCACCGCTCCAGTGCCATAAGTTGCCAAAACATAGTCAGCAATCCAAACTGGAATCTCTTCTCCGTTGGCAGGATTGATAGCTTTGATTCCTTTTAATTCTACTCCTGTTTTTTCTTTATCATTTTTTACACGATCTTCATCAGTTTTATTTTTAATTTGTTTAATATATTCCTCCACTTCTTCTTTATTCGTAATTCGTAATTTGTAATTCGTAATTAATTCATGTTCAGGAGCAAGCACTATATAAGTCGCACCAAAGATTGTATCGGCGCGAGTTGTAAAAACCTTAATTCGTAATTCGTAATTCGTAATTTTAAATTCAATTTCAGACCCTTCTGATCGTCCTATCCAATTTTTTTGAATTTCTTTTATATGATCGCCCCATTCTAAACCATCAAGTCCTGATAATAATCTATCTGCATAAGCAGTTATTCTCATAAACCACTGACGCATTAATTTTTTCTCAACTGGATATCCTCCCCGTTCAGAGATAGGGTTACCTAATTCATCATTTATAATTTCATCATTTGCTAGAACCGTCCCCATTTTAGAACACCAATTGACTTCACTATACCCTTCATACGCTAAGCGATATTTCATTAAAATATCTTGTTTTTCTTTCTTGGAATAATTTTTCCAATCCTCAGCTTTAAAAATTTTTGTATCATTATTACAAACCGCATTTACTTTTTCATTACCATTTTTTTCAAAAATAGAAACGAGCTCATCTATCTTACGAGCTTTATTTTTTCTATTGTCATACCAAGAATTGTATATTTGCAAAAAAATCCATTGTGTCCATTTATAATATTTTGGGTCAGTTGTATCTACAACCCGAGACCAATCATAAGAAAGACCAATAATAGAAAGTTGTTTTCTAAAGGTTTTAACATTCTCCTCGACGGCTTTTTTAGGATGAATTTTATGCTCGAGTGCGTACTGCTCAGCTGGTAGACCAAAAGCATCATAACCCATAGGATGAAGAACATTATAACCTTGCATTCTTTTCATCCGAGCATAAACATCACTTCCAATATAACCTCTTGGATGCCCAACATGCAGACCAACTCCAGATGGATATGGAAACATATCAAGAACATACATTTTCTTGCTTAGACTAGCTGTTGTATTGGCCGAGGTAGTTTTAGGATTTTTTGTTTTATAAATTTCTTTATTTTCCCATTCTTTCTGCCATTTTTTCTCTATTTTATTATGATCGTAATTTTGCATTTTATTTTATTTTTTCAAATGGTGGATAAATATCCTTATCTATTGTACGGGTAAAACAAGTTCGTCCAACTTGGTGGTCCCAAGAATCGTTTACGCCACTCGGATATGGTGCTGATGAAACAGCTATATCAGACGACATTTCTCTGTACATTGGAGAAATTCCTCCATAATACCCTTCTTGCCAACCCTTTGGCATTTCAGCTTGAAAGGTAGCACATAACTCGAATGTTAATTTATCTTTTATTATATATTCATAAGACAAACCTTTTTCAAATTCTGGGTCAACCGGCAAGGAATAACCGGTCATAGGATTTGGTAACTCAAATAGAGTTGCAGGCAATTTCTCTTTTTGTTGCCAATGGTTAATTACTTGATATTGAATATTTTGTAGGTCTGTGATTCTTTTTTCATCTAATCTCCAAGCTCGTTGTTCTTTTGGGCTTCCCATAATTACAAAACTCCAAATAATTAATCCTAAGAATAGAAGAATTGAAATAATTGTAAGGATCATCCCCCCTCGTTTTGATTTTTGACTATTGAAACTCATATTACTCATCTTTAAAGAATAATAATAATCAACCAAAAATCCGACAATAAGTGCCCCGGTAACCTTATAAATAAATCGGGCGGTGATTTCTCCGGAAACGAAATATTTAACTAATGTAACCAAGTCAATAACAATAAGCAAACTAGCTAAAAACAAAATTAAATAAATCATCCATTTCCGTAAAATTAAATTTTGCTGACCAATATCTTCTTTTGACTCCCTAAGCCAAAGATATGAGACAATTAAAAATATTGGGAAAAATATAATTAAAGTCGCAAGTGAGGCTCGAATTGTTTCAAAATTATAAGAATTATATCCATATTGATAAACAGAATTTAAAGCATCAGGAAATTTTTTATTGAGGGTTTCAAATAATAAAACAAGAAATGAAGCGACACTAGTAATAAGAGACACAATTACTCCTAAAGATATAAAGAAAAATCTTGGAGTTAGTCTTGAATTTTTTATCATTGTTTCCATAATAACTTTATTATAACAGAATTTAGGTGTATAATAAACCTTGTTATGAAGCATTTAAAAACCAGATCAAATGACACCCTTGAGAGGGCATCAATACTAGCCACAAGATGGGTTGGCTCGACTGCTTCCCTTTTAATTCATACCGCTCTATTTATTGCATCTTTTTCGTTGTATTTTTATGGAGTCCAAATCGATAAAATTCTTTTAGTTGTAACAACAATAGTTTCACTTGAGGCTATTTATCTTTCAATTTTTATTCAAATGTCAGTGAATCGTCAAACAAAAAGACTTCACGCTGTGGCTCGTGATGTCGAAGAAATTCAGGAAGATGTGGAAGGGATTGAAAAGGATGTTGATGAAATTCAAAAAGATGTTGATGAGATTCAGGAAGATGTGGAAGGGATTGAAAAGGATGTTGATGAAATTCAAAAAGATG
>CAYVBT010000004.1:0-2283 GCA_964449885.1 uncultured Candidatus Saccharibacteria bacterium
CTACTTGCTACTTGCTACTTGCTACTTGCTACTTGCTACTTGCTACTTGCTACTTAATTATTATTCCACAACACCTCCACCGAGGCAAATATCACCATCATAAATAACAATTGATTGACCCTTATCAACCAAAACTTCTTTATCAAAAATAATTTCCATAGTTTTGGAAGTCCGACTTCCAAAAATTGAGCAATTTAATAGTTCGCCGTGATAACGAATCTGAGCTGTATAAATTTTGTCTTTTTCAGGGATACGAGAAATCCAATTGGTGTTTACCATATTTAGACCCCCGCTTTGCCCTCCCTTTAATAGGGGGAGGATTGGGAGAGGTAAATTATTTTTAGTAGATACTGTAATCGTATTTTTTTCTAAGTCTTTGGCAATAATATATAAAGGCTTATCTTTTTCAGAATGTTTAAAGATATTAAATCCATGCCTTTCACCCAAGGTGAAAAATACTGCTCCATCATGACTCCCAATAATTTTCCCTTGAATATCAAGCACATCACCTTTTTTTATTTCAATATAATGTTTCAAAAAATCTTTCATATCAAGTGGCCCCAGGAAACAAACACCTTGGCTATCTTTTTTAGTAGCATTGGGGATTTTATATTTGGAAGCTAATTTGCGTACTTCAGTTTTATTAAGATGCCCTATTGGAAAAAGAACATGACTTAAATCATTTTGAGTAAGTGTCCACAAAAAATACACTTGATCTTTTGATAAATCTTTTGATTTACGTAACTCTGATAGTCTTTGAGAAGAACTATCAGAGTGGAGCAAATTATTTGTTGTGTAGTGTCCTGTTGCTATATAGTCCGCGCCGTGCGATTTTGCAAATTTCCAAAACACCCCAAATTTCACTTCGCGATTACACATGACATCAGGATTAGGGGTATTACCCTTTTTATATTCTTCTATCATATAATCAGCCACGTTTTTTTTATATTCGTCGATCGCATCACATTCTAAAAATGGAATTTCTAAATGAGCACAAACCCTCATAGCATCTCGTCTTTCATCGCGCCAAGTACACTCTATAAAATCTGGTGTCCAAGTTCGAATAAAAACCCCAACAACATTATACCCTTGGTCTTTAAGCAAAGCTGCGGAAACAGCCGAATCTACTCCGCCAGAAACTCCCACAAAAACTGTTTTTTTATTTAAATTCATTTATTTAAAAAGTGCTTCATAAAATAAGCTCTTCTCAAAATGCACACATAAAACCTTGCTAGGTTTTTGCTCTGCTCGGGCCAGTCACTGCGCAAGACATTTTTCAAAGACTTATTTTATTTTGCAATTTATAATAATTAATAGAAACTAATCACTATAACCTAATTCTTGCTCCATCTTGCAAATATACCACAAGGAAGCAATATTTCACTGTCTGTTTGTTCTATGACCAATTCACCAATTTCAATTTGTCCTTTACGATCTTTCATCATATCTTTTAAGTTATTTTCGTAAGCAATAGCTGAATATCCAGCTGTATAACCATTAATAATAACAAAAAGTGGATCATCAGAAAGAATTTCACGACAAAGTTTCATTAGTTCCAAGAAATGTTCTTCTATCTTCCATAATTCATCTTTCGGCCCATGACCAAAAGAAGGTGGGTCCATAATGATAGCATCATATTTTCTTCCCCTTTTAATTTCTCTTTTAAGAAAAACCAAAACATCTTCCACTATCCATCTAATTGGAGCGTTTTCTATACCTGATAATTTGGCATTTATCCGAGCCCATTCAACTGCCGTTTTGGAGCCATCAACATGACAAACTTCAGCCCCAGCTTTAGCACAGGCAAGTGTTGCTCCTCCTGTATAGCCAAATAAATTTAAAACAGAGACGGATTCGCTCCTTAAGGCCTTGCCTTGGGCTCCATTAAGGCAAGGCCTTTCCCCGCTCACATTAGTAATTATCTTCTCCGTCCATTGCCAATTTGGAAGTTGCTCAGGAAAAAGACCGGTATGTTTAAAAGATGTTGGTCTAATTGAAAAATTTAAATCCCCAAATGAAATATCCCAATTCTTTGGTGTACCTTCTTTAACTATCCATTTGGTTTTAATTCCAGTTCTAAAAAATTTTAATTCAGCTTTCTCCCAAAAATCATTACTTTTTGATTTTACCCAAAGTGCTTCCGGGTCTGGTCGTCGTAAAACATATGGACCATATCTTTCCAATTTTTCACCCTGACCACTATCGAGCAATTCATATTCTTTTTGTTTAATTGTTTTTAAAATCATATTTATTAGTTTTTACTAATTATTTTAAATATTTACT
>CAYVBT010000004.1:2293-4748 GCA_964449885.1 uncultured Candidatus Saccharibacteria bacterium
TTTACTAATATTACGTTTATGCTCTTCAAAATTCACCGCGTAGTATACATTACCATTTTTATCATGAAGATAATATAAATATGGAGAACTCACAGGATTAACAGCAGATTCAACCGACAGAAGCCCTGGATTATTTAATGGAGCAACTGGTAATCCTTTTGTCTTATAAGTATTTTTATCGACATCAACTTGCAGTGGCATACCTAAACTTATTCTTTTCCACAAAATACCTGAAATAATTTTTATATCTTCTTTCCCTTTTGCTTCACCTTCTAAAATTGAAGCCATAATTATTACATCTCTTAAATTCTTATTATTTAAGTTTACATTTTTAATTCTCTGATTAAAATTATCTGATAATTTTTTAACTATTTCTTCTGGCGTGTCTTGTGGAAAGAAAAAATATGTATCAGGGAATAGGTAACCTTGCTTATTTTCAATTTGAGATAAAAATAAATCGCGACTGAATCCGGCTAACTTATCAGTCAATAAATCAGCTATAGCAATATTAGTTAACCCTTCTCTAATTGTGATTTTGATCGGCTCAATTTTATGTTTGCCCCTACTCAGTTGCCAAGCTACAATCCAAACTGGAGATTTTTTTTCAATTAAATAATCTCCGGCAATTATTCCATTACCTTTTTTAAAAAATTTAATAAAAACTTTTAATGTTAAATTATTTCGAATGGCTCTTTTGTCTCTTAGTTCAACCACAACAGAATCAACTGACTGACCGGATGTTATATGAATAATTACATCCTTATTCCCCAAAGGAGAAGATAAAAAATAATAAGAAAATATAAAAATAAAACCAATAAATATAAGTATACTTAATAATATTATTTTAATCTTTTTAATTTTTTGCCCAAATTCAAAATTATCATTATCCATATTGATAAACTATATAGGCAAATTGGAAGGTGGTTTGGCAATCTTTGATTCGATACGCTTGAAACTTGGAGTTTCGGAAACCATACCAGGGAAATGATAAAGTGAGGCTAATTCTTCGGATGATAAAACAAAGATTTGTGGCTTACCAGATGGGAAGAACATGGAAAAAATAGCTGGATACTTAAAAGCATATTGTATTGGCGGGTGGAAAAAAGTCCTCATTCGGTAGAAATTAAGCATACGTTTTTTAATAGAAGTTAAAGCTAAACCGGTTGGGTCTGACCATGGAGCGTCAAACTGAGTGGCACCTATTCGATTTAATTCATTTGAATACGGTTGAGCAAATTGTCTAAATAATAAACGAGAATTTCTTCTTAAATTATTAAATTGATCTTCAGTCGTTAAACGTTTGTCTGACAAAGTCACAACTCGTATTCCGGTATCAAAATGAATCTGTTGAATAATTACCACCATTTGTTTGATAATTGGGTCTAAAAATCCTGGAGCTCGAACTTCAAAAGTATCAATGCCTCCTTGACCCGCCCCTTTTCCATACTTGGTATAAATTTTTAACATTTCTTTCATATGTTCTTCAGCATGCTCAACAAAACCAACATGTTTCCCAGTATGGCTATGATATTTTTTAATACTTTGTCTCACAACAATTTGAATCCAAAGTTGTTGACCTTTAGGTAATGAACCCAAGAATTCTATAATTGGTGTTATCGGATCAATTTTGAATTCTTCCTTCGTCCCTGATTTCATTTCTTCGACTTGCTTATATGTTTTAATGGGCTGTGCATCGTCTTTCATTTTAGTAAATTCACAACCCCACATATTCCAATCTCCATCTTTTTTATATTGTGGAACATTCCAAACATAATCCTCGGCTTCAATTACTTTAGCTTGGGGATATTGAGCATAAACTTGCGTTTCAACTAAATCTCGAATTCGACTTGGAGTTCGTATGTAGAAATGTACTCGGCCATCAATTGAAACAATTTCGAGAGAAAACCATAACCATGGAGCACCGATCATAAATTCTTCCCAAAACCCTTTAATACTTTTATGGTAAAGGGCATTGGAGAAAATTAATTCCATTGCTGCTGGTGTTTTAATAACATCACGAGGTACTTGAATTTCAAGTAAAACCCATTTGATATTCATAATAAAACGCTCTTGGCGGTAATGATGCCATAAATGAAAAGCAATATACGCAAGTGGTAAAGGCATCAAATAACCTATTGCTACAAGTAGCATTTGAATTAAATTTAAATTGTGTGAAGTAAAAAAATCTTGGATCATAAATTATTAATTTGTAAAATACCCGATCAAGATAGCTACAACAATCAGTCCTGCCACAACTAATAAAATATCAAAAATTACACCATTCTTCATATATTGATTATATCAATAAACACTATATATAAGCAAATAAAAATACCCCTCTAGGTCAGAGGAGTATTTTTATTTAAGCTATTGTATACTCACCAGTTTTATTTTTCTTAAAATATTTAGAATTTTGTAAATTAACTAAAATGGTATTTTTCTTCAAATATCTTTC
>CAYVBT010000004.1:4758-9933 GCA_964449885.1 uncultured Candidatus Saccharibacteria bacterium
GTCAATAATATCTTCTTTTGTCATAGGCCCGTTCTTTTTTATCAATTCTTTAATAACCTCTCGGACAACACCAGTTTTATATCCCCATTCAGAAAGTGCATAAATACCCCGTCCAACTAAAACAAAACGTGGATCTTTGATTAATTCATTATGACAAGTTGCAACATGACATTTTTTATCAAAAGTACTTGCAACCGCTTTAGCTACTTCTCGGAAATGCATTGGACTACCATGTTTGCGCATCATTAAAAATGCAAAATCTTTAACACCTCTAGTTTTAATAGAAGAAGAAGTTGATTTACCCCATTCACCAAGTGGATTTTTACTAATCTTTTTTGAAATTGAAAGCCATCTTTTAGCAATTTCTTCATTTTTATATTGTTCAGCTAATTCTTTAACTTCTTCTAGAAATTTTGAAATTAATTCTCCTTCTGAAATTAATTCATCATCAGTTAGATTTTCAAAAAGATTTTTAAGAGATTTATGTATTTGAACTGAAATTTCATCATCAACACTCCAACGAGATTTAAAGTGTTCATCTTCTTTGTGTTTAGTAAAATCATTACCTAGGGTTAAATATAAATGAATATGATTTTGAGTTAATTTATCTTTAGATAAATGAGACAAGAAATCCTGCTCAGAAACTATAGCACCTAATGAATGCATTAATTTCTTCAACTCTTCAAAAACATCTTTCTCGTTTTTAAATGATTCAGATTTACGGATAAGAGTAAGCGCCGAATTTTCAATTTGACGCACACGCTCGCGGGTAATTCCATATTTTTGCCCAATTGCTTCTAAAGTTTTTCTTTCAGCATCAGAAGTTAAACCAAAGCGATTAATTATAACTTCGTGTGCTCGAGCCGGTAAGCCTGAAAGCATATGTTTTGTAACTTGTTTAGGTTTAAATGTAACTGTTGTAGCCATTTGGATTAAAATTTAATTTATTAATTATTTATCTTACAATACAATATCATTGTAATGGGATAAAGTCAAATTTTTTACATCACATATTAACAGATTGTAAATAATATTATTTTTTAAGGCTAGTTTTGGCCTTTGACCTATCCATTTCAGTTAATAATTTCTTGCGTAAGCGAACACTTTTAGGGGTAATTTCCAAAAATTCATCTTCAGCCATAATCTCAAGACCCCTTTCAATTGATAATTTAAATGATGGTTTAACATTAACAGCTTCATCTGTCCCACTTGAGCGCATATTTGAAAGTTGTTTACCTTTAGTTGGGTTAACGGCCATTTCATCACCTTTTGTGACATTTCCAATAACCATTCCCTCGTAAACTTCATCGCCATGTTCAACGTATAAAATACCTCTTTCTTGCAAAGTCCAAAGAGAGAAAGCCACAACTTTACCTGAAACCATAGAAGTCATAGAACCAACATCTCTTTTTTTAATTTCACCTGCATAATTTTTAAACCCAATGAATCTCGAAGCGAGTATTCCCTCACCTTTTGTATCAACTACAAATTGCCCTCGGTAACCAAGTAGTCCACGGGTCGGAATTTCAATTAGCATTCGAACGATTCCCTCTTTTTCATGCATAGAAGTTATAAGTCCGCGACGAGCAGTTAATTTTTCAATCACAGACCCTGAAAATTCATTTCGAACATCGATAGTCGCTTCTTCGTAAGGTTCCAATTTCATTCCATTTTCTTCTTTTATGATTACATGTGGTTGCGAAACTTGAATTTCATATCCTTCCCGACGCATATTTTCAAGAAGTACTGCGATATGTAATTCCCCTCGTCCATAAACTAAAAATCCTTCTTGAATTTCTTCTTCATCGGTACCATCAAAATTTATTCGAAGTCCAACATTCATCTCTAATTCTTTCTCTAGTCTTTCTCTAATTTGTCGACTAGTTACATATTTACCCTCTCGTCCACAAAAAGGAGAATCGTTGACTAAAAAGTTTAAAGAAATTGTTGGCTCATCAATATCTATAGAAGGTAGAGCCTCCGTTGCAGCATTATCACAAATTGTTTCGCCAATATAGACATCAGGTATTCCAGCCATTATAGCAATATCACCAGTATTTAAAACACTTACTTCTTTTCTGTTTATTCCTTCAAAAGTAAACATCTTTGAAATCTTGGCATTTCTTGAATTACCAAATGAATCTTTCACTATAATTGGTGAACTGGTTTTAATTGCACCGGCATAAGCTCGGACAATAGCCAAGCGACCTAAAAAATTATCATAACCCAAATTAAAAACTTGAGCTCTAAATGGATCCTCCTTATTGATTGAGGCTTCTTTAACTTCCGATAAGATTAAATCAAATAAGGGAGTTAGATCTTTTGATTCATCTTCCAAGTGTAATTTAGCTACACCTTGACGACTTATAGCATATAAATATTTAAAATCAATTTGCTCTTGTGAGGCTCCCAATTCTAAGAATAGTTCCAATATTTCATCGTGAACGCGGTCTGGATTTGCCGCTGGTTTATCTATTTTATTTATAACGACAATTGGTTTTAAGCCAAGTTCAAGTGATTTTTTAAGAACGAAACGGGTTTGAGGCATTGGTCCTTCTTGAGCATCAACTAAAAGCAAAACTGAATCAATGGCTCTTAAAACTCGTTCAACCTCGGAGCCGAAATCAGCATGTCCTGGTGTATCAACAATATTTATTTTAGTTCCTTTATATATAACAGAAGTATTTTTAGAATATATAGTAATACCACGCTCAAGTTCAAGGGCGTTTGAATCCATCGTAATACCTTCTTCAACCATACCACATTGCTTCATCATCTGATCAGTTAAAGTTGTTTTTCCGTGGTCAACGTGGGCTATTATTGCAATATTTCTTATCTCCATATATATATTATTTTTGTTTATTAAATAAAAACATCCGCCAAGTGCGGACAGCGCTTAAATGAAATCATCATAAAGATGAATACATAATTATAATATCATATATTTACTAAAATGTAAAATATTTAATATTATTCTATTAATATTTAATTCACTTGTAGTTATTTTTGTATAATTAATAAAAAAAATCGCCTTAATAAATAAGACGACATAAGAGTTTAAAACATAAGATGTACAATAATTCAACAAAAATATGGTACATCTGCGTTTTCGACAAGAAACCTTTTTTTAAAATGTTCCACGATTTGCCACGATGTCCCCTGGGAACCTCTTTCATAAGTAATACTAACTCCCTCTAACGCCCTTACAGCAAGGTCAAGTTGGCTTAAAATACATCTTTCAAAACCGTTTACGATTTGTTCTGGAGACACCCTTAACATCTCGATAAATTTTTTGAAATCTTCCTCAGGAAGTTTCGTGGCATTCTCAGCAAACCAATCCAAAACTTTTTGTTCTATCATATTACCTCCTTATTTTAAAGTAAAATTAATTATTTTAAAAAAACTATTATTGCTTTTACAATAACATGTAGATACATATTTGTCTAGACAAATATTACAAAAGTTTAAGGATATCGTGATAAGTTATAACCACCATTAGAAGCATTAGAAGTCCAAAACCAATCATATTCACCCAATTGGCAATTTGTGGCTTGATACGAGAACCTTTAATTTTTTCAATCAACAAGAAAAGCAATCTTCCTCCATCTAGAGCTGGGAATGGAACTAAGTTTATAACCGCTAAATTTATTGAAATTAAAGCGGTGAAAGATAATAAATAAATAAAACCAAATTCTGCTGCATCTCCAACTACCCCAACAATTCCAACCGGACCAGTTAGTGTCGACATATCAGCCTTACCCAATATGGCACTTTTAATTAAATTATAAAAACCAACTACTGTAGCTTTCGTTACATCACCAGTTAATTTTAATCCTTCCCAAACTGCCAAATGAACTGGTAATTTCATAGTTCCTATCGTATCCATTGAAATACCGATTACAGCACTACCATTATCATTTAGCTCTGAAACAACTGTAACTTCTTTCTGTTCTTTACCACGAATTAATGAAACTTTTATTTCTTTACCACTATTTGCTTTAACAAAAGACTGAACACTCTCTGTTCCCAACTCAGATGACAAAAGTTTAGTTGAATCATCTATTGTTTCAAGTGATAATATTTTATCACCAGTTTTAAGCCCTCCAATTTCTGCTGGTGAACCACCTAAAACACTCGTAATAGTTAATGCTTGATTTTCAACAACACCGCCTTTGGGAACACTACCGACTGAAGTTGGTAGGCCAGAAATAAAACCAACAGATAAAAGTAACCATGCGACAAGTAGGTTCATAAATACACCAGCAAACAACACTGCTGCTTGAATATATCTAGGTTTATGCATAAAACTTCTTTCTTTATCTGCCTCAGTTACCTCTTCACCATTTTGTCCAGGAAAATCATCAGAACCTTGACCATAAATTTTTACATATCCTCCAAGTGGAAGTGCGTTAAAATTATAAGTCGTTTCTCCAATTTTTTTACCAAAAAGTTTTGGAGGAAAACCAAAAGAAAATTCATCTACTCGGATACCAGATTTTTTAGCCACAATAAAATGCCCAAATTCATGAGAAACAACAAGCACAAGTAAAATTATTATAAAAATTATTATTGACATGTATTAATTCATTATTTCTGTTTCTTTTTTAGTAAAAATTGCTTCTAAATTTTTATTTGATTCATCAACACATTTTTGAATATCATCTTTTCCTCTTTTAACTTCATCTTCAGATAAATCTGTTAATTTATCAATTTCATTTTGTCTTTCTTTTCGAACACTAATCCGTGCATCTTCTAATTTTTCTTTTAAAACTTTCACCAACTTAGTTCGATTTTCGGTTGTTAGCATTGGGAAAATAGCACGAACACCATCACTATCAGAAACAATCGATAATCCCAAATTGGCCGCATTAATAGCATTTTCTATTTCTTTAATTTGATTTTTATCCCAAGGAGCAATTCTTAAGGTCTTTGGGTCTTCAATCGTAATCCCAGCCACATTTTTAATTGGCTGATAACTACCATAACTCTCCACCATAATACTATCTAATATCATCGGTGTTGCCCGACCAGTGTGAACTTGTGAATATTCTTTACTCAACCACTCCTCAACCTTTTTTAATTCTATTTTAAAATTTTGTGTATTGTATGCCATATATTTATATTATACTACAGAATGACATATAAAAAAAGAGCTCATCCCTAGACAAGCTCATT
>CAYVBT010000004.1:9943-10735 GCA_964449885.1 uncultured Candidatus Saccharibacteria bacterium
AGCTCATTTCATTTACAATAATTCATTATTTTTAAAGATTAATTACTTTGATTAATTTTTCTGAAACCAGCATCAGGGAGATATTTAGTCTTACCATAGTAGCAGGCCCCTTTCATGCTTGGATGATGAATAATGTACCACAGTACATCTTCACCATCATTGCCGGGAGCTACCCCAAGTATTGTTACCAGTAGATTCTCAATAGGATGAACGGCGACTTCACCATGAGAAAAACCGAATTTTAGACAAACTTCATCGGAAATATTGACCCAAATAATTTCCTTGAACCGTTTTGTCGTCTTAACAGCCTTAAATATATCCATATTTTTGAGTTTAAATTAATCAATTTATTTTTTCTTCAGATTACTTCTAAATAACCCCGAAGTCAACCAACTTTAATATCAAATAGTAAAGACAGTCTTTTTTATTGATCCATTGATAAATACTTAATATCGTGCTATTTTCAAATAAACCCCTTAAAAGTAATCTAATATGAAAACTATAAAATTAGATAGGAATGATATTTTTGGTAAAATTAAAAGTATCAAAAAATTACATCTTTCATTTGATGATGTAAATGAAAATCTTATTAATAAAACTTTAACAGTAGAGCACTCTTTTGAAAAAGTTGATATCACTAATGTCAGTGGATTTTACGATTTAAGACAGGAATTTATTTTTTCTGAGGATGACAACGAAAGAGTAGATATCATACACAAGCTTATAAAATATTATCAAAAAGCGTTAGCCGATAATGAGCCAGAAGAATACTTGAACAATATTATAATTGAA
>CAYVBT010000004.1:10745-13527 GCA_964449885.1 uncultured Candidatus Saccharibacteria bacterium
AGAATTGTACATACTGGATAAGAAGTTATATAATTAAACAATTACTAGAAAGATTTTAGTTTAAGTTAATTTATAAAGAGCTCCTCAAAATATGAGGAGCTCTTGTTATTTTTACAAAATCAAAGCTAAATGCTCTAAAATCATTTTAACTGAGGCGCCGGGGGTGCTTAGATAATCGCGAGACTTTTGTAATTCATTTAAAATGTCTTTAATATTTTTATCGTTTTTATCATTTTTAAATTTTTGATAATAAATAGATTCCAGCTCGTTAACAAAATTTGTGGCATATGATCTTAACTGTCCACTATTTTCTTCACTCTTATTATTTTTAATAATTTCTGAAATCATTTCTATCCGTGCTTTCGGGTCATTTTTTATAAACAGTAAAACGGATTTTTTAATTTCAATATTTTCATTTGGTTTTATTTTTAAAACATGAACCCGTGAAATTATTGTCTCAAGCAACTTAGATGAATCTGGAATAATAATAAAAAAATGAGTATTAAAAGCAGGTTCCTCAATAATTTTCAATAGTGTTTGTTCGGCCTCACGGTTTATAAACTTAGTAGATAAAATACAAATTTTTTTACCATTTGTCACCCCCAAACGACTATGCCAATCCTTAATTGCATAACTATCATCGATCGTAAATGATTCATAATTTTGACAAATAACATCTGGACTTAGTTTTTCAATTTCACCTCGTATCTCTAAAAATCTAAGTAAATCATCAGCCAAGCTAGAATCACCTTCAATCACATAACTGTGATATAAATTAATTGGAAATAATTCTTCTAAATTCATATTAAATCCCTAATCGTTAATTATTAATTCGTAATTCGTAATTACTCTACTATTGTACCTCAATTGGATAAATATCGGAAAGTTCACCCGAGTAATAAAATTCATAAGCAATATCACCAAAAATATAATTAACCCCATTGATGTTTATAGTCGAACCCCCAGATTGCGGATTTTCTTTTGGCACTGAATAATAAAAACCAAGATTATAAAGAGTCCCAAGTACTTCTGGTCGTTCACTAATATCGTATCCGGCTTTTTGCCATTGGGCGATAAGTTGCTTCATATACAAACCAACATATAAATATGAATAATATGGATCTTTAACATTAGTAATTCTATTCATCCTCTCTATTTCAATATCAGCCCCGTCTTTATAAGTAATTATTTT
Source organism: uncultured Candidatus Saccharibacteria bacterium (assembly GCA_964449885.1). GTDB lineage: Bacteria > Patescibacteriota > Minisyncoccia > Phycocordibacterales > UBA9973 > UBA8515. The sequence continues at coordinate 11,938 of CAYVBT010000004.1, forward strand.
TTCCATATCCTGACCTAAATAAAAAGCCGAATTTTTATTTTTTAAATTATCTTCTATTTGTCCAAGGGTTTTTGGTTTTAATCCGGCTATACCAAAGGAAGTATTAGAAAGTGAAGCCAATATTTTTAAAGGCTCAAAATAATTTTTAAATGATTCTCGTCGATTACTAAAAAATCTAAATTGCTCACCGATCACCCCACTAATAATTAATCGCGGAGAAATCTTGGCATCATGAGCTGCTTTTTTAATAATCTCTTGATCACGAGTAAATACTTCTTTCATTAAAGCCCATTGATCAGTATCAGCCCAATTATATGCTGAAATTAATACTTCTAAATCATGACTTTGACTAGAATCTTCACAATTATTAATTTCTTTATTAAAATAATAATCATTTTCAAAACGCTGCTTAGCTACGAATATCATTTTATTTAATGTTTCATCACTCGTTCCTGATGTTAGATTTTTATAAATATTAACTGAGGTTAAGGGCGCATATTTATTTAAAACATTAATCTGACAAATAATTTTTAAATCTCCAGTTGTATTATTTTCTAAATTTTTATCTATATTAAAATATGAATTTCGAGTAGAAGTTGAACCTCTAACATTTAACCAACCAAACTGCATAGAAATATAGACAATAAAAAATACAAACCCTGCTATTGCAAAGCCAAATAAAAATAGTCGAAAAAAGTTTCGTTTAATTTTTTGATAATTTATTCTCATTATCTTTTGCTTAAAATGCTTTTTTTATAAGTATCTAAATGATTCAAGGCTTCACCTGTACCTTTAGCCACACACAAAAGTGGTTCATCCGCCATCCGAGCTTTAACTCCTGTTCGGCGATAAATTAAATCGCTCAGATTTCTAAGCTGACTAGACCCTCCTGTCATTATTATTCCGTCATCTATAATATCGGAGGCTAATTCTGGTGGAGTCTGCGACAAAACATCTTTCACCGCTCCAACCATAATGCGCAATTCTTTATCAATAGCTCTGACTATCTCATTGGTTGATATTTGAGCCGTTCTTGGTAAACCTTGAATAAAATCTCGGCCTTTAATGGTAATAGTCAATTCTTCTTCAAGTGGAACCGCCGCCCCAATTTTAACCTTAATAGCTTCTGCTGTTTTATCCCCAATTGCCAAGTTAAATGTTTTCTTTATGTAATCAGTTATAGCTTGGTCAATTTTGTCACCTGCACATTTAACTGAAGTTGAGGCCACAATACCACCAAGAGCAATAACTGCCACATCTGTCGTTCCACCACCAATATCCATAATCATATAACCGCGTGATTCTTGAATCGGAATTCCAGCTCCTATCGCCGCTAAAATTGGTTCTTTAACAACATATGCATTCTTGGCCCCGGCCCGAATAGCTGCTTCAACCACCGCTCGTCTTTCCGTCGAAGTAATACCAGCTGGTACTGAAACCATAACATCTGGTTTAAATAAATTGTATTTACCAAGTGTCTTACCAATAAAATATCGAAGCATCGCTTCCGTGACCCGATAATCAGCAATCACTCCATCTTTCATGGGTCGATAGACAATAATATTCTCTGGTGTCTTACCAATCATATTT
>CAYVBT010000004.1:13601-15789 GCA_964449885.1 uncultured Candidatus Saccharibacteria bacterium
CCTCAATACCAATGGCTAAAATTGTATTATCTTGTTCAGAAACAGCCACAACTGAAGGCTCATTTAAAACAATGCCCTTACCTGGAAAATACACAAGCGTATTTGCTGTCCCTAAATCAATTCCAAGTTTTTTTGAAAATAAAGCCATAATATATTTAAATAATAAAGTGATTATAGCATAAAATATTGAATTTATAAATTGTGTTTATTTGGCGTCTATATGTTACGATATATATGTATGTATCCCGTTAGAAGCCGCGGTCACGGATTAAATGGGATAAATATATTAATTACTTAATCTTATAGCAGAAAATGCGCTTTCTAAAATATATTTTTAGATCGCGACCTGCTTCTAACGGGATGTATATCGCCACAGTCATACCACTTTCAAAAGGAAATCAAAGAGAATATCTTTCGTATTTTTCTTTGAATGATATTCCTCTCGGTAGTATTGTTTCTATACCAGTTCGGTTGAAAGTAATTGATGCAATTGTTATTAGTATCGAAGAAGCTAGAAATGTTAAATCTGATTTAAAAAATGCCGACTATCAATTAAAAAAAATAATTAAAATTAAAGGTGATTCGCCTTTCAATAAAAGTTTTTTCGTTGCTTGTCAAAAATTAAAAAACTATGCCGTCAGTAACTCTGGTTCAATCATAAAATCACTATTACCTTCCATTTATATAGACAATATTCAAAAATTAAAAAAACACAATCAAGATGGAAATTTAAATGAGGAAAAAGTTAATGTTGGACACGAAAAATTAATTTTCCAAGCCACCCCAGAAGACCGTTTGGCTTTTTATCGGACATTAATTAGAGAAGCTTTTGCTAAAAAAGAATCCATTTTTATTTGTGTTCCAAACCGATTTGATATTGATCATTTCAACCAGGAACTTACCCGTGGTATAGAACAATATGTTTTTTCTTTTCATTCAGATATGACTAAAAGTATTTTAATTAATAATTATAACAGCATTATTGAAGAAAAACATCCTATTTTAATTATCGGAACTGGAATATTCCTATCACTTCCTCGTTATGACATTAAAACAATTATCTTAGAGCACGAAAGTTCTGATACTTATAAACAAATGAATCGACCATATATTGATATCAGAAGTTTTGCTGAAATTTTATCCTCAGTTTCAAAGACTAAATTAATTTTTGGTGATACCTTACTTCGTCCAGAGACTTTGTACAGACATGATACAGGTGAGTTTGGAGAAATTTCTTCACCTCTTTATCGCCTTCCACAAACTGAAAATCAAATTGTTGTTGATATGAAAAATGAAGTAGATCAAAATGGTAAAAAAATTTTTACCACAATTTCAAAAGGCACAAAAAAAATGATCGAGAATTCAATCTCAAATAATAAATCTGTCCTTCTCTTTTCAGTTCGCAAAGGTCTTGCCCCTATCACAATTTGTCATGATTGCGGTCAAACCTTACTATGCCCATCGTGCTCAACACCAATTGTTTTGTATGGCACAAAGCAAATAACTGCTACAAAATCAACAACCCCTCGTATTTTTATGTGTAATAAATGTGGTCGTAAAGAAAAAACGGAAGTCTCCTGCCCGAACTGTCTAAGCTGGAATTTAACACCCCTAGGTATTGGGACAGATAAAGTTAGAGAAGAAATTAATAATTTATTTCCAAAAACAAAAATTTTTCAAATCGACAAAGAATCAACAAGTACTGTTAAAGAGGCTCGTAGTATTATAAGTGAATTTAATAAAAATCCCGGAAGTATTTTAATTGGCACAGAAATGGTTTTTTCATATTTACAAAACAAAGTTTCAAGTAGTGCAATTATTTCAATCGATGGCTTATTTTCAATTCCTAATTTTAACATCACACAAAAAATTCTACATATCATTGAAAAATTACATAACATTACAGAAGAAAGTTTAGTTATTCAAACCAGAATCCCTGATAATAAAATATTGCAATATATTTTAAGTGGCAATGTCTTACCACTCTGCCGTGAAGATTTAACTGAAAGACGCGATTTTGGTTATCCTCCATTTAAACGCCTTATTAAAATTACATTTGAAGGTTCAGCTCGTGACACCGAGAGAGCCAGAAATTTTATCGAGCAAAAGTTGGGTGATTATGAGCCACAAGTTTTTAGTGCTTTTGTCAGTAGAATTAAAGGTCAATATATCACAAATACCGTCATCA
>CAYVBT010000004.1:15799-18387 GCA_964449885.1 uncultured Candidatus Saccharibacteria bacterium
GCCGCTCGATGGGCTGGCCACCAACCAGAAACAAAACCAATAATAAGTGAAAAGCTTAATATTAAAAATATAAACCACCATGGAGTTAAGAATAATCTTATAGCTTCACCACCAAACCTAACAGCTAAAGCACTAAGAACTAAATTTAATATCTCACCACCACCTATCCCAATAATAATACCACCAATACCTCCTAGGAAACCCATTATAGTTGCTTCAACTAAAAATAAATTACGAACATCGTAATCTGTAGCACCAATAGATTTTAAAATACCAACTTCGTAAATACGTTCTAAAAAGCCAACGAGCATCGTATTAAACATTCCTATCGCCGAGACAACTAAGGCTGTAACCCCAAATACTCCTAAAATAATCGTAATTATATTGGTAATTTTTCTTGCTTGAGTAACTAAGTCAATTCTTGCCGAAACCAAAAAACCTTCTTCTAAAAATCTATCTCTTAATCCTTCAACGAAATCTATATCACCTGCTTTAACTAAAATTTTTTGATAGAAAGGTGGTTCTAGTGACAGAGAATTAGCAAAAATAATAGTTGTTGGGGGCATGGCTTCATCAGCAATTATACCTTTAATTTTCAGAGGAATATTTGAAATTGATTCGACTGATTCATTCTCATCATTATTAGGATAAAAAACTTTAAAAGAAAGTGATTTATTCAAAGAATTTTCATTAGGAGGTAAATTAAGCGGAATTAATGTCTGACTAGAAGTTACTAACCCTGGTTCTTTATCTGAGTCAAAAAGTGGTTCACCAACAGTTGGCAACAAACCTGCCAACCTAAAATATGATGGTTCAACAATCCGAGCATCAACCAAAAGACCTGAGTGGCCATCTTCATTTATTTCACCAGAAAATTCTGCAATTGGGCTTACTTCGGCTACATTTTGATATTGTTTTATTTTTTCTAATAATGGTTTTCCGATTGTTGTATTACTTTCAGATGGATAAGAAATTTCCATAGTAACAAGTGAGTCTTCTGTTGTCATCAACTTACCAATTAAAATATATTGTAACCCATATCCCAAAGAAACCAGCAAGAGAACAGTCGCAATACCAATAGACATACCCATAATAGTTAAAAAGGCTCTTTGTGGTTTAGTTCGGAAAGTTCTAAATGAAAGTGATAATAGTTCACGTATTTTTAATGTTTGGTTTATCATTTTTATATAATTATATGAACCTAAAATTATTCATTGTCTTTATTTTCGGAGTTTTCATTTAATATTAATTCAAGTTTTTCTGAAATTAACTGAGATGCTCTAAACGACAAGCCGACGCCGAATTTATTATTCGATAGATCTAATATTTCAACCACCTTATCAGCAGGTAAATTATACCTAATTCTATCGGAAATTACTTGATCAAGCGCGATAATTTGTAATTGTGATAAATTACCAGTATATCCTTCTATCAACCAGTCTCTAATATTCTTTATTTCATCACCTATAGATAGTTCTGGATTTTTTTCAATAATATCATAAATATGTTTAACTGATTTTCTTTCTTCTATAATCCCTTCTAAATATTCTGTCACTCTTTCTGCTTTTTTCTTCCAAAGCCCAACTCCCCCATCTTTAAATGGTTTATTAATTAGTTTTTTTAATTGTTTTTTATCTATTTTATTATCAAATCGATCATTTACAAACAATTCAAAGCGCCTAATTTCGTCCATCGAATATCCGCGAAGCAAAAAGTTAGCTAGTATACGAGCCGAAATTTTTTCTTCTTTATTTTTATCATTAATTCCATCACCGCTGGAGACCGAAGACATCTGTTTGTATAAATGTTTCGATAAAGAATCAGCAATATTAAAATTATTAACTTTTTCAATATCAGAAATCGTACCATCTTTCATATGAAAAATAGTTTTTACATCCCTTAAACTCCAAGCTTCGTGAGTTACCATGATTATGGTTCTACCGTCCTTTTCATTCAATTCCTTTAAAAATTCAAGAACATTTTTCGCATTAACTGAGTCTAAGTTACCCAGAGGTTCATCGGCAATTATAATTGGAGGGTCATTAGCTAAGGCTCTGGCAATACCAACTCTTTGTTGCTGTCCCCCTGAGAGCTCAAAAGGATACCTATCGGCATATTTTATCAAATCAAGTCGTTCAAGTAACTTCCGAGCTTCAATTTCGGCTTTTGCCGAAGAAATACCAACAAAAAGCATAGGTAAGGCTACGTTTTTTAAAACGTTTAATGATGGGACTAGGTTAAATTGTTGAAAAATAATTCCAATTCCAGTTTGTCTAAAAATTGCGAGTTCTTGATTACTAAGACAAGAAATATCTCTATCATTAATAAAGACTTTGCCCTCTTGGAAATGATCAATTCCAGAAATAGAATAAAGCATGGTTGTCTTACCACACCCTGAAGGTCCAAAGAAAGCTACATAGTCACCTTTATCTATAGATAAATTAATATTTTTTAATGCGTGAACTTCAATAGGCTTATCTTTCTCATACCATAAATTTAAATTTTCAATTCTTATTATTTGGTTCATAAATTTTATCAGTAAAAGCAATTATCTCTTTGGGCATTAATTCTCCCTTCAATAAATATCC
>CAYVBT010000004.1:18397-22246 GCA_964449885.1 uncultured Candidatus Saccharibacteria bacterium
TCCGGCCCTTTTAACAGCATCTTCGATAATTTTTTCTTTTTGGCCAGAATAAATTATTATTTTAGACGATAAATCTTTATCATTCTTTACTTTTTCAATAAAAGCCAAACATCTTCTCATCTGCCCATCAGAACTATTATCTCCGTCTTTAACAGGCATCATCAAATCAAGAAAAATAATTTCGGGTTTGTTTTCTTTATCTAATATTTTCTTTTCACCTTCTTCTATTGAAGAGGCCATAACTACTTCATAAATATCATTTCTTCCGTGGATCCAAAAGATATCACGAAAATATATACGCATCATTTCGTCATCATCAACAATCAGTATATTTATCTTTTTTTTACTTTGTTCCATTTTATTTTTGTTATTTAATAAAGTTACCTTAAAATTATAACATATTTTTCCTTAAATTATCAACTAATATATGGGTTTTTTATTAATGTTAATATTATTGTTTATAATACTTTTTTGCTACTTAATTAAATATTTAATAAATATTTATCTAACATTATTAATAAAATTAAATGTGTCATCAAAATTTTTAAAGATTACATCAATAATTGATTCTGATTTTTTAGGTGTAATTATGGTTCTAACTGGTTGTTTGTTTATATTATCTGCCCCATCCATAGATTCAACAGAAAATCTATAAACCGTGCCAGGCTTTAGGGAATTTAATATAACAACATGATTTTTAGTTAATTCAGAGTCCTCTTGTTTACTTGAGAGAGGTGAATCTATCGAACCAGAACCCTCTTCATAATAGACAGCAGAGGTAGAAGGTTCATCAGTCTGCCATGAAATTATTGTTTGAACTTTATCTTCTCTTCCTGCAACTAAAGAACTATCAACTTTTATACCTGAAATTGTAGGAGGAATATTATCTGTTGAAGTTTTAATATTAAGAGGACTTCCTCCCTCTATAATATTACCCTTACTATTTATTCCAGAAATTGTAACTTGGTATTGAGTACCAGGAGTAAGGTTTTCAATCTTAAGTGAGTGGGAACTATTTATTGTACTATCTGCAATACGAGATACTCTGCCAGAATTTATATTCTTATACTCTACAATTGATGATGTTGGTTCATCTGTGTTCCAGACAACAATAAATGAATCTTTTTTAATGTCAATAATTGATCCTTGAATTTTAGAAGCCTTGGTCATAAAAGTGAAATCATCTGATTTACCTATAACTTGTGGTAAGGAGAAAGCTTTTACAATGAAATGATACTTTGTATTAGGTTTTAGATTAACTAAATTAAGTTTATGGGATATACCTTTTTTTGTTGTATCTGATATTTCACCATTGTAAGAATTTTCTTTGTTTGCGTCATAAGAACTTTCTGGAGTGAAGCTAACTATTGGATAAGCACTAACATTTGTACGAAATGAAATAATTGCACTATTCTCGGTAATATCAGAAACAACTGGTTTATCTATAAATGGGGGTACAATCGAAGGTAATATTGACTCAATAGTTGACTCTAACTCTTTCTGAAATTGCTCAATGTTTTCAACTTTTGTTAACTGATCAATATTCTCACTAAAAAATTTCGTTTTAAAGTTTTGCTCTTCGGAAACACTTCTTAGATTAGATTTATTCATGGCTGAAATTTTGAAGAAATAATCTGTTCCAAAATTTAAACCATGTAAATTAATCGAATGACTTTTAGACCAATCTTTATCAGCCGCTAAAAGACTATAATTTGTATTTCTATCATAATCTATAAATCCTATTGTGTCTTTATCTGTTTCAAATGAAATAGTGGCACCAAAAGCTGTTACATTTGATATTTCAATATTAGATATAACTGGCTCATTTTCAATAGACCCAATTCTATCTTTGTAAATTTTATTTTCATTAAGGAGTAAGTCATACATTTCTTGAGCTACACCCATTATTCCACTACCTCCGCCTCTATAAACAATGACTTCCCCTGGCGCTTGTGTTACAAAGGAGTGTTCTTCAGAAGTAGTTGTATTTCCATTTGCATCTGAAGATTCCACTACATAGAAATAAGTTGTTGTCTCCGACAATTCTCCCGTTATTGCTAAATGATTTGTGAGTGGTGTTAATATTAAATCAGTCTCATTTTCATAAACTCCTACATTTGTTCCATACATTACCTTACCATCAACCGGCTCATTGGACAACCAAACAATTGCTGCTTGAGTTGAAGTTATAATAGGAACTGATATTTCAGATAGTACTGGAGGAGTTTGGTCATCCCCTGTAATAAAAATATAATAATCACCATTATTTGCATCTTCCGTTTCGTTTAAATCAGCATCAATTCCAGCCACTAAATAGTAATAAGTATTAGCCGAAGCAAGGTTTGTAAGTAAAACTGAGTGGGTTGTAACTAATTCATCAGAGCCCGACCTATCAAAATCCGCGAGATTTATATCTATTCCATAATTTACTTGTGAAGTCGTAGGAATGTCTGTTGTCCAAGTAATTAGTACGGTAGTATCAGTAATTTCACTTGATAATACATCACTAATTACTGGTCCAGGTGTTGTTGCAAATTCTGACTCAAAAACTGTCGTCTCATTATTTAGATTAGTAGAAGTTGTTCTAAAATAATAAGTTGTTTCAGGAGTTAAATTTCCTAAATAGAAACTATGGTCTAATATTTTATCTTCATTAGATTTTTGAAGATTATATGCTCCTTCATTCCCTGGAGCAATAATTCCATATTCTATTAATCCATCAGTAAAATCTGCTGTAGTCCAAACTATTTTTGCACTTGTTGCTTTAATATTATTTCCAGTCACACTTGTAATTGAAATTTCATTATCTAAGATAGAATAAATATGACTAATGTTCTTTCCAAGTGTTGCATTAACAGGGTTTGAAATAGTAACTAATAATGTTTCAGTTTCTTCAGAAATATCATCGTCAAATATAACGATAGTTATTTCAGTTGAAGTTTCCCCTGCTATTATTGTACCAGTTCCACTTACAAGTGAGTAGTCAACATCTCCACCTGTTGCGGTTCCATCACTAGCGGAATAAGAGAATGTAACATCTTCCGCATAAGGAGAGGATATTGAAACTGGAATATTTACGGTTGTAACATTTTCATCTCCTGCGCTTTGAATTTCATCAAATTCAAGTGTTGGATATAAATCATCATCTCTAATTGTATAAGTATAAATACTATTCGCTCCTAGATTTGAATTTGTAGGATTAGATAATGCAATAATAACAGTCTCATTTTCTTCCTTCAGAATATCATCTATAATCTCAATATTAATATTCGTTGTTGTTTCTCCTGCAATAATAGTTGCTGTCCCTTCATCTAAGTAATAATCATCTCCACTTGTCGCTGTTCCAGAAATAGTGTAATCAATTGTCGTGTTTGTACCAGAGATACTAGCTAATGAAATCGGAATATCTACCATATTAAGACTTTCTAGGTTAGAGGATTCGCCAGTTGAAAATTCTATTCCTGACGCAATATCATTATCATTAATTGTGTAAATAAATGTCACATTAGTTCCCAATATCCCATTAATAGGATTCGAAAGGGTCAAGATTACTGTCTCATTTAATTCTTTTAGAATGTCGTCAATTATTGGAATGGATATCTCTTGTGATACTTCTCCTGCCAAGAAAGTAACAGTTCCACTGACAAGTGTATGATCGGCATTGGTTGTTGTTCCTGAGACAATATATTCAACAGTTGTATTTTGAGCATCAGCACGTGAAATACTTACCATAGCATCATAAGGACTCGCACTTTCATCTCCATTATTAGAAACAGTATCAAAAGACACTGTTGGAGATGGAATTATATTTACTGTTCTCGTAGCTGTTCCAATATTCCCTGTCATATC
>CAYVBT010000004.1:22256-26512 GCA_964449885.1 uncultured Candidatus Saccharibacteria bacterium
ATAGGACCCAAGAGCATTATTGTTAACAGTACCAGAAATACTTACCGGACGTGGGCCACTAATAGCATCCACAGCATCTGCCCCCGGCTCAGAATATGATTGACCTAGTGTTACGTTCATCGGATTTAACCCGGTCAGAGTAATAACAGGAGCGGCGTTATCTAATGTTAAACTCGAAAAAACGAAAGATGTTGTCGAAACAGGGTTTTCAACACTACCAAATGTATCTGTAGCCTTTACATTAAGTTTATAAACATTACCAATAGTTAGAGGAAGTGTAGATAAATCATATGACCAAGTTTTTGTACCATATGACCACTCCGTCGTATTAGTTATTGTAGAATATATTTCAACATCTGAAGAAAATACTCCGTTCGAAAACCATTTATCCAAAGTATCATCTTTTATCGAAATTTCAATATCGGAAATAGCTTCTGAAGAAATACCAGAAATTAATTGAACAGCATAAACTTGCTGTGGACTAGAAACTATTCCTGAAGCAGTACATCTATTTTCTGAAATGTCACAAAGGGGATTAATTGTGGACGTGGGAGGATTTACATGGACAACTATTTGCCCGGTAGATGGATTCGAAACACCACCATTTTCATCTTTAGCCCAAGCATATAAAGTTTTTGCACCCTCGGCGGTATAAATGGCAGTTGAAGTATAAATATATCCACCGTTAACAATAGTAGCTAATTTATTTCCATCAGCGGATAATGACACTCCATACCATGAATTATTACTATTTCTTAGACTCCAATTAATTCCACCGTCTGTCGAAGAATAAATATCTCCTGCACCATTCTGCCCTCTAACTTGAGCTACTAATTTTGTTCCATCCGATGAGGAAATAATTGATTTCCATTCATGTGAGCCTGCCGATACTCTTTCTAACCAAGTTACCCCTCCGTCGATAGATGTGTATATATATCCAGGACTATTAATTTCTTTATCAGCTGTAGCAAATAGTTTTGTTCCGTCTGAAGAAGAAGCCACCGCACTCCATTTTCGTAAACCAGCACTGGTTCTTTGTGTCCAAGTATTACCATTATCAGTTGAAGTAGAAATATAACCCCCATTAGTTCCACTGGTACATCCTGTACCACCATAATTATCACCTGCAATCAATATATTACCATCAGACGAATAGGAAATAATTTGCGAACCTGAAATAATTTTATTTGTCCATGTATCTCCACCATCTGTCGATGTATATAATCTACCTTGGTTTACACACATGTTTTCAACAAATGCCAATTTTGTTCCATTGGCTGAAGAAACGATTGGACGGTAAAAATTAAATTTTCTCCCAACTTCAGGTTGTCTTTCTATCCAGGTAGCACCCGAGTCATCAGAAGTATACACATAACCGTCATATGCACCAGCTACTAATTTTGTTCCGTCTGAAGAAGAAGCAACAGTTTTCCACTTACGTAGTCCCGCATTTGTTCTTTCTATCCATGTAGTTCCACTATTATCTGAAGTATAAATGTAACCAGAATTAAAATCTGCACCTACTACTGCAACAATTTTTGTTCCATCAGAAGAGGAAGCTATTGCCTGCCAACTCCTATTGGCATCACTCGTTTTTTGCACCCAATTTTTAGGAGAAATATCTGTTTGTATACTAAAAGTATAATTTGTGGGAGCTGTGTCACTCCAACCATTATCAAATGGGGACGGTACATCGTTATTCTCCGTTATTTTATATCCAGTAACTTGAGTATCATCAGTTGCAGTGAAAGTCGAGATTGGAATAGTAAAAGAATTATAATCAGAATTAATTACAAAAGAGGTTACAGACGGAGCGGAATTAAGAAATATTGAAGCTGAAAGTGGATTTGAAATACTATTATTCCCATCTTTTACCCAGGCATATAAAGTCTTATTCCCGTACGAAGAAAATGTATATGTCGCCGGAGCATCAGTCGTCCAACCAATATCATTAGACAGTGGAACTGTAAGACTTTCGGTTAGTATGTATCCAGTCACTCCAACATTATCGGTCGCTGTAAAAGTTGTAATCGGAACAGTTAATGAAGATGAATTAGTGGGTATTGAAAATGCTGTAACTACTGGAGTATTAAAATCAATTATCACTGTATCATTTGAATATATTGTAGAACTTGACACCAACCCTTCTGAATCTTTAGCCCAACCATGAAGTTCATTCCCAAATTTGGAAGTATAAATATAACCATTATACATATCTCCGATGGCTATTTTCGTTCCATCAGAAGAGGAAGCAACACCAGCACGTTCCTTTGATCCCATTGATGTTTGCTCAAGCCACGTTGCCCCCGAGTCACTTGAGTAATACATATATCCCGAATTACTCGTTGCCGCAATTAGCCTTACTCCGTCCGATGAAGATGCAACTTGGCCCCAGCTACGTATACCAGAACTTGTTTTCTCTATCCATGTAGCACCACCATCATTTGAAGTATAAATATAACCATTTCCTGAAGTCGCTACTAATTTTAATCCATCAGCAGAAGACGCCACGTCTACCCAAGAACGTATACCAGAACTTGTTCTCTCAATCCAAGTCACCCCACTATTATTTGAAGTGTAAATATAACCATATCCGGGATTTGCCACTAATTTTGTACCATCAGATGACGAAGCTATCGACATCCAATAACGTGAACCTGCTCCAGCTTGCGCTGTCCATGTTGCCCCACTATTTATTGAAGTATATATTAAGCCGTTATAATAGCGCCCTCCTGTTATGGCAGCCAATTTAGTTCCATCCGAAGAAGAAGTAACATCGTGCCATCTTAGAGAACCATTTCCAGTCCTGGCTACCCAAGTCGCTCCACTGTCAATCGAAGTATATACGTATCCGGTAATATAATCCCCACCAGTTACTGCTACTAATTTTGTTCCATCTGATGATGAGGCAATACCCGACCAATTACGAGAGCCAGCACCAGTTCGTGCGGTCCAAGTATTTCCAGCATCAGTTGATGTATATATATAACAACTTGGTGAACTACAATTACTAGCTCCACCGATTTGTCCAATAGCAGCAGCCAATTTATTCCCATCGGCCGAAGAAGCGATGGTACGCCATGATGTTGAAAAAGTAGCTGCTGTCCTTTGATTCCAAGTACTCGGTACTGAGTCATTTATATTTTCAAACGTATACGAAGAGGGAGCAGTCTCAGTCCATCTTGAATCATTTATATTTGGTGGAGTCAGATTTTCTGTAACCATATAACCTGCAACACCAACATTATCAGTAACATTAAAAGTATTAATTGGAACTGTTGCAGAATTATAATTAAACGGAATAGTAAAAGTAGAAACCACGGGTGAAGTATCCACTAAAATTTGAGCACTTATTGGGTTTGAAATTCTATCTGTATTATCCTTTGCCCAAGAATATAGTGTCTTTAGTCCATTTGTGAGTACAGAATAGGTTGATGGAGGAGTAACTGTCCAATCAGAAGAATTTATAGATGGAGTAGTTGATGATTCTGTGATTAAGTACCCAGCAACAAACTGATCATCAGTTGCAACAAAATTGGTTATAGGAATAATATATGAAGTTGATTTTGCTGGGACAGAAAAAGAAGAAATTAAAGGTTTAGTCCAGTCGTCTGTAGTTACAGAAAATGTATCACTAACTCCACCTATATTTAAAATTAAATCAGTAGTGGTCGAATCATTGATAGAAGATTTTTGTCGGACCTTTACAGTATCCCCGCTTATTATAATACCAGGAACTGAAGTATATGTTCCGTTATTTATTGAATATTCACAAATAGAACTACTACAGGATGATATAGAAATAGCTACAACTTCATTTAGTCCTGACAATGTAATAGTATTCGATTCATAAGAAGTATTTACAGCTTTTAGTATTTGGTCGTTGAAAGTAAATGCATTTGGAATAAAATCTGAAGGAATTGGTGAAAGTTTAACTATATAAGTATTGGTTATAACACCTACAGAGGTTAAATTAAAGACACCAGCGCTTGGATCAAAATCAGTTGTACCATAAAAAGGACCCGTAACTAAAATATTCCCACTTAAATCTATGGTTATATAACTTCTACTTACATTATAGGTATTTGACCAAATATGATTTCCTAAAGTGTCTAATTTAATAATAAAATTTTTTGAAGGACTTGTACCAGAAAGATTTTTTGTACCAGAATTAGGATTCGCATCCATGGTCCCTTGAAATGAACCCGCCAAATAAAAGTTATTATTTGCATCTGATACTAGAGAATCAACAGAAG
>CAYVBT010000004.1:26522-27004 GCA_964449885.1 uncultured Candidatus Saccharibacteria bacterium
CAGAAGCATGATTTGTTGTGTAAAAGACTTTCGCCCATATAAAATTTCCCGATGAATCAAATTTTGAAAGAAATGGATTGTTGTATGAATTAAAACCACTCAAGTTATAAACACCAACACCTGGGTCAAAATCAACTGTCCCAGCGAAATTACCTGATACACCCAGATTACCAGCAGAATCAATAGCTATATTACTAGCAACATCATTATTTACCCCACCTATTCTTCTTGCCCATACAAAATTTCCAGAAGAATCTAATTTTGCAAAAAAAGCATCCTCACTTGAAGTAGAAGTTAAATTATATACACCAATACCTGGGTCAAAATCAACTGTACTTTGAAATTTTCCAGCTATATAAATATTTCCAGTTGTTACTTCGACAACAATAGAGTTAGCTACATCATCACCTGTTCCACCAATTGTTTTTGCCCATATAAAATTTCCCGATGAATCAAATTTTGAAAGAAATGGATTGTTGTAT
>CAYVBT010000004.1:27014-35707 GCA_964449885.1 uncultured Candidatus Saccharibacteria bacterium
CATAACTTCCTACAGCGGTTAAATTATACACACTAGCATCTGGGTCAAAATCAACTGTACCAGCAAAATTTCCAGCAACAGCGATATTCCCAGTAGAGTCAATAGCTATAATATTTGCTACATCATAATCTACTCCACCAATTGCTTTCGCCCATAAAAAATTTCCCAATGAATCTAATTTCAAAATATATGCATCATAACTTCCTACAGCGGTTAAATTATATACACCTCCGCCTGGGTCAAAATCAACTGTACCAGTAAAATTTCCCACAATATAAATATTCCCAGTAGAATCAGCTACTATGTATTCTTTTGCGGGAGATAAATATCCATTTATTCCTTTTCCCCAGTTAAGTGAAACATCGTCTGCGAATGCTTTTTGGGAGAGGAAAGAAAAAGATGTAAAAATTAAAAAGGCGACAAAAATTGGTGCAAATGTTTTTATAAATATCTTACTTTTAATATTTATAGTTTTGTTATTTAGTTTTAAAAATATATTTTTCATTTTGTATTCTTTTTTTAATATTGATAATTTTAATTTGTATTCTTTTACTATCGTATGAAACATTGAGAACCAGCTTCCATCTTCAGGTGGAATTTTATCTGGTAGTTTTATTAAATTACTTTTTTCGTTAAGCAAAATTATTTGATATTAATTATTTTTTTAAATTTGTTTTTGATTGGAGTAAATATTCATAAATGATATTATATTTTAAATTATATCTTAATTAATAATATTTAACAATATATTTCTATTAATAATATGTAAAAAATAATACTATGGTTTATAAATAATTTTATATAAAATAATTTAGAATTTAATCTCATAAGTTTATTTTTTAATGGTACATTATTTTCAAATGTATTATTTGAATTAAAATATATAATTATTTTAAACTAATTAAAATCATCAAATTAAATATTTTTAAACAAATATAACTAATTCGTAAAAGATATATAAACATTACTACAGTTTATTAACCATAATATTGTTTATTAATGTTTAGTACTGTATAATACTATCAATGAACAGTAAATTGATTCAAATTAAAGATGCAGCCCAAATACTTGGAGTATCTAAATTGACTCTACGCAACTGGGATAAACAAGGTAAACTGACTGCTTTTAGGCACCCTATCAACAATTACAGGGTCTATCGATCTGAGGATGTACATGATATTATTAAGAAAATTGAATCAGGAGAAAGACCTCTAAGGCATACTTACAAAAAGTTATCCACAGATAAAACAGAAAAGGACTCACAAAAATCAAAAATCTATAACCTAAAGGTAATTCATTTGAAAGATTAACCTCCTCACTTTTTTATTACATTTTGATAATTATCTATACTATATTTCTCCCACACTTGCCCATATTATTAAAACATGCTAGTATAAAACATATGATTACAGTCATAGAAGTAAAGAAAAATGCAAATGAAAGCAATATGAATCTTGTTCGCAGATTTACTCGTAAAGTTCAGGAATCTGGCATCATTCAAAAAGTTAAAAGTAAGCGTTATAATAAAAGAGCTGAGTCTAAAATTAAAGTTAAGGCGGCAACTCTAAAAAAATTAGCTCGTCGAAAAAATACTGAAAAACTTTTCAAATTAGGTAAGGCTACAAAGTTCACTAAAAAAAGAGGTCATAAATAGAAAATTATGAATACTGGTTTTTGTACTATTGTAAACAAAACAAAAGGCACTCCGACCCCGGTCGGAGTGCCTTTTGTTTCGATAAAAAATATAATCCTAGGTAAAGATTATGAATTCGGATTAAGCTTACTCTCTCCACAGAAACAGAAACAAATCAATTTAAAATACCGAGGCAGAAATGAAACAACAAATATTTTATCTTTTCCTTTATCAGAGAATTCTGGGGAAATAACTATTGATCCAAAAAAGGTCAAAAAGGATGCTCCACTTTTTATGATGACTTATACTCAATTTTTCAAATTATTAGTTATCCACGGTTGTTTGCATTTGAAAGGTTTCGAACATAGTAGTACAATGGAAAGACAAGAGAAGAAATACCTTAAAATGTTTTCATAACATTCAATTTTTTAATTCATGATAAAAAATAATTATACTTGCGGAATAGACATAGGAACACATTCGACGAAAGTTATCGTTGTTGGTTTCGACAAGGGTAAAACCGAACCAACTGTTTTAGCAACTGGTATGTCCCCAACCGTTGGTATGCGTTTTGGTTATATTACAAATATTGAAAGTGTCACCGATAGTATTAGAAAAGCTGTTAAGCAAGCTGAAAATATTTTAGGAATTAAAATCCGCCGGGCTTATGTTTCTATTGGTGGAATAAGTCTCGGTTCGACATTTTCAACTGGCTCAGTTATTATTTCTAAGGCTGATCAAGAAATAACAAATTTAGATGTACAAAAAGTTATTGCCAATAGTGAAGAAAATCTTGATATTATAAATAAAAAGATTATTCACACTATTCCTATTGGTTATAAATTAGATGGTAAAGATATTTATGCCAGGCCTGAAGGATTGCGTGGAATTAAACTTGAAGTTAAAACACTATTTATTACATGTTTAAAACAAAATATTGAAGACCTAATTACCTGTTTAACCTTAGCTAAAATTGATATTGAGGAAATATCGGCCTCTCCTATTATTACAGGCAATCTACTCCTTAATAATAAGCAAAAAAATGCTGGTTGTATTCTAGTCGATATTGGCTCGGAAACTGTTTCAACAGCCGTTTTTGAAAATAATTTACCAATTTCAGTTTCGGTATTTCCAATTGGGAGTATGGACATCACTAAAGATATTGCTCTCGGTTTAAAAATTTCACTTGATGAAGCGGAGAGTATTAAACTAGGTAGTGTCATCGGGGCTGATTATTCAAAGAAAAAAATTGATGAAATAATTGAAGCTCGACTCGATGATATTTTTGAACTTATCAGCAATCAACTTAAACGACTAAAAAGAAATGAACTTCTACCAGCTGGAATAATTTTAACTGGTAATGGGTCACTGATAAAAAATATTGAAAACATTGCTCGCAATCAATTAAAACTTCCAGTAAAAGTTGGACCGGCAGATGGAACATTAAATAATAAATTTAAGATTCGAGATGCTTCTTGGTATACCGCTCTTGGTTTAGCCCTAACAGAAAGTGACGAATTTTCAAACAACCAAAATAATTCTCTAAGTGGTAACATCAAAGAAGTTAAAAGTTTTTTCAAATCAATTTTTTCCCAACTCCTACCATAATAAGAAAACATATATAAATATTGTCAAATGTTTCCTTTTTCCTAATATCTGGTATTATGTATTACATAAACTTATTATTAACGAAAGACTAAAGTCTCACAAATATATGCCTAAATTAAATCCAGACATTGAATCATTTGCCCGAATTAAAGTTATCGGCGTCGGTGGTTCAGGTAAAAACGCGCTTAATCATATGATTACTTCTAAGGTTCGAGGCGTCGAATTCATTGTTATGAATACCGATACTCAAGATCTTCATAATTCACTTGCTGAAAAAAAGGTTCACTTAGGGAAAAACTTAACTAAAGGATTAGGTTCAGGAATGAACCCAGAAGTTGGACGCCGAGCCGCTGAAGAAACTAAAGCAGAAATCCAAGATGTCATTAAAGGGGCAGATATGGTTTTTATTGCTTGTGGAATGGGTGGCGGAACTGGAACCGGTGCTGCTCCAATTGTGGCTCAAGCTGCTAAAGAACAAGGAATACTGACAGTTGCTGTTGTAACTAAACCATTTTCATTTGAAGGAAATCAAAGAATGAAAATTGCTGAAATGGGATTAGCTGAACTTGAAAAAGAAGTTGATGCTATTTTAGTTATTCCAAATGATCGCTTAATCGTTATTTCTGGAAAAGACCTAGGCTTCCGCCAAGCATTTGCTATGTGTGATGAAGTCCTAAAACAAGCCGTAGAAGGAATTTCAGAATTAATTACAACCCCAGGTATGATCAATGTTGACTTCGCTGATATTAAGGCTGTTATGTCTGATGCAGGAAGTGCTTTAATGGGTGTTGGTATTGCTGCAGGTGAAGGCCGAGCAGAAAAAGCGGCTCTTGCTGCTATTAACTCCCCCCTTCTTGATTTATCTATTTCTGGAGCCCGTGGAGTTTTATTTGCAATCTCCGGAGGTGATGATTTAACAATCCATGAAATTCAAGATGCCGCCAAGATAATTACCGAATCAATCGATAAGGATGCCAAAGTTATATTTGGAACAATTCAAGACGACAAACTGAAAAAAGGTGAAATGAAGGTTACTGTTATAGCTACCGGTTTCCCGACCGATATGCCAAAACGCTCACTTTTCCAAATCGGCCAAAATAAACCAATCGAACCAACAGTTTCAAATTCATCAAAAGAAGAAGTAATTCAAGCTGTGACGAAAGACCAATCAAAAAATGGTAATACTGATTACATAAAGAAAACTGAAAAAATCGAAGACGATTTATTCATCGACGACACGGATGACTGGAATACGGTTCCCGCATTTTTACGAAGAAATAAAAAATAAAAAGTTTAAATCAAAAAAATCCCCCGAACCATTCGGGGGATTTTTTATTATAGCAAAGGTTCTTCCTTTTTTTATTTTAATTTATCTATTGTTAATTTCCCCACAATTCCATCCCCTACTAGACCATTTGCTAATTGGAATCTAATGACTGCTTGTTTAGTTTTTAAACCAAAATAATTAGTTTCATTTCCAAGTGAACCAGCACCAGTTAAGGACACTGGATAATTGTGAACATTTAAGTAAACTTGTAGAGCTTTCACATCATCCCCTTGCATACCGTATTTTAGGGTTCTAGTTAGGTTAAGAGGAGTTGTACCTGGAGTACTTGGCGTTGTCGATGTTAAGCCTGAATCTACTGCTCGTTGTAATTGTTCTTGTTGGAAACTAACCATAACTGACGCTGATGAACCAGTTGATTTTCTTTTTTGAGATGTTGGAGTACAGATTCCACCTGTATCAATACCTGTCTCGTCTTGATTTAAGATACCGTCAGAACAAGTGTCTTCTGGGTCAAGATAAAAGGCTAAAGCAGTCATATAATCTATATCTGGATTTTTACCTCCCATAGAGGTGATTTCTCCAGTTGTAACATCTATCATAACTAAATCAGTATCTCTTCCCCAGTTACTTCTAGTCGCAAAGAGAAAATCATTACCATCGAATTTAGCGGAAGTAATAGGCTGATCATTTAATGAATTGTTTGTGTATAGAATCTGTTGTAAAACTTCGGCTGTATCTGGATTAACTTTAAAGAAACCTACAGTTTCTATATCAAATAAATACAGATTATCATGACTATCAAAAGCAATTCCACCTCCGCCACCAGATCCAATATCAGATTGACCTTCCCCAACGAGAGTGAGTGTACAATTTCCATCAGGACAAGTCTTATCTATTGTATATAGATAATAATTATCTTCTTCCCAGCCAGATCTAGTATATAGTCTACCATCTGATCTGAAAGAAATATCAGCAAAACCTTTGTTGATTAATCCTTTTAACTCCGCAATACCAGTCGTAGGGTCAATAGTGAAAAGACTTTTTGAAGTATTACCATCAGGGTCAGTATTGGAAGTGACTCCGTATAATATCCCTGATGTTGGGTCAAAATCCATACCATTAATATTGTAACCGGTTAAACCAATGATGTCGGTGACTTCTCCAGTACCTGGGTCTAAGGTATAGAGATTAGTTCCATCTTCGTTACTCCCGGCTCCGTCGGCCCCGTATAGAATAGTTGTCCCTTGAAAGGTTTTAGTTAAGAAATTTATGACTCCATTATTATTAGCATAATTTCCTACATCAGAAGCAATCATTGTATTCGTAAATGCTCCATCTAAAAATGTAATGGTTAAATTATCAACATCATTTTCATCATTATGATTAACAGCATTACCAGTAAATGTTAGTGTAGCTGTCTGACCTAATTCATCTATAGACATTACTGGAGTTAAGCCAATCGGTACATTTTCAAGTAGGTAATGAACTCCTTCAGTTAAGACATCTCCAGTATTAACAAAAACACCACTATATAATGTGATTATTCTTGACCCTTGAACTGACCCATCATTTTCATATGGTTCAGTAAAATTACCTGTGTATTCGTTTACAATTGGATCTGATGTAAATTTTACAACAGTTGCTTCATGATGGTCAATATTCCAATTAGTATAAGCAAGATAAAGAATGTTACTTGAGTCAAAAGCGTGGGAATAAACGTTGGAATTGAATGGAAGGGATTCATTGTTTGCAACAATCTCCCAACTATTTCCATTTAACTTAACAACTGTGTTTTTTCCATAATTTACATCAATATAAGTCAAGTATAAATTATCATTTAAATCAAAACCAAAACGATTAAATGTAAAAAATTCTGGTAATTCGTACATTTCTACATTTTCCCAAGCTATTCCATTCCATTTTACTATTGAGGTTTTCCAATAGAAATTCTCCATTTCATCTATATACGCTAAATATGGAACATTATTTGAATCAATTTTTATAGTTACACCTTTATTGGGTCTCGCAGAAAATCCTGCTATTCCAACAACTTCCCAGGTATTTCCATTTAACTTAACAACTGTGATTTTTCCACCATTCACCTCATCACTATATGCAACATATGGAATATCATTTGAATCAATTACAAAAGACATAAATTGTGCATAAGTAATAGGCATTCCAGTTCCAACAACTTCCCAAGTATTTCCATTCCATTTCATCACGATTGGTATACCACCATCGGTATATGACACATATGGAATATCATTTGAATCAAAAGCAAGTGATTGAAGTTCTGCATACCCTGCAGAAAATCCAGACGTCCCAACAACCTCCCAAGTGTTTCCATTAAATTTCATAACCGTAGTTCTAGTCATATATTCATTGGGTTGAAATTCTGCATACGCAACATATGGGATATCATTTGAATCAAAAGCGAGAGAAGGATAAAAAATATAAGAAGAAGAAAATCCTGCTGTACCAACAACTTCCCAAGTATTATTTTCATATTTCATGACAGTGACTTTTCCACCGTTATCTCCATCTCGATACGCCACATATGGAATATCATTTGAATCAATAGCAAGTAAGGGGTCTACTATATACACTGAAAGTCCAGTTCGACTGAGGGGAGTTGCGATTTCACCAATTGCATAAATACGAATAGGAGAAAAAGAAAAAA
The DNA here is from genome assembly GCA_964449885.1 of uncultured Candidatus Saccharibacteria bacterium. Lineage (GTDB taxonomy): Bacteria > Patescibacteriota > Minisyncoccia > Phycocordibacterales > UBA9973 > UBA8515. The sequence goes on from CAYVBT010000004.1 coordinate 34,227, forward strand.
TAATTAATAACATGGCAATAAAAACAAGAGCAAACAATTTTTTAAATTTCATATTTAAAATAAACCTAACCTTAATAATAATTTAATACTTTATTTATTATATCATATCACCCCCCCCCGCATACAAATAATTTTATAATAATTAATTTAATTATTAATACATTGTTATGTATGCTATAATAAGAAAATCATAAACATTGTTTATGATTTTCTTTTATTAACCTTATTTCTAGAAACTAGAATCTAACAACTAGAACCTAGTAACTAGAACCTAGTCATATGTACGATTTAATAATATTAGGTGGAGGACCAGCTGGCACAGCCGCCGCTGTCTATGCCGCCCGCAAACAATTAAAAACAGCCATTATTACCGCCGAATTTGGAGGTCAGTCGACTGTTTCAACTACAATTTACAATTGGATAGGTACACCAGAAATTTCTGGAGCCCAACTAGGTGAGAGTTTGAAAAAACACGTCGAATATTATAAAGGCCCATTTTTAGATGTGATTGATGGAGAAAAAATTACTGAGGTTAATAAGGTTCTTGACGTCTTTTTAATTAAAACAGAAAATGGTAAAAGTTATGAGACGAAAGCAATTCTTGTCGCGACAGGTAGTGGACGCCGTAAATTAGAAGCAATCAATGCCGATATTTTTGAGCACAAAGGTATTACTTATTGCGCCTCGTGTGATGGACCATTATTTGCCGATCAAGATGTTTTAGTTATTGGTGGAGGTAATGCCGCTTTTGAAACTTCTATTCAGTTACTAGCTTATTGTAAAAGTGTGACTTTAATTCACCGAAGTGCTGAATTTAAAGCTGATGAAATTACGGTTAAAAAAACACAAGAGAATCCTAAGTTCAAAGCTATTACTAACGCCGATATTTTAAGAGTTGATGGCGAACAATTTGTTAAATCTTTAACTTATAAAGATAAAATTTCAAATGAAGAAATTACAATTCCAACTACTGGTATTTTTGTTGAAATCGGTCAAACACCAAATACTAGTTTTATGAAAGATGTCGTCGAAATTGACCAAATTGGTAAAATTGTTGTTGACCCTATGACTCAAATGTCGTCCGTTTCCGGTATTTGGGCCGCTGGTGACTGTACAAACGGCCGTTACCATCAAAACAACATCGCCACTGGCGATGCTGTCAAAGCCCTCGAAGACGCGTATATTTGGATTCACAAGAATAAATAATTACAAATTTTGATTAGCAAGTATTCCTTCTAAAATTTCTAGTTCTTCTTTTGAATTTGGTTGGAAAATTTCCATCATATTTTTAAGTGGTACTCCTTCCACTTTTTGCCCTTCTTTAAATGCGAGTTTAATTAAATCCGGTAAATAATATTCTCCGGCTGCATTATTGTTTTTAATTTTATTTATATTTTTCCAAAGCCATTCCGCATCAAAAGCATATATAGCTGGATTCACTTCTTTTATTTCTCTTTGCTCTTCATTTGCATCTTTATATT
>CAYVBT010000004.1:35717-38416 GCA_964449885.1 uncultured Candidatus Saccharibacteria bacterium
CAACTTCCCCTTTTTCATTCCGTACAATTCTTCCTAGATAATATGCTCCAGCGCGCCAATCTTTAAAATCAGGCAATAGAACTGTGCCCATTGTTATGATTGCATTACTACTTTTTTGAGCTCCTATTATACTTTCAATTGTTTCTTTTGATATTAAAGGTTGATCATTCGATAACACAAGAACCGTCTTATGTTTCGGATGAACTTTATCTTTGGCAGATAATACAGCATGTCCAGTTCCTAGTTGCTCGTTCTGGTGAGCATAATTTAAGTCTTCACCAAATACCTCAAAAATTCTTTCTTTTTTATGTCCAACAACAATCACAGGATCAATTGATAAATTTAAATGCGAAACTGTATCTAAAATATGACGCAAAAATGGTTTGCCTTGAAGCATAGCCAAAGCCTTAGGGTCGTCTGACTCCATTCTTTTACCTTTTCCGGCTGCTAAAATTATTATTTGTGTATTTTTCATGTGCGCGATACAGGAGTCGAACCTGTGACATCGTCAACGTCAATGACGCGCTCTACCAACTGAGCTAACCGCGCAAAATTTTCAAGTTATCTTAGAACTAAACATATCTCAAACCTCTTCGAACCTACCAAAACAGCATAACCGCACAAATTTTAAATTCAAAAAATCATTTTTCTATACCAAGCGGAGGGTACAGGATTTGAACCTGTGATCCTCTTTCGAAGATTCCGCTTTTCGAAAGCGGTGCATTCAACCTCTCTGCCAACCCTCCGTATTAGGGACGAAATTAGTACACTCAACCTTTCCCCTATTACCTACTTCGTAACGGTAATTTGCTTTGCAACCGGATGAAAAGTAAAGCAGTTTACTTTTCATTACCACACTTCCAAACTAACATTTTTAGTATACAAAAATAAGGCCTAAAAATCAATTTTTACAATTGGCGTATTTCTTTATTTTTTGTATGACCCTTTTCATCTAAATCATAAATTAAAAAACTACCAAAAGGCATCTCAACATCAGCAATTCCTTCGTCTGAAATATCTTCTATATATTTCATGATTGATCTAATTGAATTACCATGCGCCACGATTAGAACATTTTTCCCTTGTTTAATTAGTGGTAATATCTTATTTAAATAATAAGGAACAGATCTTCCATAAACCATTTTTAAACTTTCTCCATTAGAAATCGGAACATCCCAACCTCGTCTCAACTTTTTAAACTCTATTTCACCTAAAATATCTTTAATTTCTAGTTTATTTTTTCCAGTATAATCTCCGTAATCACGCTCATTTAATTCTCTAGCTTTTTCTATCGGTGTATCTACCCCAATACCTGCTGTGGCCATTATATTTTCTAATGTCTCATGAGCCCGGATTTGAGTAGATGTAAATATATAGTCAAAATTAAAATCTCTAATTAACTTCCCCATTTCTTTGGCTCCCTCAAACCCATCAGGACTTAAATGAACTTCAGTAACTCCTGTCCATTTCCCTAATTTATTCCATTCCGACTCGTGGTGCCGAGCAATTATAAGCTTGCCCATTTTTTTTGTTTCTATTTCCATTTTTTAATTATATCATAAATTATATTTCAAAAATATTTGACATTTTTAACTACAGATTGTAATGTATAGAAAAAATCTTTGAAACCCCTTAAAACAAACCATATGAAAAAATTTGTATTTTTCTTTCTCGTTGGGCTAACACTTAACGCTTCAGCCCAGACACTTGATTCTGTTTACGAAATTAGGTCCGACATTGGTCTAATGTTATGCTCCCAAGCCTTTATCTCGGCTAATCATCCATCAGAATTATTTACCGATGGTACAAATCTATTTTTAATCGGTAGTATAAACTATCGAAATTCAACTCTGTTTCCTTACTTAAAAATGTATGGAGATAACGCTATCGGCTTCTTTTTTCAACAATCATTATGTAAAGAAAAAGCAATAAGCGGATATGTATATTTCGATAAAAATATAAACATTCCCGGCAATGATTATGGTGTTGGAATCAACAAAGAAATTGGCGACTATATTTCAGTTTTCATAGAATATAATGAATTTTTAAATTGCGAACAATTTTTCACTATGGGAATCTGCATCACTGGAATGATCAGAGACTTACCCAAAAAAGAATAATTACTCAGTATAAATTTAATCGGTCAACGTAAAGTTGGCCGATTTTTTATTGACTTCTTTTTTCAAAAATGTAATTATAAATATATGTTAAATATTAGCAGAAATCAAAATAAAAATACTTGGACAATTTTTATTTATACTTTCAATTTGAAAGTTGATTTTTGATAATAAGACCAAACCTAATTTATTTTTAAAAATCAGCTTTCAAAAAAAGCTGATTTTTGTTCTTTATAATTCAATAATTAATTTAACCAAAAAACGGAGGCAACATGGTTTATTTTGCAGACAGTCAACAAGGGTTTAGTGTAACCCAAAATTTTAATCCTGATCGTCAACTGATCAGACAATATAATTTAACTAGGCCACGGCCTTCAAAATGCTCTGTAAACCATGTTTGTAGAGATAAAATGAGTAATGAGGAACCAATATTTGTAAGGTGTAATTGTGGTTACTATCACGAAGCTACCAATAATGAAGTATTTTGGAGTAAAACTTTTATCAAAAAACAAATTAGCCACTTGGTTGAAAAATGTTGAATTAATTAAAATTTAAAAGCCATTTCTATGAATTAGGAATGGC
>CAYVBT010000004.1:38426-40104 GCA_964449885.1 uncultured Candidatus Saccharibacteria bacterium
AATAACAAGAACCGTTCTTGCTACACTTAAATGAAAAAACCTATCTTACGACAGGTTTTTTCATCTATGACTCTTTGTAGTTCAAATTGCCCGCCCGCCCTCGTGTACTCGTGAGTAGGCGGGGAATCAGATTGTAGAGAATATAAGGGAATTTATAAAATTAGCAATTAAATAGCCCCCTTTTATAAAGGGGGCTATAATAATTCTTAGTTGAAAATCAAATGTTTATTTTAAATGCTTTTAACAAAGCATGAAATAAGGGTTGTCCGGGCCTTCCTAACTTACTAAAATAAATTGAATGTAGTACAGAAGAAGCTACGAGCTCAATCATTTCGGTTGATTCAGATGAAATCAATATTTGAGTAATAAACATGCAGGCTTCATCACCAAGTTCAGGTAAGCCAGAAAATGATAATATGTATTCTTCATTCCACACCTCAAAAAAAATTGCACCGCCATATTCCATTTTTTCTTCATTTCTGCTTTGCCAAGAAGTTGAATCATTTCCACCGGCCATTCTAATCCTGAAAAGACGATTAGCTTTTTCCTGAGATAATGTAAGGTATTTTTCTTCCTTACCTTTTTGAATGCTTCCAATCAAATAGATAGCTTCAATCATTCCAGATTGAGCATTTTTAATTGTAATATAACCACCCTCACGACCATTTCTAGCTGTAAGATTCTCTGGTAGTTTAATGTAAGCAAGGACAACTTCTTCCGCTTTTTTGCGAATCATTTCTAAAACTTCGTTCATTTTTAAATTGTTTTAAGTACAACAAAATTCGTTTATTGTTTTGACAATAACATTATTTTATATATACGTCAATCTGTGACCCTATGTAGTTCAAATTGGAATCAGATTGTAGAGAATATAAAGGTATTTGTGAAATTGGCTAGACAAAATGAGAGATTAGGGGTAATGTGAGAAAAAACCAAACATAAACCGAGCGCGAGCTCATTAAATATAAACATATGGCAAGAATATTTAACGAAGAGGATAATGATAAAATTCATTATGCCTGTAACAGTATTAGGTCATTAATGACTGTCTCATCTGCTATGGCTGCGCTAAAAAACCCTGGCAGCGGGATTACAGAGATTGTCGCAAAGACCGACCATGATTCATTAATTAATAAACTCATCGTAGAGCGAAACTGGGGAAAATTGTTTAAAAATGAAGAATGGTTGAATGTTTTAGAGGGTGCCATGAACTTAAATACTTTGCAAGGTGGTACTTATAAAAAGTATCTAATCACAATCGCGGAATTTTTTCCTAATGAAACAGAGCTACATATCATACCAGAGTTTCTGTAGTTAGCCTGGAATAATTATGCTTAAATATTGTACATATTAACACAGTAAAATAGAGCCCTACGAAAGTGGGGTTTTAATTTACCCAAATATTATTTTGGAACCAATACAAACCTCATTAAACAAAGATATAAACTACGCAGTGACCCTACCGGGATATCTTTCTCTACGAGAACAGTATACCTTTTGTACTTTTTTAAAATGAATTTTAAAAAAGACACAAAAGCTTTTCGATTCCCGGACGCGAGATATGCAGATATCTCGCTTAGGATCACAAATGAAAAGACCTATCTTGCGACAGGTTTTTTCATTTGTGACCCTACCGGGAATCGAACCCGGATTACCGGCTTGAAAAGCCGATGTCCTA
>CAYVBT010000005.1:0-6470 GCA_964449885.1 uncultured Candidatus Saccharibacteria bacterium
TTATCAAACAATGATTTAAGAGAAGCTATATGATTTTCCTCTGCTCTTATAATCATTGAAAAAGGTCTGACCATTCCAAATTTTTCAATAGTTTTAGCATAAACAGTATAAGCTTTATATTCATCTTCGATAGCTTTATTTAAAGCTATTTTTATTTCCTTTGATAATCCCTCTATCGGATAATTTAGATTATCTACATAAAGACAATCATCCGACAAACAATTATTTTTATTTGTATTTTTTATAGATTCTTGAATATTGTTTTCATTTAAAGAATTAATCCCTTTTGTTTTTTGAAAATTTTCTCTTGATTGACTACTTAAATAACCTAATATTAATCCAACAATTAAACTAATTAAAACAACTAATACGATTTTATTTTTTGTGTTCATTTTTTAAAAAAGTTATATGATAATTAGTATTATAACCTGATTTAATTAATAAAACTAATTACCAAACAAGAATTCCTCCTTTTTCTTGCCATTCTATTATTCCTCCAATATTTTTTACATTACTAAATCCTAAGCTTTTTAATTTTATCTCCGCTTCACCTGCCCTTCTTCCCGAGCGACAGTAAACATAGAGCGGGGTATCTTTAGTAAATTTTTTTGTTGTTTCAGCGTTTATCTCACCCAGATTAATATGCACTGCATTATTTATATGACCTGTTTCCCATTCAGAATCTTCTCTAACATCCAAAAGAACCAATTCTTTATTGTCTACTTGTTTTTGTATTATTTCTGGGTTTAAAGAAGAAACACTTTGAATAGCTTTTGTTTCTGGTTTTTCAATATTACACTCACTTCCATGACATTTTAGAGAGTATAAACCAAAAGCAGACAAAATTAGGACTAGTACTACAACTCCAGCTAAATGTTTATTGTTAAACTTTTTCATATTTAAATAATACCAGAAAATTTTTATTTTAGTAACTTCTCAAATTCTTCTGGTTGAAAACCAACCAAAATTTTCCCATCAATATCTATGACCGGTACGCCCATTTGACCACTCTTTTGAACCATCTCTTCCCCCATTGCTCTATCTCTTGAGACATCTACATCTTTAAATTCTACACCCTTACTTTTAAAGTAAGCCTTGGCGTACACACAATACGGACAAGTTGGTGTTGAGTAAACGATAACATTATGATTTTTCATATAATTTTTTATTTATTATTATTAATTATTTATATTTGCATATAAATTTCTTTAAATCCCTGACGAATGGATCTACGGGAAGTTCATAACATATTTTCTTCCCTTCACGCGTCGGAACAACCAACCCTTTATTCGACAGTGCTTGGAGGTGGTGTGAGGCTATGGCAATGCTCATATCAAGCTCTTTTGCCATATCCGAAACACAGACTTTTTTCTTACTAAAGATAACACATAGAATTTTAAGTCTGCTTTCATCACCGGCCGTCCTCATTAATTTTGCTAATTCATTCAAACGCATATTTGAATGATATACTACAAAAATAATCTTGTCAACTCTTTCAATTAATCTATTTTATAAAATAAAGTTAAATAAATAACCTGTAAAAATTATTCCTACACCCACTATTCCTGCAAATATTAAAATTAGTCTTGTTTTCATTATTTTCTTTAGAATCATAAATTCTGGAAGTGATAATGCAGTGACCGACATCATGAATGCAAGCGTAGTCCCCATAGATACACCCTTTTCGGTTAAAGCTGATACTAGTGGTATAACTCCGGCCGCATTTGAGTAAAGTGGAATACCAATAACAACAGCCAACGGAACAGCATACCATTTATCACCTCCTGCATATTGAGCTAAAAAAACTGCTGGTAAATAACCGTGAATCCAAGCCCCTATACCAATACCTATTATTATATATGGCCAAACTTTCTTTAAAATATCAAAAGTATAATCTAGGGCATAAGATATTCTTTCTTTTTTTGTCATGACAGGTATTTCGACATTGCCATTTATACTATTTTGATAAACAAATGGTTCAACTAAATTCTCTACTTTTAAATGACCGATTATTATTCCTGAGACAATAGAAATTATCAAACCACTAATAATATAAATTAATGCAATCTTCCATCCGAATAATCCCAAAAGTAGTACAAGTGCTACTTCATTAATCATAGGTGATGCAATGAGAAAAGAAAATGTCGTTCCGAGTGGAACTCCAGCCCGGACAAAACCTAAAAAAAGTGGAATTGCTGAACAAGAACAAAATGGAGTGATAATTCCTAGAAGTGAAGCTAATACATTTCCAATATATTTATTTTTACGAGAAAGTATAGACCGTATCTTCTCTGGTGGTAAATATGAGCGAATGATAGATACAGCAAAGATGATTACAAAAAGTAGGATAAATATTTTGATTGTGTCATAAATAAAAAAGTTTACTGTATTTGCAAGTATAGTTTTTGGTAAGATACCAAAAATAACATAGGTTAACCAATCTGCTAATAATTGTATTGGATAAAAAATATTCATTATATATATTTAGCAATGATTTCTTTTAACCTTTCTTTATCGGGTAATATACCCACTAAAACGGGGTTACCATTTATCGTAAGTACGGGGCTTTGTATTAATCCCATATCTACAATCTTATTAATATCAGTACTATATAATACACTACCCCCTATCTTTAACTCTTTTGAAATAATCTCCGTTAGTTCAAATAACGATTTACATTTTTTACACCCTGAACCAATAACTTCTATTTTCATATAGAGAATATAACACTACTCACTTTTATATACAAACATTGTAAATTTTTCATTTTTCAGTTATAATCGTTGATAGTTAAATACATTTGCGGGGTTAGTTAAATGGTATAACTCTAGTTTTCCAAACTAGTGTCAGGAGTCCGATTCTCCTACCCCGCACAAATAAACAAAAAAAATCCCCATAAATGGGGATTTTTTTGTTGCTATGAAACCTTTTTTTCTAATTGATCTATCTTTTGTTGCGCTGTTTCTTTTATCATTTCTATAAAATCTTGATGTTTTTTAATCATTTCTTTTTTTAAAAATACTGCTTCATCTGAAGCTTCCTGACTCTTGCTTGGATCGTTTTTCTTAATTTTTAATAATATTTCTTTTAGATCGTTTATCTTTTTTTCATTTTCTACTTTTTTATCCCCTTCAATTATAAGATTGTATTTATAGATTGCATCGTTATAATTAGAACCAACACCGAAACCAAAACCCATTCCGGAGTCCTTAAAAACATCATTGTTTAAATTTTTAATATCTTCATTTAATGATTCCATTACTTTAGAAGAATTTGTCATCTCAGAAATTGTTTTTATCTTAAAAAATGACAAAATCTTATCCTTAAGGGTTTTCTCTTTAATGGCCTTCTCTTCAACACTCTCTTTCATTATAGCTTTCTCTTTAACCGTTGCATCAGAAATCTCATCAGGAGACATATTCCCTTTTAGTTTTTCCATCACTCCTTTCTCAATAACGGGCTTACTTACCTCGGTAGGAATATTTTCTATTGTTTCTTCTTTTTTAATTATTGTTGTTTCCATATATATATTATTATTAGTAATAATCTATTATACACCTTATTAATAAACTCTAGTAACTTTTTATATTATATCATAATTTAGATATAAGTCAATATAAAAATAGCCAGTAAATACAACCGTATTTACTGGCTATTATTAATTTTTAGAGATGAATATATTTTCACCCCCAATATATTTCGCGATAAGAATTTCTCCTTCAGAGAAAATTATTATATCATGCAAAACAGTTACCTTGAATATTTTTCGCTTCCTTATTGGAAGTGGTGCTTGTGTTTCCATTGTTTTTGGTTTTTAGTTAGTTTAAAAGTCTACCTAATTTAGGCACTTAAACTAACCAAAAACTTATTCCATCAATTTCACATACATTACGATAAATTTTAGTTAAAGTCAAATTAACAAAGTTAATAACTATTCACCAGTTTATAAAATAATATTTTCTATTCTTTTAACTCTAGCTTTTCGGAGTTCAAGATCTAAATAAACAACAATTAGGTCGAATTGCCATCTAGTATTCCCTATTCTCATGTGAATTAAGTAAGTCTGAATCGTTCGAGATATACGCTTAAGCTTCCAAGGGTGCATATTATCTTCGGGTCGCATTTGTCCATCAAATTTATCGAGTCTTTGAGCTATAAAATCTAAACTCGAAACGCTTTTAGATTTAACTTCTATAAAATATAGAACATCGTTCTTTTGGGCAATAATATCTATTTCTCCCCATTTTTTTGTATAATTTCTTTCCAATATCGAAAAACCTTTCTTGCTCAAATATTTACAAGCCACATCTTCCCCCAATTCTCCTATTTTTTGAGTACTTGAAGTAAAATTTTTCATAAACATTATTTGTTACATGTGTAACGATTAAAATCGTTTCACGTGAAACATTTTTAATATAATGGACACAAAAATTTCTCAATTATTATCTTTTATAAAAATATCTTTAATTATCAACATATTTCTTGATAAAAGAGATTTTTGTTTTTAAAAAGGTCTTTTTAAAAATGTCTTTTATAAACAATACACACATACTTATCCACATAAATCTTATTTTTTAAAGGTTTTATCTGGGGATAAAGGACTAATAAAGGTCATGTCGTAAATTAATCTTTGTATTTAATTTTCTTTTGTGCGGGATAGGAGAATCGGACTCCTGTCTCATCCTTGGCAAGGACGTGTTCTACCACTAAACCAATCCCGCAAACTTAAAATAACTTATAAATTATAATCATTTTTTATAAAAATTGCAATTCATATTCTATGCTTATTTTAAAGGCTTATTTACTAAAGTATTTAATTAGTGTACAATTATCATGTTAGAGAAAATTTTAAAATAGTTAGTGCGCCCGTAGCTCAACGGATAGAGTACTTGTCTTCGGAACAAGTGATATGGGTTCGATTCCTGTCGGGCGCACAAAGTATAGGGTACTTTGTGCAAGTCGGAAGCACGACGGTGCTGAGACGGGGTCGCGCAAAAATTCAGCAGAATTTTATGTGTGACCACAAGTAAACCACGAGCCAGGGTCGTGAAAATTTATTTGTGAAGACAAGTAAATTATTCCCGGCCACAAGCAAGCCTTGATCACAAATAATATGTTTCCCATGAAACACCAAGAATCTAAAATCATAAATACCAATCTAATTCCAGATTATGTTACACATGTAACAGAAACACTCGAAAATGCTGGTTTTGAGGCTTTTTTAGTTGGTGGTTGCGTTCGTGACCTTATAATGAAAAGGGAACCTAAAGACTGGGATATTACAACAAATGCTAGACCCGAAGAAATTATTCCATTATTTGAAAAGACAATATATGAGAATAAATTTGGAACGGTTGGAGTCTGTATCCCAAAGGTTACACATGAAACAACCAAAGACACTGATATGTATGATTTTGGGTATGAAGATGAAACAAATGACAATGTTTCACATGTAACAAAATATAATATTATAGAAGTTACACCATATAGAATTGAGACAAAATATAGTGATAATAGGCATCCCGATGAAGTTAAATTCAGTGAAACCATAGAGGATGATTTAAAAAGACGTGATTTTACGATAAACGCCATGGCCTATAGAATTTCTAAAGGACATATTATTGACCTTTATAAAGGACATGACTCCATAAAGGACACATTGATCCAAGCCGTTGGAAATGCTAATGACCGTTTTCAAGAGGATGCTTTGCGGATGCTTCGAGCCATTAGATTTTCAACTCAACTTAACTTCGCCATTTCACATGAAACAATGATGGCGATTATTGAAAATGCTCATCTAATTAAAAACATTTCATTTGAAAGAATCCGGGATGAATTAACTAAAATAATCATGTCAGATAATCCTGTTGTTGGAATCGGCTTATTGCAAAAACTTGGTTTATTAAAATATATTATTCCTGAATTAGAAGAGGGGATTGGTTGTGAACAAAAAGGTGCTCACATATATGATGTTTGGGAACATTTACTTCACGCTCTTGATCATGCTTCGCAAAAGGGCTGGCCATTAGAAATCAGATTGTCAGCTTTATTCCATGATATTGGTAAACCAAGGACTAGACGTTGGGACGGAACAAAAGCTGGAGGGGAAGGGAAATATACTTTTTATGGCCATGAAGTCGTTGGGGCTAGAATAACCAAACAAATCATGGAAAGACTTAAATTTCCTTTAAAAACAAATGAGCTAGTTCTAAAATTAGTTCGCGGTCACATGTTTTTCTCTGATACTGAAATGATTACTCTTTCTGCGGTTCGTCGTGTTGTAGCCAATGTTGGCAAAGAACATATTTGGGATCTGATGAATGTTCGTGAATGCGACAGAGTAGGTATGAAAAAGAAAGAAATGCCATACAGACTAAGAAAATATCACGCTATGATTGAAGAAGTTCTTCATGACCCAATATCCGTTGGCCAATTAGCAATTGATGGGGAATATATGATTGAGGTATTAC
>CAYVBT010000005.1:6519-6981 GCA_964449885.1 uncultured Candidatus Saccharibacteria bacterium
GAAACCAGGCCCTCGTATGGGTTGGATCTTAAGCGCTCTTTTGGAAGAAGTTTTAGATGATCCAACAAAAAACACCAAAGAGCATCTATCTGAACTAATAAAATCTCTCGATATGCTCGGTGATGCCGAACTTAAAACCTTAGGAGATAGAGGAAAAGAAAAGAAAGAAAAATTGGAAGGTGAAGAAATCGAAAAACTTCATAAAAAGCACGGGGTATAAAAAAAGCTCAAGAGAATTATTCTCGAGAGCTTTTAAATTAATTTTATGCAAGGTTTTTACCTTGCTTCGGGAATCATTCCCAGACAACTCCAACAATAACTTCCAGGACATTCGATCACCTTATTGCATTTTTCACCACCAATCATCTGCTGGCAATAGCATTTTGGTGTTGCTGTTTCAAGGCCCGGCACGTAATCAGATCCAATGTCGGAAATACAATCACTTAACAATTCCGAGAAATA
>CAYVBT010000005.1:6991-14206 GCA_964449885.1 uncultured Candidatus Saccharibacteria bacterium
ATGTACAATGTAGTAAATCCGGACGATATTGTGGAGAAATACGGAGCAGACACAGGGGTTTCAACTTTCACCACTATGGGTCCTAATACCTTATTCTCGTAATTTTGTGCTGGGCTTGCAAATGGATGATTTGTAAAAACAAATGCCACAATCAACAAAACAAATAATTTTTTCATTTTAAAAAAATTTAAGATTAGTATTTTATTTAATAAATCATTGTTTTGTGGGATAAGTTACCTCCTTTCTGTAATCCCGATTAGTATAAATTTAACGAATTTCGTTTAACATATCAACAATCTCTAGAAAAGTCAAATTTATTTAAATTCAATCATTATTGGACAGTGGTCTGAGCCATAATAATCAGATAAAGTTTTAAAACTTTTTATATTTTTCATAAAAGATTGATTAGTAAAAAAATAGTCAATACGCCAACCTACATTCCTCTCGCGAGATCGAGTTTTTTGATCCCAATAGGTATAAACATCACGGGTGTTTGGATATAAATTTCGAAAGATATCCACCCAGCCATTATTCACCAATTCGTCCATCCAGGCTCGCTCAATGGGCAGAAAGCCTGTATTTTCTTCATTTGCTTTGGGGCGAGCAAGATCTATAGCTTCATGAGCAGTATTTATATCCCCACAAAAAATGACATTCTTCCCTTGTTTTTTTAATTTATTAATAAACAATAAAAATGCATCATAAAATTCTAGTTTGTATTTCAGTCTTTCCGGCCCACTGCCTCCATTGGGGAAGTAACCAGTGATGAAAACAAAATTGTCATAATGAGCAACTATAATTCTGCCTTCTTGATCAAATTCTTCATTACCAATTCCATACTGAACCTTTTTGGGTTCTATTTTTGAGTAAATTGCTACTCCACTATAGCCCTTTTTTATTTTTGGGTGTGCAAAATATGAATGGTAACCTTTTAAATTCTTTGTATCGACATCTAATTGATCGGGTTCACATTTCGTTTCTTGAAAGCAAACAATATCGGGGTTATTAAAAGAAAATAAGGGCATAAAATGTCCCTGTTTAACCGTCGCCCGTAATCCATTTGTGTTCCATGAAATTATCTTCATAAATTATTTAGAGTGAAATTTTTTATGCACCCCAGTAGTAGAGCAAAGCTCACTACGGTGCAGGCATCTCTCATCTTATCACGATTTACTGTGATATTTTTTATGTATATCTTTTAATTGACGATCCGTGATATGTGTATATATTTGTGTCGTGGCAATGTTAGCGTGGCCGAGCATCATTTGAACTGAACGAATATCGGCGCCATTAGAAAGTAAATCGGTGGCAAATGAGTGACGAATAATGTGCGGGGTCACTTTTTTTGAAATTCCCGCCACAATCGCATAATATTTAACGATTCTTTCTATTGAACGAGGGGTCAATCGATTCGTTGAATCTTTGGAAGTCGGACTTCCAAAAGTTTTAGTATTTCTGGAATATTGAATAAAAAGTGGCTCATCCATATCTTTTCGAATTTTTAAATAATCACGAATCGCATTTTTAGCTGAATCGGAAAGAAAAACAACTCGAACTTTTTCACCTTTACCACGAATAGAAAATTCGTCTTTTGATAAATCCAAATCTCGATTTATTGAGCAAAGCTCAGACAAACGAAGACCTGTTGAAAAAAATAATTCAAGGATGGCTTTATCTCGCAGTCGTTTTTGAGTGTCAAACTTTTTATCTGTAACGGGTAAAATAAGAGGGGCATTTAAAAGTCTATTTAATTCATCAGTTGAAATTAAATCAAGTGAGCGTTCCTTTATTTTCGCTAAATCTATTCGATCAGGGGGCAGGGCAGTAATACCACGCTTCATTAAATATTTTAAAAATGAACGAAGAGCAATAAGATGGTAATTTTGAGTATTCTTTTTTAAGGTTCCAGCTTGTTGGCCTTTTGTTTTAACTCCAGGTTGGCGATTTAAATACAAGCGAAATTCACGAATTTTGTCATCAGTAATTTCTTTTGGCTCTAAAATCTTGGCAAATTCAAAGAAACGACTAATATAATGGTCGTAATTATTAACCGTTTTTAGACTATTTCCTTTCTCTATCTCAACATGTTCAAGAAATTCTCTTTTTAATTGTTCAAGTTTGGTTGTCATTTGGTTTAGTGTCGCACAATAATTGTATCACAAAATACTTAAATTCAAGCGATAATATCGACCTATTGCCCGCACACCTACTTTGCTATCACTTTTATTGTGCCATAAATATAAGAAAATTTTTCTAACATTATTATTAAAAATTGATATTGGCCAACCAAAATCAAACAAAAAGCACAATAATAGCAGAGTAGGTGTGGGGGATTGCAATTTTTAACATTTTATGCTAATATATGCCCACAATGTTAACAACAAAGAAAAAGCAAAATATTATAAAAAAGAACCAATTGCACGATAAAGATACAGGAAGTCCTGAAGTTCAAATCGCTATTTTAAGTAAAAGGATTGATGAACTTGCTGGTCACCTAAAAGAACACAAGAAAGACAACAGTTCTCGTCGTGGATTGATCAAAATGGTTGCTGATCGCCGAAGTCACCTTAAACACTTAGAAAAAACCGACCGATCACGTTATGAAGTTGAAACTAAAAAAATAAAAGCTTAAAAATAAAATCCTCCTTGTGGAGGATTTTATGATACAATTAAACATATGAGTCTCGTTAGAAGTCGCGGTCGTATCTTCTTGTCACACGTGGTCTCATTTTTATAATATAATAATTTTAATTAAGTCAGGATGTGAGTTTTAAAAGACCACGACCTACTTCTAACGGGATGAGTGTAATTAAACACAAAGAACAAAGAGTTGGAGTTTTTATAGATACATCAAATCTATATCACTCCGCTAAGAATTTATATAAAAGAAAAGTAAATTTCGGAGCAGTTTTAAAAGATGCGGTTGCGGGTCGCAAACTCGTCCGAGCAATTGCTTATGTTATCACTAGTGAAGGTGGAGAAGAAAAAAATTTTTTTGATGCTTTGACAAAATTAGGAATTGAAACTAGAACAAAAGATTTACAAATTTTTTCTGGTGGTGCCAAGAAAGGAGACTGGGATGTTGGACTTGCGGTTGATGCGATGAAGATGGCCCCAAAGCTTGACGCGGTGATATTGGTTGCCGGTGATGGAGATTTTGTCCCGCTTGTTGAATACTTACAAAGTACTTCTGGCGTCCAGGTTGAAGTTGTATCGTTTGGTAAATCGGCCAGTATGAAATTAAAAGACCAAGCCGATGATTTCTTGGATCTCTCAAACAATTATCGTAAATATTTGATTTACTAAAAGATAAAAATTTAGCCACACCAGTTATTAAAACTAGTATGGCTATTTTTTATTTTAACATAATACAAATATTTTAATCATAGAGATATTTTATCCCGGAATTCCATTTGCACTTACTTTCTTGGTTATATTCTTCGGTTGAAAAGTGCCAACCGTGAACACCCGGAGTGTCATCCCAAACAATGTATGTCACTACTTTTTCTCCACTATCTGTTAAATGTGAAATTAAATATTTTTCATTTTTATCTAATTCTGGGAGTATTGAAATTAAATAAAAAATTCTTTTTTTTGACACAAATTCTGGGTTGTTAACTTTATTTTGTATCTCAGAAATATTTAATCTGGTTGGTAGTGTAAAAAGATTAAATCTTTTCATTTCAGAAGAACCATTGTCTCCAAAAATTTTATTAATCGAATTACTACTAAACACGATAGGATTTGGGTTTGGTCTCATAGATTTGATTTTAAAGATTATTATTTTTCCTTTTAGATTATAACAATAATCTATCATTGTCAATTCGTGTATTTTTTGGTATTATAATTTTATTAATAGTTATTAATTTGTTAATCTCCGAACAATTAGCGTTGAAACAAAAAGTTTCAAAACTAGAGTTTGGAGACTAACATAATCCTAGTTTAATAAATTAAAAATTTATTAAACGGGCAAAAAAATATGCAAAGTAAAGAATATGAAGTAGAGATTGGTGGTAAAAAAATTATCGCTATATTTAGTGATTTGGCGAATCAAGCTAATGGTTCAGTTATATTAAAAAGTGAGGGAACTGTTGTGATGGCCACGGCCGTCATTTCGAAAGATGGAAGTAAAAATTTAGGTTACTTTAATTTGACAGTTGAATATTTAGAAAAGTTTTATGCCGCCGGAAAAATTTTAGGAGGGCAGTATAATAAAAGAGAAGGCAGGCCTAGTGATCAATCAATCTTAGCCGCTCGAATGATCGACCGTACTATCCGTCCTCTTTTTGATCAACACATTAAGAATGCAGTGCAGGTAATTGTGACAGTTATTGCTGTCGGAAATACCGATCCAAAAACTCTTGGCATCAACGCCACCTCTATTGCTCTTCATCTTTCAAATATTCCTTGGAATGGACCTATCGGGGCAGTTCAAATTAGTAAGACTAAAGAAGATGGAACACTTAAAGTAAATAATTATATCCCGAATGCAGATGAGGCAGTTTATTCTCTTGATTTACTTGTTTGCGGAAAAGACAAAACTATCAATATGATCGAGGCTATGGCTTTTGAATTATCAGATGAAGAGATGGGTCAGTGTTTTGATCTTGCTTCAATAGAAATTTCTAAATGGGAAGACTTCCAGAAAAAATTGTCGACTGAATTCGGCAAGGAAAAACTTTCATTCCCAAAAATTGAACTCGGTAATGATGTTGTTTCATTGTTTAATGAAAAAATTAAACCAATGCTTGAAGAAAAACTTTTCACTAATGAAAGTAAAAAAGTAACAAGTGAAGCAGAAACACTTTGGAATGAAATTTTAGAAGAAAAATATAAAGACTCCGATGATGATAAAGAACAAGGTGTTGCCGAAGACTATCTTCACCATTATCTCGATGAGGCGTTTCACAAAATGGCCTTGGAAAAAAATATTCGTGCTGACGGTAGAAAAATTGATGAAGTTAGAAAATTATTTGCTAAAGCTGGAGGAATTTCTGATGTCCTTCATGGTTCAGGAATCTTTTATCGTGGAGAAACTCATGTTCTATCAGTGCTTGCACTCGGTGGACCAGAAGATATGCAAACAATCGAAGGTATGGAATCAGAATCTAAAAAACGTTTCATGCATCATTATAATTTTCCTCCATACTCCGGAGGCGAGACCGGACGAGTCGGTGGTATCAATCGCCGAGAAATGGGTCACGGCTTTTTAGCCGAGAAAGCCTTAACCCCAATTATCCCTGAAAAAATTTCTTTCCCTTATACTATTCGAGTTGTCTCTGAATCAACCGCATCAAATGGTTCCACTTCTCAAGCTTCAATCTGTGCCGCAACAATTGCTCTGATGGATGGTGGCGTGCCAATCAAAACACCAGTGGCTGGAATCTCAATCGGTTTGATGGAAAGTCCAAGTGGTGATAAATATGTTTTGTTGTCCGACATTCAAGGACCAGAAGATCACTATGGTGATATGGATTTCAAAGTGGCTGGCACCAAAGATGGCATCACCGCTATCCAACTTGATGTTAAAGTTGCTGGAGTAAAAATTCCGATTTTAAAAGAAGCTTTAACTCGAGCTAAAACTGCTCGTCTTTTGATACTTGAAACTATTACTTCTGAAATTGCTAAACCTCGTGAATCAATTTCTCCAAATGCTCCAAAAATTTTAACGACAAAAATTAATAAAGATCAAATCGGAATGATAATTGGACCAGGTGGAAAAAACATAAATGCAATTCGTGAAAAAACCGGAACTGAAATCACAATCGAAGAAGACGGAACTGTTTTTGTAACCGGTAAAAACGGTGGAGCAGATGAAGCCATCGCGATTATTGAAAGTATGACTCATGAATATAAAATTGGTGAAATGGCCAAAGGTGAAGTAGTTAAAATTATGGACTTTGGAGCATTTGTAAAGATTGGTCACGAGACAGAAGGTTTAGTTCACATCTCAGAAATTGCCCCATTCCGTGTTGAGAAAGTTTCTGATATTCTTAAAGAGGGAGACATGGTTCCAATTAAAGTTATCAAAGTTGACGAACGAGGAAGATTGAATCTATCAATCAAAGAAGCTGATGGAAACTTTTTTAAAAAAGAAGATAAATAAAAAAATGGATTTCGAAAATAAACAATTGAATGATGAGGAGAAAGCTCTGAGAACTTACACTTCTGATATGGCTGATGCTATTCGTCAGAACGAAGTTTCTGTAATTAAAATTGCTCTGGCTGAGAAAGAAAAACGTGAACAAGAAAATATTTATAAACAAGCAGAAGGAACAAAAACCTCAAAAATATTTTTTGTAATTGGTGGGATAATTTTAATTTCCGTCGGCCTCGTTGGTTCATATTATTTATTTCAAAAAAATGGTGGAGAATTCACGAAAGTCTCATTCGATGATATTTATTTCAAAAAAAAGAAACTGTTGCTCCGATAATTACAAATAATTTCGAAACATTTATAAACTATGATTTGTATTCCGCTATTGATGTGACAAATATCACTAATCAAAATAACTTAATAAATGTTATTGAAGAAAATAATTTATTAAATGTTGGACAAGTTGAAGCAATATTTTTATCTAAAAAAATAAATGAGGTTGAAGAAAAATTAAACACTAAAGATTTTCTTTCATTAATAGAATCGAACGCCCCTGGAAGCTTAGTCAGATCTTTGTCTGAAAAATATTTACTTGGAGAATATATAACGACAGAAAAAAAATCAGTTAAGTTTTTAATTTTTGAAACAAATAATTATGCTCAAACTTATGCTTCAATGCTTGAATGGGAAAAAACTATACTCAAAGATTTATTTATCATTTTGAATTTAAAAAATATCCCAGTCGAAAGTCCACTTTTTGAAAAACAGTGGAAAGATGTAGTTATCAATAACCGTGATGCTCGTGTTTTGTACGGAGATAATGGAGAAGGAATACTTTATTATGTGTTTATTAATAAAAACCATTTTGTTATAACAAGTGATAAAGAGACTTTAAAAGAGGTTATTTCTAGGCTAATTTTAAAGAGCTCAGAACCACAATAATTGTTGTCATTTTCTTAACAAATTGTTAATATATTATTATGAATCGAGATATATATAAGACAAAATTACAAGAAGAAAAGAAATTACTAGAAGAAGAACTGGGGTCTATTGGGCAAGTCGATAAAACTGGAGATTGGAAGGCCGTTCCTGAGGATGAAATAAACTCTCAAGAAGTT
>CAYVBT010000005.1:14216-18930 GCA_964449885.1 uncultured Candidatus Saccharibacteria bacterium
GAGATCTTGCTGATCGGGCTGAAGATTTTGAAGAACGCTCAAGCAAACTCGACTTACTTGAACTTCGACTTGCTGATATCAATAATGCACTTGAGAAAATTGACGGCGAAGAATACGGAATTTGCGAAAGATGTCAAAAAGAAATAGAAAGTGACCGCTTAGAGGTTAACCCTGCAGCAAACACCTGCAAGGAATGCATGGAAAAAGTCGTTTAACTTAAAATCCCAAAATAAATATTTTGGGATTTTATATTTTTATGTCATTCTCAAGAATATATTCGGCTCAAACATATTTACTGAAAGGTAAAATTGTAACGATCGAAGTCGACATTACAAAAAATACCTTGCATGCTTTTACTCTAGTTGGATTACCCGATAAGGCTGTCGATGAATCAAAAGACCGAATGAGTTCAGCTTTGAAAAACTCTGGCTATAATTCTCCTAAAAATCAAAATCAAAAAATCGTTATTTCATTATCTCCGGCCGACCTAAAGAAAGAAGGGCCTTATTTTGACTTAGCTATCGCTCTTTCATATTTACTTTCAGCCGAAGAAATTGATTTTGACCCTGAAGGTCGAATCTTTTTAGGAGAGTTATCATTAAATGGAGACCTCAGGCCCATTAAAGGGGCATTACCATTAACAGAAATAGCTAAAAAACAAGGTTATAAAGAAATATTCTTACCTCTTGAAAATGCTGAAGAGGCAGCTTTAATTGATGGTATTACAATTTATGGAGTTAAAAATCTAAATGAAGTTATTAATCATATCTATATTCCTAAAAAGGATCGTCGTGGTAATTTGCTAGAAAGTGAGAGGCCAAAATTAACTCCTCAACCAAAAACTAAGATAATTGCGAAGGAAAAAATTGGCTCTTTGGATTTCTCTGATATTAAGGGCCAAGAAGGGGCTAAACGCGGGCTTGAAATTGCGGCGGCTGGTGGCCACAATATTGCCATGTCGGGTCCTCCTGGAACCGGAAAGACAATGTTGGCTCGGGTCTTTTCGCAAATACTGCCAAGTTTGAGTAAAGATGAATGCTTAGAAATTACTGGCATCCATTCGATTGTTGGATTATTGGATGAAGCTTTAATTACTGAATCACCGTTTCGAGCTCCACACCATACCGCTAGTTATGTTTCTATGATTGGCGGAGGAGCAAATATAAAACCCGGGGAAGTAACCCTGGCCCACAGAGGAGTCTTATTTTTAGATGAATTTCCGGAATTTGAAAAAAGAGTCATCGAGGCCTTGCGACAACCACTTGAAGATAATGTTATTTCTATCTCGCGAGCCAAAGGCTCAGCTATTTTCCCTTCAAATTTTATTTTAATTGCAGCTATGAATCCATGTCCTTGTGGCAATAAAGGCAATAAACAAAAAGAATGTATCTGCAAACCAAGTGATTTGGATCGGTATAAAAGAAAATTATCAGGGCCAATAATGGATCGAATTGATATTTGGGTCAGTGTTGGGAATGTTGATTTTGAAAAACTTTCAAATAATTTAAATGACGGTGAAAAAACAAAGACTATTAAAGAAAGAGTAAGAAAGGCCAGAG
The DNA here is from genome assembly GCA_964449885.1 of uncultured Candidatus Saccharibacteria bacterium. Classification (GTDB taxonomy): domain Bacteria; phylum Patescibacteriota; class Minisyncoccia; order Phycocordibacterales; family UBA9973; genus UBA8515. Next base: position 15,776 of record CAYVBT010000005.1, read on the forward strand.
AGATTCAAAATAAAAGATTCCGAAATTCAAAAAGAAAAATTAATACCAACAGTGAAATAAATGTTAAAGAATTAAATATTTATTGTCCGCTTGATATTGAGACAAAAAAATTATTAAACCAAAGCGCTGAGCGACTCCAATTATCTGCCCGTGCATATCATCGCACGATCAAAATTGCTCGGACCATCGCTGACCTGGAAGGAAATAAAGACATCACCCAAGCGCACATACTTGAAGCCCTCCAATATCGCCCTCGCGAATCTTAATTTCTGAAAAATCTACGGAAGTCGGACTTCCAAGAATTTTTATATTTCTTTATCCAGCCTCTTGGCTTCAGCCCAGGATAATTCATAGATTTTTTTCATGGCATCAGCGATTTCGGCAGACTCAATAATAATGCCAAGTTTTTCTCGCCACGAAGCAATCATGACTTTATTATCGTATATATTTATCTCTGGCGAAAAATAATATTTATCTTTTGGGACGAAAGCAATCTCACGTTTCTCTTCTTTATCATAACTTCGTCTTTCAATTCCAACTTCAGTGACCGGAGCAATCGCCCGAATAGAAATTCCAGCTTTTGCTCGACGATGATAATAATCAGGGAAATATCCTGGAAGTCCGGCGTGCATATCATCAGGTGTAGCATATGCTCTTATCGGTTCGTGAGAAGTTAAGGTATCTTCATAAACTTTTTCCATTCCTTCGCGACCCTCATAAAAGAAAACTTTTGGCCTATCGGTGACATTATGAATCGATTTTAACTCTGGAATAATTCTTCTAGCCTCTTTAATAAATTTTTCATCATTTTTTATTTTAACTGTCCCTTTGCCAAGCGAAAGTAATGCCAAATACACTACAACTTCCTTCTCTGAGAAGCCTATATATTCGAGACTTTTCTTTAAATCTAAATTTTCATTCATTAGTATTTTAAGTATATATTATTTGATAGTAATTTGTCAATGTATGCGAACAAAATTTGTAATATAGAATTTTAGTTATATTTATAAGCATATTTGTTAAAATCTTTTGCCCATATAATTTGACAATTATAATTTAATATGAAATAATCTAACTATTAAAATAAAATAAATAATTATATGACAAAAGAAAATTGTAAAACATGTAGTAAAGAGTTTGTAATTCGAGATGAAGATCTTGTTTTTTATGAGCAAGTGAAAACTACACCACCACTTTACTGTCCAGAATGTCGAATGGCACAACGTCTAATGTTCCGCAATGAAAGAATCCTCTATAAGAAGCCTTGTGACTTATGTAAAAAAGATATGATAACTCTCTACACCCCAGAATCACCATACAAAGTATACTGTAGTAAATGTTGGTGGAGTGATGAATGGGATCCAAAAGATTATGGAATGAATTATGATCCAAATAAAAAATTCTTTGATCAATACAAAGAGCTCCAATTGAAAGTTCCACGACTAGGAATTATGGAAATTCAAAATGTCCGAAGTGAATACACAAATGGATCTGCGGAAAATAAAGATTGTTATTTAATTTTCGCAGCTGACTACAACGAAGATTGTCTATATGGAAGATTGCTTCAAAGAGACAAACAATGTGTGGACTGTGCATTCCTTCACGAATCAGAACTCTGCTATGAGAGTATAGATTGCCGAAAATGTTTTAAATGTATGTATAGTGAACAATGCCAAGATTCTACAGATTTACTTTTCTGTTATAACATGAGAAATTCTAATAACTGTATTTTCTGTACCAATGGAAGAAATCTTTCAAATGCAATTTATAATGTAAAATATACTAAAGAAGAATTTGAAAAGAAAAAAATGGAAATTTTGGAAGACTCTGAAAGCATAGAAAATGCCAAAAAAGAATTTACTAGATTGAAAGAAAAAATAATCAGAAAATTCGGAACGCAAACAAAATGCCATAATGTTGTCGGAGACTATCTTCATAATTGTCATACTGGAGTAGAACTTTTTGATACTTATGATGCGAAAAATTGTTCGTACATGAAAGATACAGAAGGCCCAAATTCTGATAGTTGGGATTGTAATAATTATTATTACAAATGTGAATTCAATTATAATGTAATGGGTTGTTTGCAGGTTAGTAGATCTAAAAATTCTGCTTTCATTTTTTATGTTAACGACGCTGAATATTGTGAGAGTTGTCATCACTCGTCAAACATCTTTGGATGTATATCCATAAGAAAAGGTAGCAATTTGATTCTAAATAAAGAGTATGAGGCAGAAGAATATCTAAAACTAAAAGAAAAAATAGAAAAAGAACTGAAAGAAGATGAATCTTTAGGTCAATTTTTCCCAATGAGTTTAGCCCCATTTGCATATAATGAATCTCTCATGAACGATTTCTACCCACTGACAAAAGACGAGGCAATAAAAAGAGGTTATAAATGGCAAGAAAGGGTAACCGGTACTTATGGGAAGGAAACTATCAGAAAAGGGGCTATTCCAAATACTGCCCTAGAAATAACCGATGAAATAGTGAAAGAAATTTTTGCCTGTGAAGACTGTGGAAAAAATTATCGACTGATCGAGGCAGAAATCACTTTCTATAAAAAGATGGGACTGCCAATACCTCACAAAGACTTCGAATGTCGTCACAGAGATAGAATGAAAAAAAGAAATGACATGAAGCTCTATCACCGCTCGTGTATGAAAGAAGGTTGTACAAATGAATTCGAAACAACTTATTCGCCAAACCGACCGGAAATAATTTACTGTGAGAGTTGTTACCAGCAAGAAGTGGCATAGATAATTACGAATTAAAAATTACGAATTACGAATTAAAATACAAACCCAACCGAGAAAAAAGAGCAGTTTGGCTTCGCCAAACTGCTCTTTTAATTCGTAATTCGTAATTCGTAATTTTTAATTATCTTACAGCGGTGGTCTCATTGTTGAACCGTTGGCATTTCGAACTTCATAGTGAAGATGTGGTCCAGTTGAACGTCCTGTATTACCAAGTGTTCCAATTTTCTTTCCTTGAGCAACAGAAGTTCCAACAGAAACCAAAACAGAGTTTAAGTGAGCATACATTGTGCTTGTGCCGTTTGGATGATCAATTAATACATAATTACCATAGCGCCCCCCACAACTTGTATTACCCTCAATACAACCTTTTACAACCTTGGCAACAACACCTGAAGC
>CAYVBT010000005.1:19069-21226 GCA_964449885.1 uncultured Candidatus Saccharibacteria bacterium
TTTATTGCCAATATCAACCCCATAATGAAATCCTCCTTTTCGTGGACCATATGGAGAAGTTATAATTCCTGCCGCTGGTCGAACATAATAACCGCTTGGAGCTTTAGTGTTTGAAGAAATAGTGGTTCCGCCTGATGTAGTTTTTGTTTTAGTAACAACTACCGATTTAATAATACCATTAGGCACAAAGATAATATCACCTTGTTTAAGGCCCGTTCCTTTCTCAATTCCATTATAAATTAAAACATCCTCAGTTTCAGCATCATACTTATCAGCAATCTTACTTATAGTATCACCACTTTTAACAATATGTTTAACTCCCGTCACTGGTAGAATATTGAGCTTTTGTCCAACAGAAATAGTTTGACCAGAAAGATTGTTTTCCCAACGGATCGTATTCATAGAAACATCGAAAGTTTCAGCAATTTGAGACAAGGTATCTCCTTCTTTAACAGTATAAACATTAATTTGGGTAGACAATGGGCTCTTTTCAAAAATAACGTCGGTTCCCAAAAATCCATTACTATATATAAATGAATCATCTTGAATGATAATTACATCATCGCCATTATTAATATTCTTAAGATCAGGATCAACTGAAGACTCTAAAAGGGGAATATTTTGGGAATTATGAATAATTTCATCATTTTGTAAAGTGTTTATTTCATTGGCAGTTGCTTCAGAACCTAAAACCATTGAAGTAATTCCTGAGGTTAAATCAGAAAAAAAGCTAGCATTCGCCATTGAGGGAGTGCCAGCAAAAAGAGAAACAATACTTAAAAAAGAACAAACCTTCATAATAGAGGGCTTGGAAAATATAGCTATTTTCATCTTTTGACCGTCTCTTCGTAAAGAGTAGTCAGAAGAATCATTTATTTTGGGTTGAATAAGCCTAAATAAAGTAATTACACTATTTACCCCCAGATTAGGATACAGTACGACCGCTATAAGCGAGAGCTGTAATATAAGTAAATGGCGTAATTGTTACAATCGTTCAGAAATGTCTTTAGAAATAAAGCTTTTATTAGATTATCAGGATATAAGATCAATACCAATGACCCTACCTATTAAGGGTAGCCCATATAGATTTGATAGTCAACGAAGTAATCCACAGCAAAATATTACAACACGCAAGTTAAATTAGGCAATATTTTAATTAAAGTGGTATAATTTAAGTATAAATAATATTTTAAAATCAAGATGATTAAAGAAATAAAAAACCTACAGGAATCAACCTTAAATATTGTCGATCAAATCGGGAAAGAAAGAGAAGATGAGATAAATAAATACCTTGTTGATATTGAAAGCATTGGTTTTAATAGAATAAATAATAAAGATTATAGTGGTTATTCTATTAAAAAATCGTTTAAGGGAAAGGCAATAAAACATTCTGACCTAAAAAGAATAGAAGCTGAATATGATAAAAAATTAAAGATGATAAACCAAGAAAATAATAATCAAGCAGTAAATCCTGACTCCAAAGATGGTGTCCGAAAACCAGCCATCATACCGCAAGCAACCAATGAATCAGAGGGTCCAGACAAAACCGAAGAGGGCACATATGAATCCCAAAAAGCTATATTAGATAAAAGAATCAAAGAAGCGAAAGATATGCACGATAATTCAGTTTTAACTGCAGCCGACCGTGGTTTTGTCGTTAAAGAATCAAAAGATTCCTATGAAACAGCAAAAGACTTAAGATCGTTTATACAAAAACAATCCACCGCTGATGAAATAGGGGTAATATATAAATTTAAAAATGATGATAATATTTATAATTATGCAATATCAACATATGACCATAAGCGAGGGGCAGGTATTGGATATGTTGGTTATAGTGTAAAAGTTGATAAAAATACATCTCTAACAGATGACGAAATTTATGCAATTTTAGAAAATAATCTAGATGCTGCCGTCAACCAAAAATTCCCAAATATCGACACATGGAAAACAGATAAAGATACAGACATAAATTCTATTGAAAAAAATAGTTTTGAGAAAATCAGTTCTAAATATGATGCAGAATTAGCCGAATTAGATAAAAAATTTGGGAAAGATGCCCAGCTTGAAGAGACTTTGGCTATTGAGAATACGGAAGAAAAATTAGAGGACGAGAAAGATTTAAATGAAAAACAAAAAAAAATAAATACTAGTATT
>CAYVBT010000005.1:21236-23472 GCA_964449885.1 uncultured Candidatus Saccharibacteria bacterium
ACAGAAGAATTAAAAATCAAAGAACTTGATATTAATGACCTAGATTGGTCTTACCCTAATTACATAGATAGGGTCGGCCGACTAGATTATAACATCGATGATAACCACTCTGTCAGTATATTAATGACAGAAAAACTTAACGAAGAAAAGAAAAGAAATAAACTCGGTAGAATATGGCATCACAATTCTTACAAATTAGTACCATTGGAGGAGCCATATTGGGAGGTGTCTAGTCATAAAGACGAAAGAGGTCCTGATGATAAAATATTACGTACATATGGAGAAAAATATAAATGCACTAATGAAAAGGAGGCTCTTTTGAAAGTAAATGAGCTCTCAAGAAAATTAAATAAAGAAACAATTGAAGAAATAAGTAATGATAGAAAAAATAAACCATTTCTATATTACTCGTGTGAGAAAATAAAGAATCCAATTATTACTAAAATATATACGATTAAAAATTTAGGTATAATTGATTTAAGAAAAATCGAAGACAGTCATATGAGTGTTTATTATGAATTTACTATACTACAACAAACTAAAGAAGATGAGGGATTTTTTAATTTTAATACTCTAGGTTTTATCCTAATGATAAAAAATGTGAAAGAGCTAACATCTAAAGATGGAATAGCCACACGTTCCGACAAGGCTATTTATAAAATTATTGGGCCGAGCGGGGAAATAGTCTCTGATGATATTCAAGGATACACTGAAGCAAATAAAATTTATGTAGAAAAAACAAATGAGTACAAAAAGGTCGTCGAAGAAGAATTTAATAAAATAAATGCTCAAAAATAATATGACAAAAGATTATCCTCCAAAAAGCAAGACAAAGAGATAAAAGAAACTCAAGAAGCTATAGAAAAAAACTTAAATATGCAAAAAGCTATTATTGATAAACTTGTTGGAGTTATACCGAAAGAAAAAATTGATGAGATGCGTAAAGCAGCCGGGATAGAAGAGAATATTGAACCTGAAAAATCTGAACCAACTGAAAAAGACGAGGATTTAAAAATTGAACCTGAGAAAACCCTTCCAGCAACAAAAGATGATGACAAAAAAGCAGATACCACTAAAGGTGGAAATATTAGTGAACCTAAAAATATTGCAGTTAAAACCGATACAAAAAAAATTGAAAATGAACTTTCGAAATTAAAAATCGACAATGCCCTAATAGCAAAAAGAAAAACCGAACTTCTTGGCAAGGGGTATACAGAAAGTGAAGCAAAAGAGATAGCGGAACTAGAAAGTATTATTAATTTGTCGAATAAAAGAATTGCTATTTTTGAAAATTCTCCTACTTTAAAAGATCAAGAAAAAAGATTAAATAGTGTAAAAAAAGTTCTAGAAGAAAATACAATAAAACTAAATGCTTTAGTAAAGATAGAAAATGTTGCTAAAAATCAGATTTCAAACAAACAAAAAATTCGAAATGCTGAAGAAGAAATTAGAAAAATACTTAGAGATGAAAAAAATATTAATGAGATAAAAATTGCTCTAATCAATCAAGGATATTCTGAGAGTCAGGCTCAAGAGATCGCCGTACTCATGGATATTATTTCTGGTGATGAAAAAAAGAAAGAAATATTAATAAATAATCCAGGAATTCAAAATGGTCAAAAGGAATTGAATAAAATTGAAAAAAGATTAGAAGAAAATAAATTAGCCCTTGAAAAATTAAAAATAAAGACTGTTTCACCAGCACCAAAAATTGAAGATCCGAAAGAAAAAGAAAATAAATTAAAAAACTTGAAAGAAAATCTTCTCGGTCTTTTCCGCCGAAAAGAAAAACAAAAAATTGAAGTTTATACTGAAGAAGAGGAAAAAGCTTGGGAGCTTTTCATAGAATCTGAATTAGAAAAGGGAACAGACAAACAAAAAATACACGAATTAATCCTTAGTCATAATACAGAAAAAAGGAAACTTGAAATAAAAAACGGTCCTCTTTCACCAAGAATAAAATCTGGGATAAGTAAAGGAATTGAGAATTGGGATAATTGGGGGAATGAAGGTGGATGGTCTGGTTACGGGAAAAAAATGTTAAAAATGACTGCCAGTATCGCTTTAATTGCCGGCATCTCAACTTTTTCAGTTGAAAAAGCGGCTGGTACAGCTTCAGCTTTGACTAGTGGAAGAACAGCAAACAAATTACTCATTGGATTAGGATTCGGTACAGCTATGGAATTAACAAATAATATGGATCCTGAAAAAAGAAAGAAGATCCAAAAAATTGTCA
>CAYVBT010000005.1:23482-29776 GCA_964449885.1 uncultured Candidatus Saccharibacteria bacterium
GCAATATCAGCTGGAGTGGCTATCTTCGGGGGTGGAGTTATTGCTGGTGCAGCCGTAGGAGGTTCCGCTGCTTTTGGTTATATCTCCTCACAATTAGTTCAAAAAAGATTTTCTGAAGAAAAAATAAAAATAAAATTAGATGAAATTAAAAATAGGCCCTTAAATATAGCTACTTTGTCTGAGGATTTAGCCCGAATTGAAAAAGATACAAAACAAATATTAAAACAAGCAGAAAATACTCGCCTTTTGAGAAAAGTCGTGGGTGGAACTGTGGCGGTCGCTGGAAGTGTGGCAGTGCTTGAGGCTTCAGGATATGTAAATGATATAAAGGCAGAAAACCAAGCTGTTATTAAAGACACAGAAGCGGGAATGAAATCCAGTGAAGATCAAGATAACACTTCACAAAATGATTCAATCCAAGAAAAACAAAATGGTGAAATTAAATCTGACTCAACTGAAGCCAAGACTCCTGTTTCTGATACAACCAGCACAAACAAAGAATCAGACACTGTAACTTCACAAGATGAAGATATAAAAACAGATAGTACTACTGAGGAGGATAAAAGTGGTGAATCTAATCAAGATCAAACTAAATTTGAAGAAAAATTTAGTTCAAAAGGAGCAATTGAAACAATCAAAGAACTACAGGCAAAAATAAATACTAAATATCCTGATGATGTACCTGAAAATCTACAAGATTTTGCCAAAGCTGATCCAACTCAAATGGCTATTAAATTGGGTTTGTATAATCCGGAAGATACCACAGGTTCAGAGAGTGCTATGTTAATAAAAGGTTCAACTCTTGGTTTTGATGAAAATGGAAATCTTTCTATCCATGATATCAAAACGGGTGAAGACCACATTTTAATCGAGGAAAAAGGTAGTGATGATGTTGTCGGAAAATATGAAGGGAAAATGTTTGATTCAGATAATTCTTCAAATATTGATTCTTCAGAAGCAAGTGAAATACAAACACAAGTTGAACCAGGGGCTGATTTAACAACAGCTGAGAATTTACCTCAAGTTGGAATAGACCCCGAAACAGGATTTATAATTGAAACAGAAGGTAGTAATACAACAACCGGTCTTGATCAAAGTTCAAGCAGTGGAGAAAATATAATTGATAAAAATACTGACAACATTTCTGAAATTAAACTAACCCCCGATATGCGCGAACAAGTAGAAAGAATATCAGAATATAATATCGATCGAGTTTTCCCAAACGATGAAGCCATAAATCAATGGTATAATATAAAAACAATTGATGCGTCGACTATTACCCAAATAAGTGGTGATGAAGTTAGCGATATATATAAACCCCTCGTCGAATATGTTCACAATTTACAAAAAATTACCGGTATTAGTGACCCCTACGAAGCAACCTTAATTAAACCAACTGAGAACATTTCACAATATATTGAGAGAGCCTTAGAAAAAGCCGCCTCTGATCCAAAAATTGGGTTGGATAAAGTTACATTATAATTAATAATCATATATCATATGAAAACAATAAAAGAAGATTTAATCGATTTGTTTGAATTAGAAAAATTATCCCCTGAAAAAAGTGCTGAGATGGTAGATCGGCTAGCTAAACTTGTATTTCAATCAGTACTAGTTAGAGTCTTACCTATGCTTTCAGAAGAAGATTTAACTCAATACGAAAAATTAGTGGATTCCGGCCAAGGGGGCGATGTCATTTTTAAATTTTTAAATGAAAAAATAGAAAATTTAGGAGAAATAGTCAAAGAAGAATCCGAGGATTTGCGAGCCGATCTAACCGAGGATTTTGAAAAAGCTGGAATATAATATTAAGACATGAAATATCCCTCATCTATAATATGGTGAGGGATATTTTTATGTTAATATTTGTCTATGCAATATCTTGATTCATTAAATGAAAAAAAAAAAGAGGCTGTTTTATATACAGAGGGGCCTCTTTTGATAGTAGCAGGGGCGGGGGCGGGAAAAACAAAAACAATTACTCATAGAATTATCCATTTAGTCCACCTTGGTATTGACCCCAGATCAATTTTGGCTGTAACTTTTACCAATAAAGCCGCCAAGGAAATGCGCGATCGAGTTTTAACAATGCTATCCGAACCAATTCATGGCAATATTAAAACGAATAATGGTCAAAACTACCAAGAAAGTATTCCATTCATTTCAACTTTCCATTCTCTTGGTGTCCACATCATAAAAGAAAACTCTCGTCTTATTGGTTTAAATAAATATTTTACAATCATGGATGAAGCTGGGGCTATTAGTATTATAAAAAGTATTATGAAAGAGCATGATATAGACCCCAAACAACATGAACCCCGAAAAATTAAATCCATCATTTCAAAATCAAAAGGTGATTTTATAACAGTTGAAACTTTTAGTGCCAATGTTAATAATTCATTTGGAAGTATCGTTGAAACTATTTGGCGAGGGTACGAAAACCAATTAAAAAAAGAAAAGGCTTTAGATTTTGATGACCTCTTACTTGAAACTGTTTTAATTTTGAAAAAATATCCTGAAGTGAAACAAAAATATCAAGACAGGTGGAAATATCTTCACATAGATGAGTACCAAGATACAAACGAAGTTCAATATGAAATGACAAAGTTACTTGTTGGGAAGGAGGAAAATATTTGTGTTGTTGGTGATACAGATCAAAATATTTATAGTTGGCGGGGGGCAAATATAAAGAATATGCTTCATTTTGAAAAAGATTTCCCGAGCGCAAAAATAGTGATGCTTGAACAAAATTATCGTTCAACTAAAAATATTATTGAAGCCGCAAATAGTGTCATAGAAAAAAATGTTTATCGCGTGCCCAAAATATTATTCACTGAAAATGTTGCCGGTGAAGAAATAAATATCTGTGAAGCATACGACGAACAAAGTGAAGCTTATTTTGTGGCCTCAAAAATAGATGAGCTTTTGAAAGAAAATGATCCAAATGAAATTGCAATTTTATATCGAGCCAACTTCCAATCGAGAGTATTAGAAGAAGCTCTGCTTGATAAACAAATTCCGTATCAAGTTCTTGGTGTAAAATTTTTTGACCGTAAGGAAATTAAAGATGTTCTTTCATATATCCGTGCCGCCTACAACAAAGAAAGTTTATCAGATATTAAAAGGATTATAAATATTCCTGTTCGTGGAATCGGAAAAGTTACAATCGCTAAACTATTTTCTGGCAAGCAAAATGAACTCCCAAGTGGCACACAAATAAAAATAAACAATTTTTATAAAATTATCGAGGACATAAAATTATATATTGATACACACAAACCGTCTGAGTCTATTAAATATGTCATTGAAAAAAGTGGAATTAAAGACGAGCTTCAGCACGGAACAACAGACGAGCAAGAACGTTTGGAAAATATGATGGAATTGGTAACTTTAGCAATTAAATACGACAACTTTCAAGACGGAGAAGGAATGGAAAAATTACTAGAAGATGCTTCACTTTCTAGCGATCAAGATACATTAATTCACGAAAAAGGAAACGGGGTCAGACTTATGACCGTTCATGCTTCAAAGGGCCTTGAATTTAAATATGTTTTCATTACAGGACTTGAGCAAGATTTATTCCCTCATATTAAAGACAGAATGAAGAAAAAAGAAGATACAGAGGAAGAAAGAAGATTATTTTATGTGGCGGTGACACGTGCTCGGAATAAATTATTTTTATCTTATGCCACCCTCCGAACCATATACGGTATGAAACAAGTAAATAATCCAAGTGAATTTATTTATGATATCCCTGCGCACTTAACAGTTTTCGAACAAGCTCATTCTTCAAGTGGAGAAAAAATTGTTTATCTATAATTGAGTTCGTTGTCCGTTCTAATAGCTCTTCTAAAAGGGTACACCAATTTTCTACTGAAAAAATGATTTAAATTTATAAAAATACTCTATAAAAATATGTTAAGATGTCTATATGATGCAACAAATAAAAAAAATATTTAAAATTGAAAATAATTTTTCTCAAAAAAATTCCTCTTTTAAACCAAAGAAGTCTTTAGGGCAAAATTTTCTAAAATCTGAACCTGCGTTAATGATGATGGCGACAGCTGGAGAAATTAATCACAATGATATTATTCTTGAAATCGGACCAGGTAAAGGCGCACTCACGACAAAATTATTAATGGAGGCTAAAAAAGTTTTAGCGATAGAAAAAGATCGTGAACTCTTTGAGTTTCTAAAAGAAAAATTTTCGAATGAAATTAAAAAAGGGTCATTTGAAATTATAAATGGTGATATTTTAAGTTTTGAAATAAAAAATCATGGACTTCGAAAAGGTAAGTATAAAATAATTGCCAATATTCCATATAATATTACTGGCGCAATTTTTAAAAAATTTCTTTCGGCTGATATCCAACCAGAAAGAATGATTATTTTAGTTCAAAAAGAAGTAGCCAAAAGAATTGTGGCGCGCGACGGCAAAGAAAGTATTTTATCTCTTAGTGTTAAAGCCTACGGTATACCAAAATATATTATGAAGGTAGGGAAAAGATTTTTTTCACCTGAGCCAAAAGTAGATTCAGCAATTATAGAAATAATTCACATTTCAAAGAATAATTTCCAGACAAAAAAAGAAGAAGAAAACTTTTTTAAAATTGTCCGGGCTGGTTTTGCTCACAAAAGAAAAGTCCTTCGAAAAAATCTTGAGAATCTTGAGATTAACAGAAATAAGGAAGTCGGACTTCCTAATATTATTGAAAAAACTTTTGAAAAATTAAAAATAGACCCAAAAACCCGAGCTGAAGATTTAAAAATTGAAACTTGGCTTGAATTATCTAGAAATTTATCCACAGATATTTAGGATATTTAAATAATAAGTTGTATAATTTAATAGGAAATAGGGAGAAGCGAAAAGGGTATAGGGAAAAATGCGATACAATGAATAATCTTAAAAAATATCTTCCGAGTAAAAAATTTTTATCAATACTTTTAATTATTGTTATTTTTATAGCGATATTTTTTGGTATTAAAGAAATTGTTTCCTTTTTCAAAAACAAAAAAGCAACTAATGGCGAAGGAGAACAAATTACAATGACTGTTGGTGGTCTAATACAAAAAGATAGTAATGAAAACGGCATAGCTGACTGGGAAGAATACCTTTGGGGGCTTGATCCAAAGAAAAATGGTGATAAAAATAGAGAATTTATTACAAATAAGAAAAAATCCCTTGAACAAAGTGGTCTTATTTCAATTAATGACGACTCAAAACAGATATCAGACAATGAAGTTTTGTCTCGAGAGTTCTTTGCCACAATCATTTCTCTTCAACAAACAGGGGAAATAAACCAAGAATCGATTGATTCGGTGGCCCAAGCCGTTGGTCAAAAAATCGAAGTGACCTCTTTTCCTGATGTTTACACAAAGATTGATATGAATATTGTTCAAAATGAATCATTGGCGACAAAAGAGAAATATCATAATGATTTGTCTAATTTAATCACTAAATATGAAAATGCTGATATTGGAAGTGAATTAGTCATTATCGCTCAAGGCTTAAATTCACAAGACCCTCAAGCTTTATACGCTGTAAAAACGATCGCAGTCGCTTATCGTTCCTTTGGTAGTGAACTTATCGGCATATCAGTGCCAGGTTCTTTAGTTTCAATTCATTTAGCCTTGGCTAATAATTATGAAAAGACGGCACAATCGATTGAAGGATTAGTTAAAATGCTTAATGACCCAATTCTTGGTATGACTTCGATTCTTAATTACAAAAAATACACCGATGCGATCGCTCTCGACCTAGAAAAGCTTTCAAATATTTTACAATAAACATAAAAGTGATATAATTAAAATAGCGAAATTATGAAAAAACAAATTGTCACAAAAATAATTAGCGGGGTTATAATTTTTACCTTTGTTTTTTCTTCTCTACATGATCTTTTACCGATAACGGCGGCCGCCGCTATCCAAATAGACTGGGAAAACCCAAATAAAAGTGGTAAGGCTTACAATACATATAAATTTAAAATTACCGACGTAGTTAATTCAGATGTGGCGATGCAAGTTGTTGGTTGTACTGGGGTTGTCAATAAAGTTTCAACTTGGATGACAAAATTAGCTACAGATAAATTAAAGGATATCGCATATGACAAATTAATTAAGCAAGTCACAAAAGCCTGCTTAGCTGGAGAAAAAGTTGCTATTTCAGCCGCAGGAATGATTGTTCAGGTTAATGATGCTACTTCTGCCGTAGATATTATATACGATTGTCAAGAAATAACCCAAACAACAGATGGAAAAGCTCTTCGGCTTAAGCAAGAAGAAAAAGCTGAAACC
>CAYVBT010000005.1:29786-32184 GCA_964449885.1 uncultured Candidatus Saccharibacteria bacterium
AGAGACAATCTAGCCCAGTGTTTTGCTGGAATTGGCATACTTCTTGCCAAAAACCAATTAACAGCTATGACTCGTAGTGCTGTAAGCTGGGTTAATACTGGTTTTAGTGGTAATCCACTTTATGTTCAAGACATTACTTCTTTGACTACTGGCATTGAAAGAAATGTTTTAGAAACAGGCCTTAATCAGCTTACAAATCAATATAGTGCTTATCCATATGGAACAGCCTTCTCTCAATCAGTTATTCGTGGGTATCGAACAGGTGGTCTATTTAATGGAGCCGGAAATACCCTTAACAATTTAACTTCTGATTTATCATCTTTTATTACTGACCCTAATTCATATTTTACAGTTACAGACGAGAGAACTGCTATGCAAAGAGCCCAAGACGCCAATATTGCTTTTTCAAATGATTTTTCAACTGGTGGATGGGATGGCTGGTTGGCATTTACTCAAAGAGATCAAAATAATCCCCTCGGTTTTACCATGAGAGCCAGTCAAATGTTGGCTGATAATATAAATATACAAACAAATAATACAAAATCAGAAATTTTACAAAACAGTGGATTTTTAAGTCAAAAAAAATGTGTAGAATGGCAATTATTTGATAAATATGGCAAACCATTAACAGAAAACAAACAAACATTAGGGGCAATAAAAAATGTTGGTGGTAATATTGTTATATCTAAAACAAAAAGTAACAGTGGTTTTGATAAATGTATGAAATGGGAAACTATTACTCCTGGAAGTTTGATAAAAGATCAAATGAGTTCTTATATAACCTCCCCAATCCGCCAGCTGGAATTAGCTGATTCAATAAATGAATCCTTAAATGCTGTTTTTTCAATTCTTCTTTCAAAACTTCAAAATAATGGTCTTTCTGGTTTATCATCTGAGCAATATGTTTATGATGATTTAAATATGAATTGGACAACAACTCCGGATGGTAGTTTTAGTAGCTCTTCTGGTGGCAACAGCTCATACACAAGTGGTTTTGACTTAACTCGCGACCTAGGAAATACATATATATATGATAATCCAACAAAATTAGGGACATGGAATGCTAATGAGAAAGTTAATTTAACAAATACAAATCAAAGTTTATACCCTGACTTAGCTCCTGTAAATTATAGCCTTAAAGATGATAATCATGATTCTGAGACCTCAAAAAATAAAACTCTACTCTCCGACCAAACTTCAAATGTTTACTTTACAGTCACAAACCCAGGTAAAACAAAAATAATATTGAATGGTTATAATGGTTGGGCTACCGGCGATCGAGCTTTTTGGAATGGTAGTGAATGGCAAAATTGGAAAAAAGACCAAGCCAATCCGATAAAGAAAAGAGGCGTAATTCAGATTCAGAAAGATTATATCGTTGCCGCCACAGAATCTTTACAATTTTTACCAAATGTCATGCCAAAACTTGGTGAGCTTGATTATTGTATACCTGGGCCAAATCCAAATTACAAAGCTAATGTTTTCGAAAATGAAAGCCTATATACTGATTGGGTTGGGACACTGACAGGGTCATATAGTCAAAATGGTTGGCTCGAAAGAGATAGTACCAAATTCACTATTGCCAATCCTGGAGATAAAGAATATGAAAATTGGAAAAATATATTTAAAGATAATTTAAAAGTTTGGACATGGTTATCAACAAGCCAAGGCGACCCACTTCATAACAACACTGGACATCATTATTACAGTTGGCCACTTAAATTAGGTAATGGAACAGAAGAAGTACAAAATCAAGCAGAAATAACTCATCAAAAATGGATTGATAATTATTTATACATGGTTAATAATTACATGTTTAATAATTTTTATGAAGTTTTTGATAAAATGATGAACACTACATATTTTGCAAATATGACTAAAGAATATTTAGAAACAGAAAATTCAACCACAAGAACACCAAATCCATCATATATCCCTATGGCAGAAGAAGGATTGAATCTAACAAAAGATATTATGGCATACGATGAAGATATCACCGCGGTTATGAATCAATATCGAA
Organism: uncultured Candidatus Saccharibacteria bacterium; assembly: GCA_964449885.1. Lineage (GTDB taxonomy): Bacteria > Patescibacteriota > Minisyncoccia > Phycocordibacterales > UBA9973 > UBA8515. The sequence goes on from CAYVBT010000005.1 coordinate 31,807, forward strand.
ACGATATTTCACAAGCCAAAGCAAACATCGGTAAATTAGAAGCGATAAAAAAAGAAGTGAGCAACATTATTAAAGCTGCTCAAGATCGACGTAATGCAAATTTAGTTAAAATATTAGAAGAAGAAACAAAAAGACAGTGTTTAGCACAAAGTAACGATTGCTTGAATAGAATCAATGTACCATCTGAGGTAAATCAAGATGATTTAGGGGAATACTGTTTAGCTAAACGAATTGCTTGTGAAAAAGATATTATGACCGAGGCTGAATATAAAACTGAGTATGCTGGTTGTTTGGAAGAAGAAGATATTCTTTATTATGATGAATCAGATATTATGAATGACTCAATAGGTGAGAGGTGTAACAATAATCTTGATGATG
>CAYVBT010000005.1:32194-33409 GCA_964449885.1 uncultured Candidatus Saccharibacteria bacterium
AACATAAACAAAGAAAATATTATATCAATTATCAATAATCTTGATGATGATTTAGATGGATTAATAGATAGTAGAGACCCGGATTGTAAAAATCAAAATACAACGACTACTATTGATGCTCATTGTGAGTCAAATTTAAACTATACTCTTTCAAAAGTCACATATGGCTCGGCGATTAAAAGTTGTAAAGAACAAGATGATATCGCCAAATTATCAGGAGTGGCAGAAACAGAAAGGCAAAATAATTGCTCTGGCTATTCATATTATCGTCCAAACAATGGAACAGACCCGTCTCCTGACCCATATCTAATATATGACTGTACTTGGATACCTAAAAAAATAATAACTAATTAATAAATATTATTATGGAAAACACACCACGAAAAAGTAAAGCCCTCATCATAACAATCATTGTTATTATTTTCTTAGTGGTTGTTAGTTACTTACTATTCAAGAATCGTGATATGTTTGGGATAAAAACTTCCAACAGTATTGCAAGAATATTTGCCCCATTAATTACTTCAGAAAATGAAAAAAATATTAGTAAAATTGACGAAAACTCTGTCCGAACACTGGCTCAAGCCGGGGAAGATCTAAAAAAGGGTGACAATGTTACAAGATTTGGAACTAATGCTGATAATAATCCAATAGTCTTAAAAGCTAAACCCGGGGATGAAATTTTTGGTTTTGCTGGAAACGATATAGGAAGTGGAGATGTCGGAGAAATAATTACAAACAACAACGGAGCAAATACTTTTTGGAATTCTTTCTTTAATTTAATAGGTGGTGTCTTTGGTACGAATGGTAATAATGGAGGAGGAAATGGTGGAAATGGTGATTTAACTCGCCAATGTAGTGACACTCTTGATAATGATAATGATGGTTTAATAGATACCTCCGACCCAGAATGTCATACCGATGGTGACCCTACCAATCCAGATTCATACGACCCTGAACACTATTCAGAGACAACAATACCAGGGGGAGGAGGAGATTATAAACGACAATGTAGTGACACTCTTGATAATGATAATGATGGTTTAATAGATACCTCCGACCCAGAATGTCATACCGATGGTGACCCTACCAATCCAGATTCATACGACCCTGAACACTATTCAGAGACAACAATACCAGGGGGAGGAGGAGATTATAAACGACAATGTAGTGACACTCTTGATAATGATAATGATGGTTTAATAGATACCTCCGACC
>CAYVBT010000006.1:0-634 GCA_964449885.1 uncultured Candidatus Saccharibacteria bacterium
ACAATTCGATTAATGTAAAACCTGAATTTTTTTTCATAATTTATTTCTCACTTTGTAACGAATCCACTTTTAGCGGAAAATATTAATATTAAAACTGATAATAATTTGTCTCGTAAAAGACACGACCTTATTTATAATGTATTTATTATATCATATAGACAACATAAAAACACAAGGAGCAGAATATGTGGATAAGTTGAAGAAGTAGTAGGTAGTAAGTATCAGGTAGTAAAGGAAAATAATTACGAATTAGTAATTAGTAATTAGTAATTGGTAATTGGTAATTGGTAATTATTTAGCTGACACTACCGGCAATATTATATATTGGCATTAAGATTGAAGCCAGTAAAATTCCAACTCCTAAACCAAGAACAATTATCATAACTGGTTCAATCAAACTAACAAGAGTATCAACAGCTTCATTTACTTCTCGAGTATAAAATTTACCCAATGTTTTCAAGATATTTTCTATCGAACCAGTTTCTTCCCCTATCTTTATCATTCCCGCCATAATGGGTGGAATTTGCGGATGTTTAGAGAAAGCAACAGAAAGAGAACTCCCGCTTTTAACATCCTCAGAAACTTGTTTTAATAAATCTTGATAAACTCGATTCTCAACTACCGCACTTGTTAA
>CAYVBT010000006.1:644-6139 GCA_964449885.1 uncultured Candidatus Saccharibacteria bacterium
GATAGCCCGAATAATTGGAATCCCAGATGAAAGCATGGTATCCATATTGTCAGAAATTCGAGATAAATAAAGTTTTTATAAATATTTTTAAAAACAGGCATAGTAATTTTGAGTTGATCAAAATACATTTTGCCTTTTTCAGTTCGTGAAAAATGAATTATATATGCCACAAACAAAACAACAGCAATTAAAACAAATAGACCATATTTAACCAAAACATCACTTAAGCCCATGATAATTTTTGTAAAGAATGGAATTTCGGCTGCTGATTCTTCAATAATGGCGGAAAGTTTAGGAATAATAAAAACAAACATAAGAGTCATAACCATGACGAATACCCCAACAACAAAACTAGGATAAATGAGGGCATTTTTAGTCTTTGAAGTTAATTGATACTGCCGGTCCAAATAATCAGCTAAATAAGAAAAGGTTTGGGTCAATTTACCTGACTCTTCCCCGGCTTTAACCATATTGATATAAAAATCAGAAAAAACATTTTTATGTTTACTTAATGCTTCTGAGATGGTAACTCCTGATTTAATACTTTCTGCCACATCGGCTAAAACCCTTGCCAATTCTTTGTTTTCTGTATTTTCTGAAATTAAATTAAATGCTTTTAAAGCTGAGACTTGTGACTCAAATAAAGTTGAAATTTGTCGTGACATAATCACCACATCTTTCATGGCAATTCTCTTTGGCCCAAAAAAGGGAATATCAAAAATACTTCTTTTGCCTAAATCTTCTTTTATAGATGTCACAACCAAACCTCGACGCTGAACAGCTGCTATGGCTAAATCCTGAGAGATTGCATCAACAACTCCGTTTCTTTTTTCGCCCGTATTAGTTGTAACGGCTTCGTAATTAAATAACATATATTATAACATTTGCTCTAAAGCCTTAGGATTAATTGAATATTCATAAGCAATTTCTAAGCTTATTTCACCTCTTTGAACTAAATCAACTAAACATCGATTCATATCTACCATCCCCTCATGTGATGAAGTCTCAATTACTGTATCAATTTCATGAGTTCTTTTTTCACGAATTAAATTGGCCACCGCTTTATTATTAATTAAAAGTTCATAAGCTGGAACTCGGCCACCGGCAATACGAGGAATTAATCTCTGGGAGAAAATTCCAAGTAAACTTGAAGCCAACTGTAAACGAATTTGTCCTTGCTGAGAAGCTTCAAATGAATCAATAATTCTATCAATCGTCTGAGAAGCATTGTTGGTATGAAGAGTCGATAAAACTAAGTGGCCTGTTTCAGCAGCCGTCACCGCGGCCGAAATCGTATCACTATCACGCATTTCACCGATTAAAATAACATTGGCGTCTTCTCGAAAAGTCGCTTTTAAAGCTCTAGTAAAATCACTTGTATCAACCCCGACTTCTCTTTGATCAATAATTGATTTATCGGGTTGATAGACAAATTCGATTGGGTCTTCAATAGTCATAATATGAGCCGATGACTCACTGTTTATTAAATTAACCATTGTTGAAAGTGTTGTCGATTTACCCTGACCAACTGGACCAACGACAAGGAAAAATCCTTGTTTTTTTCTAGCAAAATCTTTAAAATCATCGGCAAGTTCAATGTCTCAAATGATTTTGCTTTTGGTACAAGTCTAATAGCAATACAAATTTGATTTCGTTGGTAAAAAGCATTACCTCTAAGTTGTACTTTGCCATCATTAAAATTACTTGAAAAATCTATTTCTTTTTCAGCTTGAAATTTTTTTAGACGCTCAGAACCAATTAAAACATTTAAAATCCCTAAAATCGTAGCTTCATTTATTACGTCTTGGTTGACCAAGAAAAGTAATTGGCCATTGATTCGGATGGCTGGTTTTCGTCCGACACCCAAATGTAAATCTGACCCATCTTCATTTATCAAATTTTCTATTAATTCATGTATGTAACTTTTAAAATCCATCCCGTTTAGAAGCAGATCGCGATCAACTCGCTTTTCTGCCATATTAAGCTAATAATTTTTTCGTCATTTAATTTCATAATTTTGATTTGTAACCTAATTGCGATCGCGGCTTCTAACGGGATCCATATTTTACTTTATTTATTATTGCTAATGATTTTAACTACCTTTTCAATAACTTCACTTGGTGTACTTGAAGCTTTAACTATGTATCCAGCGGCGCCTAAGCTCTCAGCCCGAGAGATATCAGAGGGCTGACCTCTATTTGAAAGGAAAATAAAAATTGAATTAGGAGAAATATTTTCCTCTTTGATTTTTTCCAATAATTCAAAACCGTCCATATCAGGCATCATTATATCAAGAAGAATAATATCAGGAGTTAATCCTTGACGAAGTTTCTCGAGAGCCGAAAGTGGTCCGAGTGCCGCAGAAACACTAAAATTAGATTTACTAAATTTTAGTGAATACATATCGAGGAGAAAACTATCATCATCAACTATTAAAATTTTTTTATTCTCTGTTTCCATATTTTTATTATAATACAATTAAAATTTTAACGCCATATCCCCACACCCACTTTGCTATTATTGTGCTTTTTTTCTAAATTTAGCTAACCAAAATTAATTTTAAATAATAATTCTACATAAAAACTGTCATGTATGGCTCAATAAAAGGAATAACAAAGTGGGTGTGGGGATAAATGTTTAAAAGTTATAAACCTCTTGTAGTGGAATAACCCCATCTATACATTTTAATATGGCGTCCTCACGAAGCGTAATCATTCCTCGCGAACGAGCTAAGTCGTATATATCTTTTTCTCCCTTATTTTGAAGAATAAGACTTTGCATATCATGGTCAATTTTAAACATCTCAAATAAGGGTACTCGGCCAGAAACCCCTGAAGCGCATTCAGCCGATGGCACTGCTTCATAAACGGTATCTCCAATGTTTAATTTTGCCTTAAACTCTTCCGGTAAATCACTAAATTGTTTATCAATCATCAATTTAGTAGCCGGGTCGATTGGAATAGCATGTTTTGAATTTAGATGAATCTTTTGAGATAGACGCTGAGCCATACAAAGATTGAGTGTTGGAGCAATTAAATACGGGTCAATTCCCATGTCAATTAATCGTGGAATAGCCCCGATCGAATTATTGGTGTGGAGAGTTGATAAAACCAAATGTCCTGTTAAAGAAGCCTGAATCGCAAGTTCAGCAGTTTCTTTATCTCGAATTTCTCCAACTAAAATAATATTTGGGTCTTGTCTTAAAATAGAACGTAGTCCTGAAGCAAAAGTATAACCAATTTCTGGCACAATTTGTGATTGATTAACTCCATCAATTTTATATTCAACTGGGTCTTCAAGTGAAACAATATTTTTATCCTCTTTATTTAATTCATCGAGCATCGAATATAAAGTAGTAGTTTTACCTGAACCAGTCGGACCGGTAATTAAAATTAAACCATAAGGTCTAGCTAAGGCTTCACGAATTAAAAATAAATTTTCTTTTGATAACATCAATTGGTCAAGTTTTTGAATACCTTTTTGTGAATCAAGAATACGAATCACAACTTTTTCTCCATAATAGGCTGGCATCGTTGAAACACGAAAATCAATTTTACGATTATCAATTTTTGCAGAAAATCCACCATCTTGAGGCTTGCGTTTTTCATCCAAACGAATTTTTGAAAGAATTTTTATTCGGGCTACCACTCCATTAAAAACCGACAGTGGCAAAAGAAGGGAGGTGTGCAAAACCCCATCAACTCGAAAACGAACTTTAACTTTTTCTCCAGTATTTTCAATGTGAATATCTGAAGCTAAACCCTCAGTCGCATTTCTCAAGATGACGGCCACGATTTTTATAATTGGAGCATCTTCAACAATCTTTTCTTCTTCCCCTGGCTTTAAACTTGCAGATGTTTTAGCATCTGACTCAATCGTTACTCCCCCGTCAGAGGCTCCAGCTATTTCTGAATCTAGCTCACTTAGAGCCTGATCAACTTCTCCACCACCAACTCCTTCATAATTTTCAATTAATTTTTTATAAACGGAAGTCGCAATTAAAAATAATTTGAATGGTTTATTTAATTTAGCGGTAATAAAAGTGAGTGCATCGATAGCTTGGATATTATCTGGGTCAACCATTCCAACTTCTAAAAAACTATCGGTCATATTAAGAGGAATGAAACGATATATTTTAGCGGCCTCGACTGGAATTAATTTTAAAACAGAAGATTGAACACTTTTAGGGTCGATATTTTTAATTGGAATACCATAGATATCTCCTTTTATTTCAAGAATTTTTTGTTCATTTAAATCAAATTCAAGTAGGGCCTCATCAATGTTGCCATCGTATTTTTCTGTGGCAACTTTAACAACCTCCGAAGCTTGCTCTTCTTTGAGGATGCCACGTTTTACTAACTCTTCAATAAGTATCATATTAATTTGTAGTAAATGAAACTACTTCTCCGCAAATTCTGATACTGTTAATATTCGTACAAGCCTTAACGAAGTAGGTTGTTTTAGGACTTAATCCTGAAACGTTTTTAATAAATGTTCCAACTAAAGATTCTTTAACGGTTGATGTTGTTGTACCTAGTGCAGTATTTTTGCCGTATTCAAAGAAAGATCCTGTTATTCCACCTTGCGTATTAATCGTCCCATTCAAAGTCGCTGTTGTACTTGTAATTTGTGTTGGTAAATCGGTCGTAATTTTAGGAATTGGAGTATTTGAAGTAGACAAATTTGTATTAATTGGAGCAAAAGGATTTGTTCTACCAACCATACCTGTTTCCATTTTAACTGAATTATTTCGTAGTCCATTAAATAAATTATTACTAAAAATTGAAGTATCTATCTTTATTCTTTTCAAAGCAGACAATGTGGTTAAAAAAGAAATATCGGAGGCGACAGTATCTACAACTTCTATTGGGTTGTAAGGCTGTCCGTTTGATGAAACAAGCGAACTGTCGGCTTTAGCCATAGGAAAAATTTCATTATTTGAATCATTCAAAAAATATGAATATACACCAAAAATAAATAAAGCTAGAGTTGAGATTACTAAAAATTTTTTATACATCATAATATTATTATTTAAGCCAATAAGTATCTACTTGTAATGTGTAACTAAACAAATCTGGATTTATTTTTTCAGTTGTTACTATTTCTTTTGACGGAACATTAAAGGCAACATATTTAACATCGACTAAGCGTAAATTATGCTCTAGGTCGTTTAAAAATAACATAAAAGTGTCATACCGGCCTTCAACTACAAACTCCATTGGAAAAACTCCGTAAGGTAAATTTTTAATTTTATCATCGGGCACGACAATAGTATCGAGCTCTGTCTCATCATTTCCACTCAAAATGTCGGTATCAAATTTAATATTTTTAATTGGCATTCCATAAGTATTGGCAATTTTTTCTATCTCTAAGATTAATTCAATATTGTTAATTGAACTTGGTAAAAAATGCTCCAATCTTTCTTTGTCTTCTTTTGTAATATTTTTATAAGTTTCAACCAATGAATCTCGGACACCTTGTAGTTCAGTTGAATT
>CAYVBT010000006.1:6149-7105 GCA_964449885.1 uncultured Candidatus Saccharibacteria bacterium
ACATCGGCTTTTAATTGTTTGACATCGTTGTATTGAGGATTAATTAAAAAGATAAACAATAATCCAGCTATAACTACAAATGAAATTGGAAAAATAAGTTTCATATAATTAATTATTCGATAAATTTTGATTTAAACCATTATTCTCATAATAAAGAAGACTAGGGTTAACATTAAACTCAAGATCAAAGCTAATATTATTATTTTTTGTTTTTTCTAAATTCGAAAAGACAACATTCTCGAGCATTTGGCCCTTTGGTGTGTTAAAGACCTCGGCTTGCATAGCGATAGCTCGATAATCAGTTGCTAAACCTTCAATTTTAACTTTATAAATACCATTAGTTTCTTTTTGCTCAAAATTAGTATATTGAATTGATGGAATAGTATTTTCTTCTAGTAATTTAAATAATGGAGTTAAAACAATATGTTTATTTAATAATTCAGTAATAATATTGGTTCTTTTATCATATAAATCGAGTTCTTCGATTGTAGCTTTTTCAAAACTACCACGAACTTCTGTTAGTGATTTTGAGGAAATATCTTTTTGATTATTTAAATAGGCTTTATAAAGGAATAATCCACCTGAAGCTAAAAGTGAAACAATAAATAAAAATAAAGCGATGTAGAAAAAAAGACTTCTAGGTTCTTTAGCAAAAGACCGAGCCGTCATTGTCATTGGCTTCTTGGGAATAAATGATGTTTGAAATGAATTTTCCATATATTTAATTTAATAATAAAATTACTAAACAACTTAAGACAACTGACGCAGAGCCAAACCTACTGCAACCGCAAACTCTGGACCACTAACTTCTAGTATCGGACCAAGAAATGCAGGAGCTTCTGTTTTAGAAAATGGATTAAGAGACCAGCACGAAAGAGTAAGAAATTTTTACGATTTAGCAATTCCAATAGTTGAAAAATATAATCATTATTGTACTGACAAATCATATCTTGACT
>CAYVBT010000006.1:7115-13881 GCA_964449885.1 uncultured Candidatus Saccharibacteria bacterium
ACATCGATTTGAAAATTTACTTTGGCTTTGGCCAAGAGTCCTTTAAGAAGTGACCCCCCACCAACCAAAACTACTTTACTGATACTTTTATTATACTTCTTCTCGTAAGCAAGCACAACACTGTTGATATCTGAAAAGATGTAATCAATCGACATCCGAACTATTTCCTCAACTTTTGGATCAATACTCTTATCCAAACCTACATCTTTTTTTAATTTTTCGGCCTCTTTAAATGGAATGCTTAAAGATTGCGAAATATTTCGACTTATGTCTTGTGACCCACGATTAACAACATGAAAAACTCGAACAATACCAGACTCAACAATTGAAATCTTTGTTTTTGAAGCTCCGAAATCAACTAAAAGCACCGGAGCTAAATCATGAATAAAAGACGAGCGAATATTACTAAAAATTTCCATTTCAAAAGTATTGAAATTTAAATCAGTCTTTCTTATAATGTCTTTATACTTAGATAAAGTGTCATTATTAATTGCCACGACTAAAACTTCCATTTTATTTTGAGTAGAAATATTTGCCACTTGTGATGTCTCGTAAGATTCTGCTTCTTGGGGAATAATAAACCAATCGAGAGTGACCTCGGCCATCGGAACAGGAATATATTTGCGGGCTTCGATTGGAATTATTTTTTCAAGTTGGTTTTCTGAAATGTTGCCAGGTAATGACAAAGTAAAAATTAAACTAGAAAGTGAAGGGATAGAGATGACAGCCGATTTAGTTGTCGCATTTGATTCTTTAATAACATCAATCAAAGCTCGAGCCAGATCTTCTGTTGGTAAGTTAACTACGGCCCCTAAATCAGTATTGCCATAAGGACCAAGAGAAAGAACGCCGTAAGTTTCAAGAACAGCTTTACCATTTTTCTTTTTGAGTTGGACGATTTTAATTGCTGATGAACCGATATCAATACCCAGAGCTTCTTTATCTGAATTATTTCGACTAAAAATAGATGAAATACTACTTAGTCCCTCTGTTAATATTTTTTTTAATGAATTATCCATAATAACTCTTTCTATTATAACATATCTATCATAAAACAAGAACATGAAAACCTCTTTTAATATCAAATTAATAAAAAAATATATCCTTGATGTATTTTTCCCAACTGAATGTCCAAATTGTCATACTAAAAATGAAGTTTTTTGTGATAATTGCGTAGATAGAATCAAATTAGCTCCTAAAAATGATAATGATAATATCTGGTCATTATTTGATTATCACGACCCGATCATTAAAAATGCTATTTGGGAATTAAAATATCATCATAAAAGATATTTAGGGCAAAAATTGGGTCAATTACTTTATGATTCATTTGTCGAAGAAATTTCTGATTTAAAAACCTTATCAACTGGCCGGTCTATATATGTTCTCCCGGTTCCAATTTCGAAAGAAAAAATAAAAAAGCGTTGGTATAACCAAGCATACTTTATTGCCAAAGGCTTTTGTAAAAGTAGCGATAAAGAAATATTGGAATTGAAAAATAATATCCTTTATAAAAAAACTGAAACTATTCCTCAAGCCAAAATTTCTAGTCGAGAAAAAAGATTGAAAAATATTCAAGGAGTATTTCAAATTAAAAATGAAAAAATAGTCAAAGGCCGAACGATTATAATCATAGATGATGTGACAACAACCGGCGGGACAATTTTAGAAATAATGAAAATTCTGAAATCCGCCGGCGTCAAAGAAGTCATCGGCCTGACAATCGCCCATTAAACCCCCACACCCATATTGTCATAATTCGGATTTTTCAATAAATAATAATTATTAAACTTTATAATAAATAAAAATATAAATTGGTAGAGAAATATAAACACCGAATAAAAATCAATGACAATATAGGTGTGGGGGTAAAATTTTCTATTTCATCTTTTCTTTAGTTTTTAGCCCAACAATTCCATCTCCCACTAAACCATTTGCCAATTGGAATCTAATTACCGCTTGTTTAGTTTTAAGACCAAAGTAAGTTGTCTCATTGCCGAGCGAGCCAGCTCCAGTAAGTGACACCAGATAATTGTGAGTATTTAGATAAACCTGTAGAGCTTTAACATCATCTCCTTGCATACCGTATTTAAGAGTTCTTGTAAGTGTTATCGGATTTGTTGGTGCTGTGGTATTTGGTGATGTAATAACTGGAGTAGTAGGTAAACCAACAGCTTGAGCTCTTGCTTGCTGTTCTTGTTGGAAAGTAGCCATGACAGATGCCGACGAACCAGTTGATTTTCTTTTTTGAGGTGTGGGTGCTGGAGTACATATTCCGCCTGTATCAATACCTGTCTCGTCTTGGTTTAAGAGTCCGTCTGAACAAGTATCTTCTGGGTCAAGATAAAATGCTAATGCTGTCATTTTTGGCATAGTTTCATTTTCCCCCACAGAAGTTATATAGCCGGTATTTACATCTATTATGACTAGATCAGCTGGATCAACCCCCCAATAACTTCTGGCAGCAAAAAGTGTGTCGTCGCCATCGAATTTTGCGGCCATCATTACTGATCCATCTTCTGATATATTTTCATATGGAATTTGTTCTAGAATTTCACCTGTAACTGAATCAATTTTAAGCATAAACCCTAAACTTTGTTCTGCTTCAAAAAGATATAGATTATCATTTAAATCAAAAGCAATACCACCACCACCAATCTGCCAATTCTCTACATTTAAACCCAAGTCAACCACCAAGTTTCCAAACTTTGTAGCCAAACAAACATTTTCTGGACAAATAGTATCTATTGTATATAAATCTCTTTGACCATTTCCTCCATCATTACCCCAACCAAATAATGTTCCATCAGAGCGGAAGGTAAGATCTGGAAAACTCCAAGCTTTACCATTTCCATCTTTAATTGTTCCAAGCCAAGTGGCTGCTCCTGTATCTTTGTTGATGATAAATAGACTTTTTGGTTTACTACCATCATAGTCATTGTTTGAAGTACTTCCATACAAAACACCAGTTGGACTGAAAGCCATACCATTTATGTTATGACCTGTAGGGCCAACTGTTTCTATGATATCCCCATTGTTTGAATCTAATATATAAAGATTAACTCCATTTTCATTACCTCCTGCCCCGTCGGAAGCATATAGGGTACTAATACCTTGAAAGTTAGTGGTAAGGAAATTTATATTTCCTTGATTATTTGAATAACCAATAACATCGGAAGCAGTGGTTGTATTCGTAAATGCCCCATCTAAAAATGTAATTTTTAAATTATCAACATCATTTTCATCGTTGTGATTAATTGCATTACCAGTAAATGTTAGTGTAGCTGTCTGACCTAATTCATCTATAGACATTACGGGGGTTAGGCCAATTGGTACACTTTCAAGTATATAATGAACTCCTTCCGTCAAAGTACCATTTACATTTGAAAAAGTATCACTGTATAAAGTTATAATTCTAGAACCAAAAATGGATCCATTTTTATAATTATAATCCTCCATTAAACTACCGCTATAAATAATAATAGGACTTCCATCAGAGAGATATATTGAATCTTCGTAAATTGCAATTGCCATATGCCTTTTTCCATCTGAAGATGAAGTAACTGAAATCCAGTTGTTATTAGCATTTAGTTCAGGATTCCAATTTTGACCCCCATCATTTGAAAAATAAATATATTTATTTCCCCAACCGCCTGCACCTACTGCTACTAACTTCATTCCATCAGAAGAAGAGGAAATTCCCATCATTCCAATATTATCTCCAATACTATACTGTGACCAAGTGTTACCATAGTCTGTAGAAATATGAACATAACCACTACTATCATATTCACCAGCACCTTCTACCGCCATTAACCTAGAACCATCAGAAGATGTTGCAACAGACCACCACCATTTATCTCCTGCTCCAATGCTTTGAATCCAAGTAATCCCGTAATCGTTTGAAGTATAAATGTATCTGTTTTGAGCTGCAGCAACCAAATATTGTCCATTTGAACTAGATGCAACAGAAACCCAAAAATCTAGTGAATTTTGCTGTCTTATCCAAGTAATCCCGTAATCGTTTGAAGTATAAATATAACTTGATCTTATTCCCCGTATACTTACACCGCCAGTCGCCACTAAATACTGCCCCGTAGAATCTGAAGCTACTGAACTCCAATAATTTTGTATAGAATTTTGTTGTGTCCAAGTAATACCGTAATCGTCTGAAGTATAAATGTAATCGTTTTCCGCAACAGCCACTAAATACTGCCCTGTAGAATCTGAAGCAACTGAACTCCAATAATTTTGTATAGAATTTTGTTGTGTCCAAGTAATCCCGTAATCGTCTGAAGTATAAATGTAATCGTTGAGAGCGGTAGCAACCAAATACTGTCCAGTTGAGCTGGAGTCAATTGCAGACCATTCTTTTACCCCAGAATTTAGTGGATACCAATAATCAGCATTTGTTTTACTTGGAATCAAAACTAGAATCAAAAAAATCATTGCAAAAAATGTAACTTTAATAATTTTTTTCATGTTTGTATTAAATTAAAACTTTAATAATAATTTGATAATTATATTTTATTATACCACACCCCCCCCTACAAACAATTTTTTATTCTCAAAAATAAATATGCTATGATATATGGATGACAAAAGAAAAAAAACACTGTGTTGATTGTGGGGGTGCACCGGTTAATCACTTTGTAACTTATCTAACAATTTTATTGGGCTATGTTGTTGAACCGTGGACGAATTGGATGGGTAAATTATTCCCTGAATCTTCTTTTGATTGGCTAGGCAAATATTTAACAAAAACTTTAGTTTTTCTAAAATTAGGCAAAATTAGTTACGAGCCAAAAGAAGACGATAGTGGCCGAACAAAAGTCCTTTGGCAAGAAGCCATAAATAGGGGGATTAATATGTATGAATTTAGACTATTTGGAGTTGGTCATGATATTTTCGTCTCCGAATATAAAGGCCAGAAAAAATTTTTTGATGTTCTTCCTCGTCCTAAAATATATAATCCAAAAGGTCTTGAGTGGATGGATAATAAGGGCGAGATGAAAAAACATTTTGAAAAAGCTGGAATTAAAGTTGCACGTGGTGGAGTTGTTCATTTGGTGAAAAATGCTTTAAAACTTTTCCATACTCTTGATAAACCAGTTATCACAAAACCAAATCTCGGCTCCCGAAGCAGGCACACTACTACTCATCTTAGCGATGAAATAGAATTTATAAAAGCTTTCAAGTTAGCCCGCCAACTTTCGCCTTGGGTGATGGTAGAAGAAGAACTTTCTGGTTATGTTTTCCGTGGGACCCTTATTGGCGGAAAATTAATTGCTGTCCTTCGACGTGAACCGGCCTATGTAATAGGAGACGGAGTTCACAATATAAAAGATTTAATAGAAATTGAAAATAAAAATCCCCTCCGGGCTGGACCAATATTCCACCTTCTTCATTTAGACGAGGAAGCCAAAAAAGAATTATCTCATTGGGGTCATGATGAAAATACAATTCCCCAAAAACACCAAGTCATAACCTTGGGTCAAAAAACAAGTCGTGCTGTTGGTGGAGGAATTACCGACATGACCGATATTGTCCACCCTGATAATAAAATAATGTTAGAGAAAGTCGCGGAAGTGCTTGATGACCCACTTATTGGAGTTGATTTTATAATGGATGATGTCTCTATATCTTGGCGTGACCAACCTCGTTCGGGCGTTATAGAATGTAACTCAGCACCATTTATTGACCTACATCATTTCCCTCTTGTCGGTAAGCCACATAATGTAGCAAGTGCTCTTTGGGATATAGTTTATCCTGAGTCAAAGATTAGTAGTTAGTATTCGAACCTAATTCTTTAACCCTTCATCGATTGTTAATTCAGATTCTGGAGCAATATTTACATCGGGTTTTAGATGAGAAATATATTTTCTTTGAACGATAAAATCGCCTAAGAATTTTTTAAAATCTTCTATTCGTGATTCTTCGTTTATTTCTATAAAATGGTCAATCGGTTTACTTTCGGGCGTATATTCATGATGACCTCTTATTTCTCCGTCTTTAAAAACTCGAATATGATATTGGTAATCAAAATTTTCTAATTTACGCCAAGACAGAACTTGCCCATTATCACTCCAGGCTACGAAATGATTACCAAAACCCCATTTGTCATGTAAATGTTTTTCTAAATCTTTGAGTGTTTTTCCTGGAGCAAGCCATCCAATGTGATATGGTTGTCTTCCTTTTTCATGCCAAGCTAAATGCCATTTTAAAAAATGAGTTTGGATCCATGGAAAAACTGGATAAATTCGTCTCCAGATATTTTTCTTAATTGTTTGACTTAGAGTTAATTTAACTTTTGTTTTCATAATCTTATTATAACCCTTTTTATTTTTGATTTAAAACAATAACATCATCGATATAATTTTCTAATTTTTCAGAAAGATAAACAAACAGAACAATATTCATAATGATAATAATTGAAACCAGAACCCAGTATCTATCAAAAGTTACTTTCATATTATTAATATAGCATTAAATAGAAAAGAAAAAAATAAAGCCGCTTTCATCAAAGATAATAGCGGCCTTTATTGTAAAAATAAACAAAGAACTGTTTTAAGTTGAACCTTATTTTTGTTTCAACTTGGCTTCCATGCTAAGTGTGGCATGAGGAACAGAGCGAAGGCGCTCTTTCGAAATAAGTTTGCCGGTTTCGCGGCAGATTCCGTAAGTTTTGTTCTCGATGCGGACCAAAGCGTTTTCGAGGCTCTGGATAAATTTTTCCTGCCGGCCTGCTAAACGAGCATTTTCTTCT
>CAYVBT010000006.1:13891-20951 GCA_964449885.1 uncultured Candidatus Saccharibacteria bacterium
GCTGTCCCAAGTCCGGTTCCTGGGGTGTTTAAAATTAACTCTTTAAACTCAACAAGTTCCTTCTCGGAATAATGGGTTTTGCCTTTTTCGTCAGAAACGGAATGGCCTTTCCCGTTTGGGGGGACTGGTTTGTTAGTGTTTGTTTTTGGTTTTGTGGCTGAGGAAATTTCAGCAGATACGACATCCAATTGTCTTTCCATTTTTTAGTTTGTTAAAGGATTTATGACTGGGTTAATTGTTTTATCTATTATACGGCAAAATACACAGTTGTCAAATGCGGATCCGGCTGGATTCGCCGATACTGCGGCGGGTACTTTTCTATTTTCGATAAAGAAAAGTCTTTCGAATCCAGCATGCAAATGAAGCAGTTCATTTGCTCGTTCCGCTCAACAAAAAAATGCCCCAAAGGGCAATTTTTTGAACGAGCGGATCCGGCTGGATTCGAACCAGCGAGGGCTTTTAAACCCTGCATCTTTAGCAAAGATGTACGTTAGACCACTCCGACACGGATCCCAAGATAACTTGTTTACTTTACCATATTATGATTATTTTTCCATTGTTCTACTTTATTTTAATATTTTATATTTAAATATATATATGCTAAGATGATAAAATTGGATGAGTGACCGAGAGGCTTAAGGTAGCGGTTTACTAAACCGCCGTCCCTTTAAAGGACCGTGGGTTCGAATCCCACCTCATCCGCAAATACAAAAATGAGCTCGACTTTAGGTCGAGTCATTTTTGTATGCGAGGGTGAGTAAGCCAACTGCTTGGCTTGCGGGTGAGATTCGAAAGACTTTTCGCTGTCCGACCTAAGTCGGATCGAAAAGTACCTGGCTATGTAATAGCCGAAAGCGTACTTGCGGTCTCCGCCTCCGCAAAAATAATAAATTATGATATAATAGTTTTCATGGATCCCGTTAGAAGTAATACATGTTTTATATTTTTAGGGGGTAACTAAAGTTTAGTAGTTATTTTTTGATATTATTATTTTAATTTATGTACGAGAATCTTATGATTCTCTACTACTAACGGGATGGAAGAAATAGAAAAACTAAAAATAGAGAATGAACAATTAAAAAAAATAAACGAAAATAAGTCTGATGTTATTTCCATCACCGCTCATCAACTTCGAACCTCACTTTCAGCGTTGAAATGGATTTTTAAAATGTTTATCGATGAAGATATTGGCAGATTAACAATAGAACAAAGTGGCTTCATTCAAAAAGCTTATAATAGCAATGAAAGAATGCTGGCACTAGTAAATGACCTTTTGACCTTAAGTCACGCCGAAGATGCATCCATTACTTTTAAACTAAAAAAAATTGACATCTTATATTTGGTCGAACAAACTCTATTTGAATTCTCAGGTGAAACAACTAAAAAGGATATTGAACTTATATTCTTAAAACCTGAAACTCCTCTGCCTCCACTTGATTGCGATGAAGAGATGATGCGAGTTGTCTTGCAAAATTTAATAGAGAATGCAATAAAATATAGTAATACTGGTGGAAAAGTATTTATCTCTCTTAAACAAAAAGATAATGATATCCAATTATCGGTCCATGATATGGGGATTGGAATAAATGAGAGTGATCAAGAAAATATTTTTAAAAAATTCTTTCGAGCTCCAAATGCTCAAGAAAAAGAGATAATTGGTTCGGGTTTGGGTCTTTTTACCACAAAACATATAGTCGAAAAGCATAATGGCAAAATATGGTTTGAAAATACTAAAGGAGATGGAACCACTTTTTTTGTTTCATTGCCTATTACAAAATAAATATGATATAATTAAAAATATGAAAAAAGTACTTATAATAGAAGATGATAGTTTTCTCCAAGGTCTTGAGGCCGGAAAGCTCAAGAAAGAAAACTACGAAATTATTACAGCTTCATCAGGAGAAGAAGCGATGAAAAAAATTACAGAGCCAAATATCGATGTAATTTTACTTGATCTAATCTTACCTAATTTTGATGGGTTTGAAATACTACAAAAAATTAGATCAACAAAAGAGACAGCCAATACTCCAGTTATTGTCTTCTCTAATTTATCAGAAGAAAAAGATGTAAAAAAATCACAAGAATTGGGAGCCACCGATTTCATGGTTAAATCCAATTTCACCTTAGATGAACTAGTCGAAAAAATTAAAAAGGTCTTACAATAAAAAAACCGAGCCTATGGCTCGGTTTTTTAAATAGTTTTGTTATTGTGTTAGAATATAAAAATGACATTAACTAAAGGCCAAACAATAATACTTTTAATAATATTTATTATAATTGGAGGGTTTGTATTATATGGCGAAAATTCGACCGATAATTTTTCCCCACTTGATTATGTATTTAAACAATAATATTGAAACTCAATTTAGGATAGATATAAACCAAAAAAAAGCTCTGGCTCGTCTTGGAATTATTAAAGTGCGTGACCT
Organism: uncultured Candidatus Saccharibacteria bacterium; assembly: GCA_964449885.1. Taxonomy (GTDB): domain Bacteria; phylum Patescibacteriota; class Minisyncoccia; order Phycocordibacterales; family UBA9973; genus UBA8515. The sequence goes on from CAYVBT010000006.1 coordinate 16,321, forward strand.
TTTATATTATTTCCCCTCTCGCTACACAGACATAAGTGAGTTTCGTCATATCGATACTTTAATAGACGGAGAAACTGCCACAATTATTGGAAAAATTTCTAATTTAAAAACAAAAAAAAGTTTTAAAAGTAAAATTCCAATGGGTGAAGCCACAATCTCAGATTTGACTGGTAAAATTCATATTATTTGGTTTCATCAGCCTTACCTAGCAAAAATGTTAAAAGAAGGTTCAACCGTCAGAGTCACTGGGAAAATAACAGAAAATAAAACTTATGGCCTAACTCTAACTAACCCAGAAATAAATAAAGAAGATATCTTGCCAATTGATTTACACGATTCATTATTTTTTGACCAAGGTGAAACTATACCAAGTGGAAAATTCGGTTATCCCGTGTATCCGGAGACAAAAGGTATTACTTCCAAATGGCTATATCATGCAATAAATAAAATTCTAAAAAATGATGAGATTAAAAATATACCTGATTATTTAAATAAAGATATATTGGAAAAATATAAACTGCCATCTCTTTATACGGCTTTAGTTTGGATTCATCAACCTCAAAAAAAAGAACATGCCGAAATTGCGCGGAAAAGATTTGCTTTTGAAGAAGTATTTTTCATCCAATTAGCTCGTCAACAAGAAAGAAAAAGATTTGATGAATTATTTTCTTATAAACTTATAGTTAAAGATAATGATATTAAAGACTTCGTCTCCAGGTTTCCCTTCAAACCAACCGATGCCCAAACAAATACAATTAAAACTATACTTGATGATTTAAAAAAAGATAAACCAATGTCTCGTCTGATTGAAGGAGATGTTGGAAGTGGAAAAACATTTGTCGCAGCGACAATCGCTTATGCGGTCATTAAAAACAGACCAGCAGGTCAGTCATTTGGTAATTTACAAGTCGCTTATATGGCTCCAACAGAAGTTTTAGCAGTCCAACTATTTGAAAACTTTATCAAATATTTTGAACACACTGGTATTTCGATTGCCCTTATGACATCAAGTGGTTGTCGCAAGTTTCCAAGCAAAAGTGCCCGTTTTGAAAATGGTGCCCAAATAAAAACCTGGACACCAATTGCTCGTAATCAACTTTTGAAATGGATAAAAAATGGCGAGATACCAATACCGTTTCGGAACAAACCAAAGAATGAAATTAGCTAAAAAAGAAGGCCATTCTCCGCACTATCTTTCCATGACTGCGACTCCTATCCCGAGAACACTTGCTCTAACCATCTACGGAGATTTGGATCTTTCAATAATAGATCAAATGCCCGAGGGCCGAAAAAAAGTTATAACTGAAATTATTCCTGAGAATAAAAGAGATTTCGCATATGAAAAAATTAAAAAAGAATTAGAGAGTGGGAGACAAATGTATGTTATTTGTCCGAAAATAGGTGAGGAATTTGGACAAAGTGTTCCAGGAAGCATTACGGAGGCTGTCGACCGGGTAATGAAAAGCAAACTGCTTTGCTTTTCATCCGATTGCGGAGCAAATTGCCGTTGCGAAGCAGGCAATAGGGAAAAAATTTTCAGTAGAGATTTATTGCGTGCTGACGGGAATACTTTGTCCGAATTACGAACAGTTAACGACGAAGCAAAACGACTCAAAAAAAATATTTTTCCAAATTATAATATCGACATAATGCATAGCAAAATGACGAAAATAAAAAAAGAAAAAGTTATGCGTGATTTCGCCGAGCATAAAATTGATATTTTAGTTTCAACTTCTGTTATTGAAGTTGGTGTCAACGTAGAAAATGCCACCGTCATTGTGATTGAGGGAGCGGAACGATTTGGTCTAGCCCAACTTCATCAACTTCGTGGCCGGGTTATTCGTTCAACTTATCAATCGTATTGTTATTTATTTGCTGATGCCAAGTCTGACAAGACCATCGACAGACTAAAGGCTTTAACTAAAGCCACAAACGGTTTTGAATTGGCTGAGCTAGACTTATCACTCCGCGGAGCAGGACTTCTCGGAGGCGACAAACAATGGGGCATCACCGACCTTGGAATGGAAGCGCTCAAAAATATTAAAATGGTGGAAGCCGCCCGAAATGAAGCGATTCATCTAATCGAAAAAGATATTGACCTAAAAAAATCTCCCCTCCTATCTGAGACACTAAAAAACAAAAATATTAAACTGCATTTTGAATAAAATCTATTTTGTCGTCACCAGTATTTTTCTACTGAAAAATCTCGCGACCCCGACTTAGCACCTTCGTGCTTCCGTCTTGGACAAAATAAAACTTTATCCCAATAAACTTTTATTTTGTCCACCCTCTAGGACTTGAACCTAGGACCTGGCGCGTATAAGGCGCTCGCTCTACCAACTGAGCTAAGGGTGGTTATTTACTTCTGTATATCAGATATATATTTTAACCCCATCTTTATGTACTCCCATATATCTCTATTCTCAAATATAACACAACATGTACCTTTTCCAAAACCGTTCTTATAAGTTATTGATTTCAATTTTGTTATTTTTATATACGGCCTCTGAAACTGCCCTACGGGTATTCTAAGCTCTTTTGACCAAAAATCAATAGATTGCTTTATATTCATATCGGAATATAGGTGTAGCTTAATTTTTAAGTCTTTTCTTTTAACACCAAATAGTTCAAGCCATTTGATAAAAAATTTAATCATTGCTGGATTTGTGTTTGTAAGCTGAGTTGAGCAACTGGCTGATTTAGTTCCCTCTCCCCAATACAAAAATAACCCAAGTAGAAAAATCTCTCTTTTTGAAAATTGGCCTATATCCTTTGATGCTTTTTTATATACTTCTTCTAATCGAGCTTCTTTTTTTACCCTCATCGTATTTCTGTATCTTTCAATTCGCTTGGGGCTAAAATCTCGTAATTCTCTAATCCTTTCTTCTGGAAGCGGCATATCATAAAGCCACCCCGAAAGAGTACTCTTGTTAATTCCAAGTTTTTCTTTAATCTGACTATAACTATATCCTTTTTTTCTTAAAACTATAGCTTTTCGTTTATCTAATTTTCTGGCCATAAAATTGAACCTTTGAATCTAATATATTTTCATTATATCAAAGGTTCACCTATAAGCAAACAATCCTCCGACCTTGGTCGAAGGACTGTTGTATTTAATTCGTAATTAGTAATTTGTAATTTTTTCCTTCTTACTTACTACATACTACTTTCTACTATTATGCTTCTTTCACTTTCGGCAATATGCCGCTAGCGATTATTAATTCATTGTATTCAGCTTGTTCAAGAGTTTCGACTTCAATTAATTTCTTAGCGATAAGGTCAAGCACTTTGCGTTTTTCAGTTAAGATTTTTTTGGCTTCAGCGAAAGAATTATTCATAATTTTTGAAACTTCTGAATCAATTAAAGAGCTAACTTTTTCAGAATAATCTTTTTCATTAACTCCTTGACCAAACATAACTTGTCCTCCATCACTCTCAAGAGCGATAGGTCCTATTTCATCACTCATACCCCAGCGAGTAACCATCGCCCGAGCCAGATTTGTCGCCACCTGAAGATCATTTGATGGTCCAGTTGTAATATCGCCAAAGACCATTTCTTCGGCCACATAGCCTCCGAGTGACATAGTGATATCATCAAGAAATTCTTTTTTACTTTGCAACCGGCGCTCTTCAAGAGGAAGTTTGAGAGTATATCCGCCAGCGCGACCTCGAGAAACAATTGAAACTTTATGAACCGGGTCAGCGTATGGCAAAACAGATGCCACAAGGGCGTGACCGGCTTCATGATAAGCTGTAATTTCTTTTTCTTTTTTGGAAAGCAAATGACTTTTTCGCTCTGGTCCCATCATAACTTTTTCAATCGAACGGATTAAATCAAATTGCGCAACTTTTTTTCTATCCTCACGGGCGGCCAAAATTGCACCTTCATTCATAAGAGAATATAAATCAGCACCTGAGAATCCTGGTGTTCGCTCGGCAATTACTTTCAAATCTACATCTTCAGCAAAAGGTTTTTTACGAGAGTGAATTGTTAAAATTTCTAGTCGGTCTGAGCGGTCAGGCAAATCAAGGGTGACTCGGCGATCGAAACGCCCAGGACGAAGAAGAGCTGGGTCAAGAACATCGCCACGATTAGTGGCCGCCATAACAATAATTTTTGGTTCAAAACCATCCATTTCAACTAATATTTGGTTTAAGGTCTGCTCTCTTTCATCATTTCCCCCACCAACACCTGTGCCACGAACTCGGCCAACAGCATCGATTTCATCAATAAATACTATTGAAGGTGCCGCTTTTTTGGCCATCTTAAATAAATCACGGACTCGGCTTGCTCCAACACCGACAAACATTTCAACGAATTCACTCCCTGACAAATGGAAAAATGGCACAGCTGCTTCTCCTGCCACCGCTCGAGCAAGTAGAGTTTTTCCAGTTCCAGGTGAACCAGTTAGAAGTACTCCTTTGGGAATACGAGCTCCGATGTCTAAGAATTTTTTAGGATTTTTTAAGAAATCAACAATCTCTTTTAATTCTTCTTTAGCTTCTTTTGATCCTGCCACATCCTTAAAAGTTACTTTACTATTTTTATCATTCGGGTCAGTAATTCTTGCTTTTGATTGACCAAAAGTAAAAGCTTGCATCCCTTGGCCTTTAACTTGGCGAGTCAACAT
>CAYVBT010000006.1:20961-25044 GCA_964449885.1 uncultured Candidatus Saccharibacteria bacterium
TTATAATATTTAATTTTACAGCTATATATTTGATTTTAAGTGCATGTATTTTGAAAGGTAGATTCAACAACCCTGCTTATAATATTAGTAAAAGAAAAGGTAAAATATTAATTAACCAATAGGTGAAACCTGACTCACTTTTAATTTCAATCGGTGTTGCTGAAAGTTCTACTGGTGTCACACCATAATTAAAAAGTGTCTCCGATAATGAACTCTCGACTTCTTTTTTGGCTTTGCCTTTTGTCCCATCTTTAAAACTTACATTGACATCACTGCCGGCAACTTCAATTTTAGTAATCGAGCCTGCAATGACACCACTAGCAACATCGGAAATTGTTAAACTTTTTATATCTTCAGGCGTCTTAGCTAAATAAGTATAGAGAACAGTAATACTAATAAAAATTAATATTGCAATAATAACTTGGTTAATAATATTGGGTGTTTTTGGTTTTTGTCCTTCTTTATTTTTTATATTTGGTGGCATAGTATCTTGCATTATACACATTTAATAGTTAAAAATAAAGCCTATAATTTTTGATATTATTTAATATTATTGGTACGATATAGAATATGACGACATTTATCGACAATCGAAAGGCCCATTTTAATTACACTATCGAGGAAACATTCGAAGCCGGTATTGAGCTTTCCGGTTTTGAAGTTAAAGCCATCAAAAATGGTACGGGTAGTATCACCTCAGCTTTTTGTATTGTCCGGGGCGGTGAGGCTTTTATTATTGGTATGCATATCCCGCCTTATCAACCACACAATATTGATTTAGGTTATAACCCAGATAGAAACCGCAGACTCCTTTTATCAAAAAAAGAAATAAAAAAGTTAGCCGAAAAAGACGACATAAAAGGATTGACTCTTATTCCCATTTCGTTATATAGTAAGGGTCGCTACATTAAAGTCTCAATCGCCGTCGCGCGTGGAAAAAAGGTTTTTGATAAAAGAGAAACTATCAAGAAACGCGATGTCGATCGAGAAATAAGAAGAGAGTATAAAGTTAATTAATAATTAACAATTACTGATTACTAATTTAATTAAAAAATTAGTCATTGGTAATTAGTAATTAAAATTTTCTTTGAAAATTTTTTTAGGGGGATGATCGGCTTCGACAAAGTGAATCCTCTTATTTATGCATGTAAAGTACTCAGGAATCTTTTAAAACTTCTTGGAAAAGACTAAGTGCAAACAAAGTCGCTTCAGTTCTATCTCCCTACTCTTTTGGGTTAGGAAATAGAGCTCTTGCTTACGCCTAAACGGCTCCGGCAAGTGTCCATTCTTTTGACATCCGATATAAAGAGTGGGCATAATTTATCGGGTTAAGATTTTACAAATGCTTGATGTAAAATCCGACAATTAAAAGCTCGGTGTTTATCTTTCCTGTCTGTCCTCTAGGATAAACATTTAAACCCAATTGGACAGAACACACATGTAGAATTATCTAAGAGTTCTCTTTGCACGCGGGTTCGATTCCCGCCATCTCCACACCAAAAGAAAAAGATACCCTAAATGGGTGTCTTTTTATTTTGGCTATATCAGAGATGGCGGGAATCGAAAGCCGGAGCGCGACGGCGCGAGGCGGGGTCGCGAGATTTTTCAGCAGAAAAATACTTGTGACCGATGAACTCTGCTTGGCTTGCGTGCGGGAAGTGAAAGATTGGTGCTGTTTTGATTTGTTTTAATAAACAATCAAACCCACCAATCACACGCCGTTGGCGAGATTACCCCGCCATCGTTTGCATGCGGGAAGCGAAAGGCTTTTCCCTATTTTGATGTTAATCAAAATGGAAAAGCACCTGACGATGTAATCGTCGATAAGCGTACTCGCGGTCCCGCCACACCTACTGCTTTTAAAAATTAAATACAAATGATTTCCATGAAACAAATTAACTAATTTAAAAATCTATTTTAACAAGAGCATTTTTTGACGAAGCTCTTTTAATAAATGATTGATATATTGCAGATAGTAAAATAGTTCCCCTCTTATGATCTAAAAAATCTGAGACGGTATCTCTCTTATTTTTTATCGCGTCAATAAAATCCATAACTCCTGAATACCTTGCATCTTCTTGATGGCCTCTTGATCTACCTGATAATTTCATTTTTGAATAATCTCTCATATTAAAGGTCTCATGAGTTTTCCAATTATTAAATAAGTTTGAATTTCTAAATACATGTAATTCTATGTGAAATTCTTTCCCCATAGAAAAGAGATCTTCTGTTTTCTCGCAAATTTCTTGTGATTGATATGTAATCAAAGATATCGATTGAAATGGACCTTGTTCAATAATATATTGTTCTTGCCTCACTCTACCATTCCCTTTGTATAAATCTTTATTCAAAGAAGAAAGCCACCCCCTCTGAGAAAAACCATTATGAATAAGATTCATACTAGCTAATGTTTGAACGTTCCTACCACTCATGAAAGTAATATTTGAAAATGCATCTATTTCCCCAAAATTCCTTGTTCTATTTAAAAAATCTTTGTCTGAATATTTATTAATTTTATTAAAATCAGGAAATATTTTACCATAATCAGAATAATTGATTTGATGCAGAAAATCAGAAGGTCTTAGAAAAGAAGTAAAAACTTCTACTCCTGTTATATTTTTTGATACACTCTCGGTAGAAGAAATAAGCCAATTTATTATATCCATACTATGATATCCTGAATGTGAACATTTTCCATAGCCTAAATTATATCCATGATATTCTAAATCAATAATCTCATTTGGAGTTCTCCATTGTCCGTCTGAATGAGATGTTTGTATTGAGGTAATCGGGCAATTTGTTTCATTAAAAACTTCTACGACCTTCTCTCTCATTATTTTATACAAAGGATGATATCTTCTTTGAGACATTAAAGAAAATACAACATGTTTTTTCTTTTTAGTTTTTATGTAAATCGTTGCGAGTTTGTTGTAATCGGAGATCAACTTCTTTGCCTTTCTTAAATTAGAAGAAACATTTCTTTCTGAGGTTGTTGGTTTATCCATCAAAACATGGAGCCCTTTATTTAAAGCCCATTTTGCATATTTGTAGTGAGTTAATGGATCAGTCGATATTATTACACAATCTATATTATTATCCTCAACAATTTCATCAATTGTTCTTAATGAGTCTTTCTTTATTTTACTTAAATTACTATCTCCATCAAGATAATACATCTTAATATTATAATCATTCTTATTAATGTAATTATCTATTACTTCTTTCTCTTGTAATAAATCTAGTCCATAAATATTATCCACTACCCCATTTATAAGGCATGGTATGTATATTCGTCGTGCATGATGGCCAACTCCGATAATAAGTAAATTCATGAATTAGATTTTGTCTATAGCAATCTTATTGTCTGGCATTTCATAAATATCTCTAATTACATCTTTTGTTCCCCATCTATATTCAACATGTTCTTCGCTTAATTTTATTTGTGCTGATTTTTTAACTTCAACCGCAAATACATATTCATATATTTCTCCTATAGATTTTTTATTCCATTTAAAATTGTAAATGCAATCTGAAATTGAAATTATATCTTCTGTTTCCAAGCCTATTTCTTCATTAATTTCTCTTGTAAGGCAATTTTCTATGTTATCAATGGCTTCTAACGTTCCTGTAACTGGTTGCCAGAAACCTCCATCTTCTGGGGATCTTTTCACCGCTAAAAAATTTTTTATATCATTTTCGTCTGTATAGTAAACAATTGCTTCTACTTTAATTGGGAGGTCAAAATTTTTCATAATTATTTTTTTAATTCTGGAAACTTATTATTAATAATATCTATGATTGAATTATTAATTGTATTAGGATCTGAGGTTCCATCTATTTGAATAATACGATCCTGTAATTCGTCAGGTATATACTTATGAGCATCTAAATACCAATCATATTTCTCAAGTATAAGTTTCTTTCTGAATTCATATTTAGGATCATTTTCATCTAATCTAGACAAAAGTGTCTCTTTGTCAACTATAATATTAAAAATTAAATCAGGGCATATTTTATTAGCATCTACTTTAGAATCTTTAGGATAAAGATTATTCGGGATATCTGTTTCTCCTTGACTTCTTG
>CAYVBT010000006.1:25054-31736 GCA_964449885.1 uncultured Candidatus Saccharibacteria bacterium
ATAGTTCTATCAACCAACAAAACGGCAAGTGGTTTATTGTTTTGTTCTGCTATGTTAGGCAAAATCCTATCCCTAAAAACGACGAGCTCACGAGCTAGCCTAGCGGAACTATCATTCCATAAATAACTATCTTTATTTTCTGGATTTTTTAAAAGCGGCATGGTTTTAGACCACCATTCTGATATAGGGTCTCCTCTGTGCTCACCTTGATTTGGCCTAGAACCATCTCCCCTAATTACTAAGTAAGGGATATCCATTTTTTCCAATTGATTAGAAAATAATTCTATTTGAGTTCCCTTACCAGATCTATTAGGCCCTTCAAAACCAATAGATATTACTTTGGATTTTTCCATTTGATTATTATATATAATATTATAAAATTCGACAAATATTTGTACATGTCTACCACATACACCCTCACCTCTTCACAAACTCCAACAAAAGCATAAATAGATTTGTTAGATTTTGCTTTATTTCCACAGTGTTTGACAAATCAATATATTTATGCTATCATATATAAATTGTTTGTTCTTTGAAATTGGGATTTTAGGTGGATTATATTTAATTAGTTTCCTTAGTTTCTTCGTGGGAATTGAGGTAACTAATTAAATAATTAATTCACATCAAAATCAATTAAAATGAAAAAAATTAATCTATTGTTCGTGGTAATTTCCCTAATAGTTGTAACTTTAGGATGTACACAAAAAAATGAGGTAACCTACAAGGTTTTCAAACGTGGTTACAAGTTTGCGATCGCTAAAAGCGATGCAGATACTTCAACTCTGAAATATGAGTATACGACAGTCGAAAGCCTCGAATCTTGTTGGGATGGCGGATTTGATAGAGGGTGGACAAGCGTGAGTCTAACTTACTGCTATTCTAATGAGTATTTTAAAGTCTCAAAAGGATTTGAGGGATATGGCTTGATAAAAAATGATCAGCTAATAATTCCTGCTGTTTATAGTGATATAAATTGCTTAAATGATGGCAGCGAATTTTGGAAGGCAGAAAACAAAGATGGCTCTGAAAGTCTTTTTGCTTCTAACGGAAAATTGGTTTATCACCCAATAAATGATATTCAAATAAGATTCCATGAGGATACTATTTGCTATCTTGATGTAGCAGATTCTATATTTGCTTATGCAGGAGAAAAACTCCTTGGCCCGTTTCACTGGATTGGATTATATGATTCTGGAAAATTTAAATTTAAATCATGTGATTCAAAGAAAAGTGGCATTATTTCAAAATATGGAGAAAAAATAATTGAATTTCCATATGAAGAAACAGAGTATCCTGTATGTGGATTATATTGTGTACGAAATGGTAATATCAATGGAATTGTTGATATTAATGGTAAAGTTATTGTCCCATTAAAAGAGTGGGAATGTTGGCTTAATATTGAAGCAGATACAACAATTACTTATTGCGAGAAAAACGAATGGGGATTCTATGATGCTCTTGGAACAAAACACAAGCTTTCAGACAAATTTCCAAATCTTTCTCTAGAAGGTGACTTTATCCTTGGAAGCGCAATTGTCAAAGACAAAAAGACTGGTTTGTATGGCCTTTTATCTAAAACAGGGAAATTTATACTTGATTGTGATTTTCAAAATTGCATTGGTTCTCCAAGCGAATGTCAATTTAAAAAGAATAATGTCTGGGCTTTATTCAATAGAAAAACTGGAGAAGTAATTAGATTCTTTAATTAATTCATTTAATAATTTTAAATTCCAAAAAAATGAAAACAAAAATTTTAATTTCGGCAGTAATTTTTATCGTGATGTATATTTTCCTCTATGGAATACATCAGATTGGAATTGACCGTATCCCTCTTTCCGAATACCCCACTGGTCTCGGAAAAGTCTGGATAACATTTTATTTAGTTATCTGCCTGGCTGCTATTTGCGCAGCCCTACCTTTTGCTCCAGAAATCATCAAAAAGGTTTTCAGGAGAAGTTGGGAACAATAATAATTCAAAGCCTGCTTTGCAGAAAGGAAACTACCTTTCATTATGCAAAGCGGGTTTTCTTTTTACCCTCACCTCTCCAGAGCCTCCCATAGAGGTATAAGCTGATTGGTTAGATTTTGTTATATGGAGATTGACTTTGTCTCTGCATACGAAGCGTGCTGGAAATCGAAAACTTTTTCTATTATATTCTTTGTGATGAAGTGGGTGGTCTAGAATTTCTAGAATTTTTTCTCTTTCTTTTTATGAAAAATTTCATTAATCTTCTAATAATAAAAAACATTAAAATTAACCCAACAATAATTCCTGTATAAACAAAAAATTTTGATGAAAAAAATAATGGATTCAGTTGTTTTTCGATCGTTCTTACATATGTTGGGTTTACAACAAGCCTGGTTGCTCCATCCTTGGTTACATAATAAGGAACTGTAACTTCCTTATTCCCATAGGTCGCGGTAATTTCATACTTTTTATCATTACCAAGCTTAAATTGAACTTCTCCCAGAGTATTCGTAACACTTGAGGCGTCAGAGGGGGTGATTGAGACTTTTGCTCCTTGGGTTGGTTGACTTTTATCATCCTGAACTACAACAGTAAGTATAACCGAATTATTTTTTGTGTTTGAGTTTTCCATATTTATTCTTAAATTATATCATAATAATTTTTTTTAATCATTATCATTTTTATTAATTTTGTATGAGGAAAATTTGTTGGGTTGTATTTCTGACTTATTTACATTTCTAATTAACCTTACGTGATGTAATAATTTTATAACTAGTAACAATATCAGTGCTCCTCCGACAAGACTACCACCAATAATCATTATTATTTTTCTAGTTAATCCCAACTCATTATTTTTTTCACCTTTAGTCGTCTTTTCTACTGGTGTCACAGTAATTTCATTTCGAGGCTGATCAGAACCCGAGACAATTACTTGAGTATTATCTGTTTTATTTTGTGTTGTATCTTTTTTGGGTAATTCAATTGTTTTGGAAGGAGCAGCTTCTCCTCTTATCGGAGCCTCTGGTTTTATTTCGACATTGGGTATTTCTATCGGGATTTCATTATTATCCAATTTTTGAGTTGTCGGCAGGGAGAAACCGCTACCGTTACTTTTCCTGTTTTTTGCCAATGTTGCACTTGTGGTATTTATAGCACTTTGCCCCACCGCATTTACTGCACTAATTCTGAAATCATAACTTAAATTATTAGTCAGCCCTGTGACGGTGCTACTTGTTACGGTTGAAATTCCATCCGCAAAAATAATCCAAATATTCGGTTCCGTTGAAAGTTTATATTCAATAACATAATCAGTAATAGCAGAGCCACCATAATTGATAGGTGCAAACCATGATAGTATAACTTGTTTGTCCCCGGCTAAAGCGGTAACTCCAGTCGGAGCGTCAGGAACAGTGACTGGAATAACAGAATTTGAGTTAGATGAGGCTGGACTTGTGCCGATAATATTTGTTGCTGTGACATTAAAATTATATTCTATCCCATTCGTCAAACCATTCACGGTTATTGGTGAAGTCAAACCATTGGCAGTAATTCCGCCAGGATTTGAAGTCACAGTATAATTTGTAATCGAACTTCCCCCATTAAATACTGATGGTGTGAAAGATACAGTAGCAGAAGCATTGCCTCCTACTGCCGTCGGAGAAGTTGGAGCATCTGGATAAGTTGCAAGTGCGGTAAAAGATTGATTTGCATTCGATGATTCAGAACCATAAAAAACGATAATATGAAAATAATAATTCCCAGGTATAAGCAATGGGCTATTTAGCGTCGTATCCCAATTCTCTCCGTGATTTATAAGTTTAGCTGCTGTAGAACTAAAGATATCATCTGCGCCTCCGCATGAATTTGTAGCTGAGTCTGTGGTGCACCAAGTATATTGATATTCGTAGTCCGCACTACCTTCGTTTGTGATACGTACATTCGTCCCGATATTTGGCAGAACTAAACTTGAAAAATTATTTATGATTACTTGGGCTGGTTCACCTGGGATTGCGGAGACAACAGAACTAGGGATACTCTGTCCGACACTATTTACGGCCAAGACACGGAAATCGTAAGAGCTACCATTTGAAAGCCCCGTTATAACGGCGGTTGTGTTTGTATTTGATCCATCAGCAAAAACAGACCATACCCCACCAGTTGAAAGCTGGTATTCGACAACATAATCAATAATATTTGTTCCTCCATTTGAAGTTGGGGTTGACCATGAAAGACCAATACTACTTCCAAGAACAGTTGAAGCCAGGTTGACTGGGGCACTCGGCTCAGTCGATAAAGTTACTTGATTTGAATTTGAAGAATATGGACTTTCTCCAACGATATTTATAGCTTTTACTTTGAAAGTATATGTCGTGCCATTTGTAAGCCCAGTGATAATGATTGGCGAACTACTACTTGTACCGGTAAATCCTCCCGGAGAAGAGATGGCAGAGTAACTTGTGATCGGTGTCCCACCATCAAAAACCGGTGGAGTGAAAGCTATACTTGCTTGGCTATTCCCTTCTGTTGCAATTATTGCGGTCGGAGAATCTGGCACCGTAATCGGAATGACGGGAAGAGAAGCAACAGAGGCTAAACTTTCTCCGACTGCATTTGTGGCGGTCACAGTGAAAGTATAGGCAGTGCCATTTGTAAGCCCAGTGATAGTGAGCGGTGAAGCTCCGCCGGAAGCTGTGAAATTTCCAGGACTTGAGGTCACAGTATAATTATTAATGGTACTACCTCCATTAAAAATAGGTGCTGTGAAAGATACAACAACTTCTGCATTTCCAGGTAATCCAGATACTCCAGTAGGTGCATCTGGTACTGTGATAGGCATGGCGCTCGTTTCTGTACTTTGACTACCTTGTCCCACATCGTTGACGGCATAAATTCTGAAATCATAAGAAAGTGCATTGATAAGACCAGTGACTATACTTGTGGTATTAGAAGAATTGCCATCAGAAAAAATTGACCAAGTCGTCGGTTCACTTGAAAGCTTGTATTCCACAACATAGTCAGTAATAATTGTTCCGCCGTTCCAACCTGGGGCTGTCCATGACAAAGATACTTGGGCGTTGCCAGCTGCGGCTATTGGTGTCGTCGGCGCATCGGGGATAGTTGCCGGTGTCACAGGGAGAGAGGCAACTGATGATGGTCCTATGCCCGCTACATTTGTCGCCGAGACAGTGAAAGTATACTCAGTGCCATTGGTAAGACCAGTAACAACTATCGGAGAAGAGATTCCGGTTGCAACTTGATTTCCAGGATTACTTGTAACCGTGTAGCTAGTAATGGGACTTCCTCCGTCTGACAGTGGTGGTGTAAAAGAAACTGTTGCTTGTGCATTTCCTCGAATAGCCGAGACAGCTGTTGGGGCCTCGGGTACGGAAATTGGAGTGGCTGTCACCGTACTACTTGCTACTCCTTGACCAGTAAGATTAATCGCGCTAATCCTGAAATCATAAGATGAGCCATTTACAAGCCCAGTAACAATACCGGTTGTGGCAATTGACACTCCGTCGGCAAAAGTAGACCAGATTGTTGGTTCACTTGAGAGTTTATATTCGATTGCATAGTCGGTGATAGCTGTACCTCCATTGAAACCCGGAGCAGACCAAGAAAGAGTTACTTGCGCATCACCTCCTACTGCGCCAACGGCCGTCGGCGCATCAGGAGCATTTGCAAATATCCAACCAGAATTATTCCCACTATTTGTCGAATTACTTGCATACCATTTATTTGCTGGAGTTGCGGTTGAATATGAGATGTTTAAATAATCTCCAACGACATTTCCTGTACCAGTGAAATTTAAAGTATGTGTCGCTCCAGTTATACTTCCAATCGTGATTGGATTACTTACGTTACCAATTGCTGTGAGTTTTCCAATTTGTTGAGTAGTACCAGCAGTAAAACGAACCTTTCGACCGGGATCGATAATGAGTTCAGAAATAGTATTACTTCCTGTCATATCAAAATTTCCTGTATGAGAACCGGAAAACCAAACTTTGTTATAAACACGCCCACCCCCAGCAAATGTTATATTGTTCAATCCAGATGCTGCATTAAGTTTTATTGTTGATCCTTCTGAATAAAGCGCAGCAGGATTTGACATAAAAACTGGTTCAGCTAATGTCGTAGTGAACGTCAAAATCCCATTTCCTAAATATAAAGTAAGACCACTTGGTTGAATAAATCTCATTGAAACATCATAGTCGTTAAAATCAAAAGTTCCTATAATCCCAATTAAACCATACCCCAATAAAAAACCATTCATATTTGTGTAGGTTCCGCCAACAGCACTTACATTAATTGAGTAGTATACTTTATTAAATAAATTCAATAAAAAATTTCCACGACCCATCAAGTAAATAGTGTAACTCCCGTTTGGAATAATATTATTTCCTAAAACAAAACTACCATAAGATTCAATCGCATTAGCAAGTGTCATGGTCACATTCTGATTAACTTCACTCATATCAAGAGACCTTCCAATTCTTGGAACATTCACTGTAAGTGTAGATGTGCCAGTAATAGAACTTGAGTCAAAATAGACATCATCTTGAGGAAGAGGAACACGACCTGGAGTTATGCGCGGGGAAGAATCAGAAAACCATTTTGTTGAATCACTCCAGTTTACCGCACCACTTGTATGTTTAAAATATTGTGGTTGAGCTGTTGTAAAAGTGATTCCCGTATTTCCTCCGGCATCGCCAG
>CAYVBT010000007.1:0-1386 GCA_964449885.1 uncultured Candidatus Saccharibacteria bacterium
TATTGGTAATATGCATAATAGTCGCTGTGTTGGCATGGAGTTTACTTGTTCTCGTCAATAAACAAGAATTATGGGATATATTTTCTTTCCCAAAATAAAAAGAAAAAACTTTCAAAAAACATACTGACCCCGTGTCAGTATTTTTTATTAACAAATTCTTCATTTGTGGTAAAATATAATCATTATTAAGGTTTTTAATTTACACAAAATTATATGTACTTAATCTTACTCACAGGTTTTTTTGGTGGAATTATTCGTGGGCTAGTTGGTTATTTAAAATACCGTAGTTCATATAAGAATACTTCTTTTTTATTTAACTATTTTATTCTTAGTGTCGGCATCTCAGGTCTAGTAGGACTTGTAGCTGCTTGGGTCACAAAAGATATTGGTCTAACTTTCCTTGGTTTACCAGCTATTACTCCGGCTATAGCTATTATCGTTGGCTATGCCGGAGGAGATTTTATTGAAAACTTATATAAGATTTTAACTAGCAAAACATCACTTTACGAACTGCCATTATTAATTAACAAATAAAATAAATGGATAAAGATAAAATCGACAGCTTATTGTATTCAAGAGTAAATAATTATACAGACGACAAAAAGAAAGATGAGGATAGTAATTATGAAAATCATTATTTAGAACAATATCGAATGTATCTTCATATTTATAATAGTACAAACGATCGGGCGAATAAATCAAATGATTTTTTCTTAGGACTTAATACGGCCATTATCGGCGTGCTCGGCTATTTAGAAACAAAAAATTTAACTGATAATAATTCTGTAATATTTATATTTGCACCATTTGTCGGTATAGCAATTTGTTATTGCTGGTATCAAATAATTATTTCCTATAAAAATTTAAATAGAACAAAGTTTAAAGTTATCCATAGTATAGAAGAAAGATTACCAATATCTTTGTTTAAAACAGAGTGGGAACTATTAGGCCGAGGACAGGATGAATCAATATATCGTAAACTCTCATCTGTAGAAAAGAAAATTCCAATAATTTTCATTGTCTTATATGCTGTCATTTTTGGTATGACCTTGCCTTGGGATTTAGTTTCTCTTTTCTTAAAATAATAAAAAATGGGTTTACCCCCACACCCATATTTTTATTGTTTATATAACTAAACAAAATAATCATAATATTAATTTATATTTATCAGATTACTACTAATTATAGTTATATATTTTGTCTGCAAAATGATAAAAATATAGGTGTGGGGGTTATCCACAGTTTTTTCTTGACAGTGAACGAGCGTTCACATATACTATATATAGTTAATTAATAGTAATTTTTTGTATATAATATATGAGCAAAGAACAATATTTAAAAATAATCGAGCGCGAGATTCACAATGTCAATAAAAAAATTGATGTT
>CAYVBT010000007.1:1396-2420 GCA_964449885.1 uncultured Candidatus Saccharibacteria bacterium
CCGCCAACACAGAAAAAAAGGTTTATAAGGATACTTTTTAAACTTAATAAACAGATTACCTCAGTTTTCAAACATCTAATTTAAAATATGTATAATAATTACAAAGAAAAATTAATTAAATTCTATAATCGAGACAAACGGATGCCAACATACACAGAAATGATGGACCTATTTGGTTTTAAATCAAAAAATGCTGTCGCTCGTTTGGTTGATAAATTTATAGAAGAAGGAATCGTCGCCAAAGATCATCTTGGTCGGCTTATTGCCGATGTCTCATTATCTTCTATTCCAATGCTCGGTAGTGTCAAAGCTGGTTTCCCGGCAGATGTAGCAGAAGAATTAAAAGACACGATCAATATTGATGATTTTCTAATAGACAGAAAAGAAAATTCTTTCATGCTAACTGTTGATGGTGATTCGATGATAGAGGCTCATATTGCCGACGGAGATATGGTTTTAGTTGAAAAAACAACACAAGCCAAAGATGGCCAAATCGTTATTGCCAATGTTGATGGTGAATTTACAATGAAATATTTTAAAAAAGATGGAGACAGAGTTTATTTACTACCGGCCAATAAAGATTTCAAACCAATATATCCAAAAATGTATCTAAATATTATTGCTGTTGTAAAAGCTGTTATTAGAAAATACTAATGCTATAATAGGTCTTTATGACCCAAGAACAAGCTTTTAAAATAATGAAAACAGGTGTCAATGTTTATCTGACCGGTAGTGCCGGTTCGGGTAAAACATACCTACTTAATAAATATATTAACTATTTAGCCGAGCACGATATAGCTTGTGCAGTCACTGCTTCGACCGGTATTGCTGCGACTCATATGAACGGCATGACTATACACTCATGGTCGGGTATTGGTATACGAAATTTTTTAGATGAAAAAGGTTTTGAGCAATTAGAGGAGAAAAAATATTTATGGAAAAGATTTGAGAAAGCCAGGGTTTTAATTATTGATGAAGTCTCAATGCTACATGCTTCGCAACTAGATATGGTAGAAAAGGTTTG
>CAYVBT010000007.1:2430-4635 GCA_964449885.1 uncultured Candidatus Saccharibacteria bacterium
CGGTGAAGAAAATTCAAGCATAGAATTTAAAACTAATGATTTAAAAGAAATGATAAACCTTTCGGCGGATTGCAAGTTATTCTATCGGGTGATTTTTTCCAATTACCCCCAATAAATAAAATTGGTAGCGAGAATGAAAGTGGAATGATTTTTAATAGTGCCTCATGGCAAATATTGAATCCTGCTATTTGTTATATTGAAGAACAACACCGACAAAGTGATGATACTCTTTCTGAAATCCTAAATATGATTAGGGAAAATAAAATTGAAGAAAAACATTACAATTTATTAAAAGATAGAATAGGAGTAAATTTAAAAAATGAAATTAAAGCGACCAAATTATACACCCATAATGTGAATGTCGATGAAATAAATGATATTGAACTTTCACTAATAGAAAACGAAGAGAGAATATCAATAATGACTTCAAGTGGACCCGAAGCTTTAGTTGAAATATTGAAAAAAAGTTGTCTGGCACATGACAAATTAAAATTAAAAATTGGGGCCGAAATAATGTGTATTAAAAATAATTTTGAAGCTGGTTATGTTAATGGCTCGCGTGGAAAAATCCTTGGTTTTGAAAATGAAAGTGGCAATCCAATTATTGAATTATACAATGGCCGAAAAATAACTCTCAAACCCGAGCTTTGGGCTATAGAAGAAGATGGAAAAATCAAAGCCTCAGTGTCTCAGATTCCACTTCGCTTAGCTTGGGCTATTACTATCCACAAAAGCCAAGGAATGTCGCTTGATAACGCTTTAATTGACTTATCACGGACTTTTTCATACGGTATGGGCTATGTGGCCTTATCGCGAGTTCGAACCCTAGATGGCATCAGTTTGGTTGGTTTTAATGTAGACTCGCTTAAAGTTGACCCCCAAGTTTTAGAACAAGACCAAGAGTTAAAGAATGAAAGTTTTCACAATGAGTTAATGTTTAAAAAATTAGATAAATTTGAACAACAAAAAATAGAAGAGGATTTTATAAATAAAATGGGTGGAGTAATTCAAGGGGGTGTAAAAAATAAAAAAGGAAATATCAAAACAAAAATTCCATCTATTTTAATAACAAAAGAATTGTTAGAAAGTGGAAAAAATGTCAGTGAAATAATTAAAGAAAGAAATTTAGTAATAGGCACAATCATAGAGCATATTGAACAAGTAATTAAAAAATATCCTGATACAAATATTGAACACTTAAAACCAAACAAAAAAATTATAGAAAGTGTAAAAAAAGCAAATAATAAATTAAAAGGGGATCAGATAGGAAAATTGAACCCTCTTAAAACAATTCTTGATAAAGAAGGAATGAATCTCTCTTTCGATGAAATCCGTATAGCAAAGTTATTTATCTAATAAATCTTCCTCATACCCACAAAACAAAGTCTTTTGTGTGATTTAACAATTGGGATAGACATGGATAAAAATGGTATAATAGAAATATGAATAATTACATAATAAAACAAATATTTTTAATCGTCCTTATTATTTTAATTGCAGGTGGAGTAGTTTTTAGTATATTTTATAAAAAAGAAAATCAAGTTATTGTAATTTCAGATGAAAAAATAGACCAGGTTGATAAACCAATCGAAGAAGAGCAAAAAGCAATTAGTCTTTGTTATTACCGAGCCGATAAAATGACAAGCGGTTTTTATGAAGTGGCTTGGCTTAAAATAAATACGAATGGTAATGTAAACAATAAAGTCACCGGAGAATTTCAAAACTTACCGGCTGAATCAGATTCAAAAGTAGGAGAATTCGAAGGGACAGTTGGACTAGTTGACCAAAAAACTATGACAAGGCGAGCAAATGTCTGGTGGGACTCAAGGGCCGAGGGTATGGAAGTTAAAGAAGAACTTGTAATAGACTTTGGAGATGGCAGTGCGACGGTTGGTTTTGGAGAAATGGTAGATAGGGGTGATGGAGTTTATGTCTATAAAGATAAAACAAATCTTTATTATATTAAAGCTATGAGCCAAATGGATTGCGAGACATTACAAGAAAAAATATATACTGAAAAATATATTCGGGATAATATAGTTACCATCGCTACGAATAAACCTGTTTTGGGTGGTACCTGGTATGCTATATCGGTAATAGTAAATCCTATAAATGATACTGCTGAAGTTGTATATGAAGATGGCCATATCCAAAGTAAGGCCAATCTAACATACAAATATCAAAAAAATCCTGAAATGGTTACAT
>CAYVBT010000007.1:4645-6695 GCA_964449885.1 uncultured Candidatus Saccharibacteria bacterium
CGATATATTGACTTTACAGATTAAAAAATGTAATGTAAAAGAAAAAATTCAAGATGAAAAATGTAAAAATTAATAATTTCCCAAAAAAGATTACATTCAATCTTACGGGGAGTCGTTCAGATTTAAATATTCTCGGAGAATATTTAAATAATATGCCACAGATGTTCATAAAAATATCTAATGGTCCATACCGACTTATTAACACAGAAAACTCCGATTATTGTATGGGCATTGAGTGCCCAGAAGCTACATATGAAGCTGTGATAGC
Source organism: uncultured Candidatus Saccharibacteria bacterium (assembly GCA_964449885.1). Taxonomy (GTDB): domain Bacteria; phylum Patescibacteriota; class Minisyncoccia; order Phycocordibacterales; family UBA9973; genus UBA8515. Next base: position 4,914 of record CAYVBT010000007.1, read on the forward strand.
ACTCATCCAGGATTATATTTCTAAAGAGTAGCAAGTATGTGTATAATTTAGAAGGATCACATTTTTTGTGGTCCTTTTTTTATTTAACACGATTTACAATTATGACAATTTATGGTTTAAGCCACAGCAAGAACGGGTCCTTATTACGTCCGACGGCTTCACTGGCTATAGATATACATGTATTATTTTTTATAGTTGGTATAATGATAAAATAACATCGATTATTTATATTATTTTAAAAACAATTTTTATATGAACAATTATAATAATTTTTTATGTCTAGGAATTTTAGTTTTTACTTCATTATTAATCGTTACAGGAATACACTCAAAAGTTTTTGTTATAAACCTTCCGTATATTAATTATAACGGTTCAAACCTTTATATATCTCCCACAGATAATGCAGTGAGTATATCCTGGGCTCCAAATTATACCCCCGTTGCTGAAGCACTATCTGACACAAATAGAACTCTAAACACCGAAGCAATAGTATGGTATTAAATAAATAAATTTTATTTTTATTCAATAAAATATTTTTGAATATCCACCCCAGTTCTAGCAGATTTCATTTTTCATATTTTTAATATATAATATAAATATGAAAAAATATTTTATTATCTTATGTGTGTTTTTTTATTTACTTACTCCTGGCTTTGTTAAAGCAGAAACAATTTCTGGTATAGAAATAGTTCCAGAATTAGATATTTCATATTTTGCTCCTTATAAAATTAAGGCTGATATTTCTGGTGCACCCACTACGGCTTATGTTGATATTAGTGGAATAAATGGAGATGGCGGAAGTAATTGGAATTATTATGCTGATGGAACTGCCGAATCTTCTATAACAATGAAAACAATGACTTACAATGTCGAAGAAGAAAAATATATAAGTGAAAATATTTATCCAGATGATATTTACCCAGAAATATTTTTTGCTCCTTCTTCTATTACCTGGAATAATGTTCCATCAAATATTGATACTAGAAGAAACAACTATCATCTTTTACATTTTAATAATCCTTTTTCTATGGTTTCAGAGACAAATTTTTTTATAGAAATTAATGCAGTGCCAAGATCTACGATAAATTCTGATAATCTAGATGTATACTTAGTAAAAAAAGGAAAAGATATAACTTTTTTTAATTCTGACTGGAAAAATAGTCCTGACGTTGAAATTGTCGGATATTTTGATAAGAATTCGGTTTTTCATCACACTCATGTTGTTGACAAATCAGCCCATCACCTAATTCCTCTCACTGCAAATTTAAATGGGACTGTTGGGATAAAAAGTTTAGATATAAGTGATGATTTTTGGATTGTTCTTTATTCACAATCTCCAAACTCTGCCAAAGCCTGGGATTTAAGATACCAAAATTCTTCTTTATGTACTAATACTAATAGATGGTATCTTGTAACAGAGCTTAATCTAGGAGGTCGTCCTCGTTGGATAACAACAAACCAGGCTGGATGTCCTGATGTACATATTCATATAGCCAGAAGAGATTTAATTATTGCCGATGGAGCAACCGTAGCTATTACAGCAAATTATCTTGAAGAAGACCCAGTGATTGAAATAGGTGAATTTTCCTTTTTAGAACTTCCTAATTTACCTCCAAATTCAACTTCATTTATTTCTCCAGTTACTGGAGGGGTATACAATGGAGGATTTGAAGTAATTAAAAATTTAAGACCAACAGTAAGTTTTGATGCATTATCGGGCACACCAGAACTTGGTTTAGATTTTAAACAAAATCATTCTTATGAAAAAACCATTCAAGAAAT
>CAYVBT010000007.1:6705-8739 GCA_964449885.1 uncultured Candidatus Saccharibacteria bacterium
TTCAGGAATCATGAACAGCTTGATTAGTCAGGCTCACGTTGATATCAACTAATAAAATTCAAAAGAGGCTTTCCCATGAAAAAATTATTTCTGAATTGAAAAAGAAGCTAAATTTTGTAATGGGGATGAATAATTAAAAATTTAAATATTTCATGGAATCAAGCGACAGACGCTAATGGAGATAGTTTAACTTATGATATTTATTTATTAGATAGTGAAGGAAATGAAATATTACCAGCAATTGTAAGTGATATTTCAGATACAATTTTTACTTATAATATTACGGATGTTGCAAATGGAATATATGGACTTAAGGGGGTTGTGTGTGATGAAGCATCTCTTTGTACTGATTTTTATTTAAGTAGTAATTTTACCATTGAAAAAGAAGACCCAATATATTCTCTGTCCAATATTACGGTCTCTTCAAACAACACAAATTCATTATTTGCTAAAGCTGGAGATATTATTTCCTTGTCTTTTACTGTCAGTGATTCTGGGGATATTTCTGAAACCTTAAATGTTGATTTTTATTCCGATGGTCAAACAGTCGAGAATATTGTAAATAAAAATCAAGTGGGAGATGTTTGGACTGCTACTTATATAGTTTCTGATAATGACACTGATGGAATAATGGATTTTATCATTTCTGCTCAAAATCTTGATTTTGAATATTCATTAACTGATGATAATTCATACGTTGTAGTAGATTCCACTAACCCTAGTGCAGTTATATCCTCTCCAGAAGCAGGGAACTATAGATCTACACAAGAAGTTGTCCTTAATTCTTTTGGCTCAACTAAAATAATGTATACTACTGATGATTCAGACCCAAGTTGCTTACTAGGAATTCCTTATTCTTCTAAAATAAATATATCAGAATCAGATAAAATAAAAGCTATTGCTTGTGATGATGCTGGTAATTACTCTTCAATTACTAGTTTTTCTTACAACATAAGAAAATCAAATTCTAGTGTAGGATTTTTACCGGCTACTCATTTAAAAACTTTACAAAACTCTCCTATTAGTAATGTTATATCAGAGCCAATTTTTTCTTGTACTGCAATTAATTTATTTAGAAATATAAAAATAACTCGTCCTTTTACAAAGGGAGAAGACATAAAATCTTTACAAAATTATTTAAATACTTGCGGGTCCGCATTGTCTCCTTTAGTATTAGATGGTATATATGGACTAAAAACTAGATTGGCAATTATTAAATTCCAAATCGCAAATGATTTAGTGGGGGATGGGATAGTGGGGCCAATTACTCGTGCAAAATTAAAATAGAAATAATATAATTTTAGCTATATTTTATAATGGTATTTTCCATGAAAAGAATTTCTGAATTTTTGATACAATATTCAAATGCCAAGTAATTCAAATAATTTATTTTTGCACGCCGACGGCGATTCATTTTTTGTTTCGTGTGAAGTAACACAGCACCCTGAATATATAGGATTGCCAGTTGTTGTTGGTGAAGATAGAGGAATAGCCGTGGCTATGAGTTATGAGGCAAAAAAACTTGGTGTTACTCGTGGGATGCCAGTATTTTTAATTAAAAAACAATTTCCGAAAGTTGTTATTCTTCCTCATCATTTTGATTTATATAATCGAATTTCAAATGATGTTTATAATATTTTTTCATCTTACCTTGAGCATGTTGAATCATATAGTATTGATGAATGTTTTATGATTATTAAGCCATCAGATATAAAATATGCTGGCGGTCCAGAAAAACTTGTGAGTGATATTAAGAGAGAAATTAAAAAGAAAGTAGGTGTAACTTATTCATTTGGTTTAGGCAGAACAAAAGCATTGGCAAAAACTGCTTCAAAACTAGATAAGCCAAACGGTATGGTCTTACTTTTAAATAAAGATGATGAAGAGAAGGCACTTATAAGAACAAAGATAGATGATATTTGGGGAATTGGCAGACAGACAGTTCCACGGTTATGTAATATGGGAATCAAAACGGCTTATGATTTTGTTAATTATCCAGATGAGCAAATAAAAAAATTTTTCTCTTTACCTCTC
>CAYVBT010000007.1:8749-22088 GCA_964449885.1 uncultured Candidatus Saccharibacteria bacterium
ATGGGTGGTTTTAAAATGTCTGGTACAAGTTTAGAAAAAGCTTATCACCATATTTTTAGATCTGATAAGGATATTATTTCTTTAATTGAAGAACTGGGCTTAAAAGATAAGTTAGAGTGGTACAACAGCTCCACAGCTATTTATCAAGGAGGTAAACTTTACTCTTACGCTGGGTTGAAGGACTTCTTAACTTTTAAACCTACTTCTTCTGACCCGAAAATAATTTTTGCTGAGCTTTCAGAAAATGTTGAGAGAGCCTGCGAAAGAGCTAGAAAGCTTGATCTCGTGACTAATAATGTTTCGTTTTTTTTAAAAAATACTACTTTTTTACATCGTTCCGGAGATAGTCATTTATCCGAATACACAAATAATCCAAGTATAATATTAAATGTAATTGAACCTATTTTTAATAAATTATTAGAAAATAAAGATAAAATTCGTTCAACAGGAGTCACTTTGCAAAATTTATTACGGAGAGAGAAGATACAAATAGATTTGTTTGGTCAAATAGGTAAATCTGAAGAAAAGAATATTATTGAAGAAGTAGGGGATAAAATAAGAGAAAAATTTGGTCAAAATTCTTTAAAGCATGCATCTTCACTTAAGGGCAGTGGAAGGAAAAGGGGTAATTCATTTCCTAAATTTCATTAGGTATATATGTTAATATTAATGACAATTATTTATTGTTTCAAAGTTGTTTGACTTATAGTATAATAATTTAATGATAAATATTAATGATGAAATTATAGATTTTGAAGTTGAAGCATATTATAATAATGATATTGAGAAAATAAAATTTTCAGATTATAAAGGAAAATGGATTATTCTAATTTTTTATCCTGCAGATTTTACTTTTGTTTGTCCAACAGAACTTGAGGATGCTCAAAAATATTACGAGGATGTGAAAAAGTTAGGAGGGGAAATTATGAGTATTAGCACCGATACTGCTTTTGTTCATAAAGCCTGGCATGATAATTCTCCGGCTATTAGTAAAATTGAATATCCAATGTTAGCAGATCCGACTGGAAAAATTTCAAAGATGTTTGGGACATACATTGAAAATGAAGGACTGTCTCTTCGTGGAACATTTATAATTGACCCTGATGGAATTTTAAAAACAATTGAAATTCATGACAATAATATTGGTAGAAGTGCCAAAGAGATGTTAAGAAAACTTGAAGCAGCAAAATTTGTCAGAGAACATAATGGAAGTGTTTGTCCTGCAAGTTGGGAACCTGGGGCAGAAACAATTAAGCCAGTATTTGATTTGATAGGAAAAATATAATTATTTGATTAATAGGATTAAGGATAACAAGAACGTTGTTTGTGTTTTTTTGGTGATGATTAGAAAATATTATTTAATTTTAATTAATAATATTAAATAAATTATATACAATAAAATCATTAACACACCTTGCCATTTTTGGATTACATGCTTTTTGCCAATAAACATAATAATAAACAATAATAAACTAGTAAAAATAGTCATAATGATATCAATATCAGAACTTGGACTAAATGGTAGTGGTTTTATGATAGAACTGAATCCAAGTATCCAAAAAATATTAAAAATATTAGAACCAACTACATTCCCAATTGCGATGTCCGGTTGTTTCTTATAAGCAGCAATCGCGGAAGTAGCTAACTCAGGTAAAGAGGTGCCGATAGCCACAACCGTTAAACCAATAAGAGACTGACTAATATTAAAAATTGTTGCAATTTTAACTGCCCCATCAACGATCCATTTACCACCCAAAATAAGACCAACTAATCCTAATAATATATATAAAAATGACTTTAAATAGCTCAAATCTTTTATCTCGTCAGTAGATGATTTTTCATTGGAAGTTTTAGCAATACCAAAAGAATAATATAGGAAAATAATAAAAAATGACAATAAGACTATTCCATCTATTCTCGTTAAACCAGAAAATACTCCATTATCAATTCTAATATCATTAACAAGAACACCTAATATTAAAGCCGCTAATAGCGACATCGGAATTTCTTTCCAAACGGTATTTTTTTGAGTGCTAAGTGGGTATATAATTGAAGCTACTCCTAAAATCAAAAGAACGTTAGCAATATTACTACCTAAAATATTTCCAATCGCAATATCTGTATTGCCATTAATACTAGCAAAAATATTTACTATAAATTCTGGAGCGGAAGTTCCAAATGCTACAATAGTTAAACCAATGACGATACTAGAAATTTTTAACTTTTTTGCAATTGAAGCAGAACCATCAACCAATAAACTTGCTCCTTTTATTAGTAAAAAAAAACCGCCAATAGATGCAATATATGTTAACTGATTATATATACTGCCAAAAAAACTCATTTTAGACGAATTTTAATTAAATTTTTAATTATATAAAATTTAGAGTATAATATTTAAATGAAAAAAATATTGGTAACAGGAGCTTTAGGGCAAATTGGTTCTGAATTGATTCCTAAATTAAGAGAAAAATACGGGAAAGAAAATGTTATAGCTGTTGGTCATCACAAACAACCAACGGAAAAATTTAAAAATTCTGGGCCTTTCGAGTTTGCCGATACGGAAGACAAGGAAGCAATTAAAAAATTAATTGAAAAATATAATATCGATACGATTTTTCATTTAGTTGGAGTTTTGTCCGCAACTGGAGAAAAGAATCCAAATTTAGCTTGGAATGTGAATATTAATGGTTTAAAAAATATTTTAGATTTGGCTGTCGAGTATAAAATAGAAAAAATGTTTTGGCCAAGTTCAATTGCTGCATTCGGTCCAACAACTCCACTTGAAAACACCCCACAAACAACAATTCTTGAACCGACAACAATGTATGGAGTAACAAAAGTTGCTGGAGAATTATTGTGTCAATATTATTTTATTAAATACGGCTTAGATGTTAGAAGCCTAAGATACCCTGGAATAATTTCTTGGAAAACACCACCAGGTGGTGGAACAACTGATTATGCCGTGGCAATATATTATGAAGCTCTGAAAAATAGATCATATGATTGTTTTGTGAATAGTGATACCGACTTACCTATGATGTATATGGATGACGCAGTCAGGGCGACACTTGAGTTGATGGAAGCAGAAAAGGAAAAAATAACTATAAGAACTTCATATAATTTAACAGCAATTAGTTTTTCAGCTAAAGAACTTGCTGAGAGTGTAACGAAATATATTGATAATTTCAAATGTACATTTACCCCTGATGAAAGACAAAAAATTGCTGATTCTTGGCCAAAAACGATAGATAATAGTAAAGCCAGAAATGATTGGGGTTGGAAGCACGATTTTGATTTAGATAAAATTTCGGTTGAAATGATTAAAAATTTAAAGAATTTAAAAAACGATTAATAGAATTTAATTTTAATTTAAAATAAAATATGAAAAAAAATAAAAACAGAGATATTGAAAAAAATTATACAAAAGGAGAATATATTAAAAAATTACGACGATTAGCTGATGCTATTGAAAGTGATAAAAAATTTTCTATTCAAATAGCCGGACAAAAAATAGATGTTCCTAAAGATGCAGTTATAAATATAGAACACGAAAAAGGAAAAAAGCAGGAAGAAATTGAATTTCAAATAAAATGGAATCTGTAAATAGAGTTAAAATTTAAAATAAAAATCCCCATTGGGGATTTTTATTTTATTGAAATTTGTTTTAACGAGTCACACAAATTTCTACTGGGTCTGGAATCGATGTTTCATTGATTGACTCAGGCGCACAAACTGTTACTCGGCCCAAGGTTGAGACTTGAACGGTGTATTGATCCGCTTCTATCCCAGCCGGCTCCGTTGGTAAAAATGCCTATACTTAATTTGAGTATCTCTCTAATTTAAATTTATGACAAATTTTCACAAAATATCTTGATTTTTTTTAGAAAAGTTGTAGAGTTAGGGTATTAATAGGCGTATAATTATATGAAAAATATTTATAAAATTACTAAAGGTCAAATAATCAGTATATGGATTTTTGGAATTATTGGTTTTATTGTTTCTCTTGGTGAATCTGACTATTCAGGATTTGCAATATTTCTCTCAATCCTAATTCCGGCGATATTAGTATTTTATACAATAGGATGGATTAATTTTAAAAAAAATAAAACTGAGGAAAAGATAAAAACTAATAATTGGATTTTTTTAAAAAAAATAAAAAACTTACCTTTTAAAAAAATAACCGCAACACTAGCAATAATAATTGTATTAATTATTATTGTTTCTATAGTAGGATTTAATTTGTATAAAAACAAAGAAGCAAAAGAAGCGAGAGATAATTATATTGGATCTATTAATAGATATGATATAAAATTAGAAAATGCAAAAATTTGTTTAAGTGAAAATGTTGAAAAATTAAAAGGACTTTATCTGGCAAGATGTCAGGGACTTTATAATAAAGTATATGCTAATTATAAAGATTGTAAAAATGATATGCCATGGCAATCTCATAATGAATGTCTTAATTGGTCTATGAGTAATTACGAAGAAATAGATTGCACAGATGAAACTATTGTAAATGAAATAGAATCTGAATACAAAAGTAGCTGTTATTCAGAAATATCAATAGAATATCAATCTATGATCAATTACGAAGAAAACATTGTTAATCAATTTTTAGACTCTCAACCAAAAACAAAATATATTTTAAATTCAGATGATATAAAAAAATTATATAATTTATTTCCTCAAGATATTTTTAATGATAAAACAAAAGATCGATTAAATAATTTTGTCGAAAAGAAAGGTTATAAAATAGAAATATAAAAAATACCATGGAAGAAGAAATAAAAACTAATTACGAGGCATATATTTTTTGTAACAACTGTCATCATCATGACAAGATATCAATAAACAAAGGGATTATAATCAACGAGGTCAAATGTCCTAATTGTGATAATTTGACTCTCGAAATTGATCCTAATGGGGCGATTTTTGATAGGAAAAATAATAGATCCAGAAATTTTGGATTATAATAAATATGGAATACGGAAAAGATCTATATAAAAGTCATGGAGTGTTATGGAGGACAATTATAAAAGAAAGAGGAAATGAAAGAATTCATTTTAATCCTCTTTGCCCAAATACTTCTTGTCATATGCTTTTGCAACAGAAAGATAGTGGTTATTTTTGTACAAAGTGCGATAAACAATATTTTTTTAATAAAAGTTATTATGAAATACAAGACGAAGTGCAAAGATCTTGGGAAGGCCATAAAACACTAGACCATGAAGTTTATTCATTAGATTTATTACCAACTAAAGTTACTGCTGAAGATAAAGAGGATGAAAATTATTGGGTTCAAGCAAAAATCAGTGAGAAGGGAGGCAAAAGAATGGCTGTAATTTATTTCGGTGAAAGAATAAAAGGCAAACAAGAAAAAACAGATTACGCTCAAATATTTTTAGATTTTGAAGATGAACAATTACGTTTTGACAAAACAAATAAAAATCCTATGAAACTACTTTCAAAACTAACTGCTGAATTTTCAGAATCAATAACAACATTGGAACAAAATAAAAAATAATGAAAAAAAATATAACTGTTTTAGTAAATGGAGGTTTCGATCCAATACACATTGGGCATGTTAGATATTTACAAGAGGCAAAAAACCTAGGTGATAAATTGATTGTTTTATTAAATAATGATAACTGGTTAAAGGCCAAGAAGGGGGCTATTTTTATGTCAGAGAAAGAAAGACAAGAAATAATTAGCGGTATTAATGGTGTAGATAAAGTTATTATTTCTAGTCATAAGAAAAACATAAAAGATATAAGTATCTGCGAAGATATAAAAAAAATTAAACCAGATATCTTTGCTGTTGGTGGTTCTAAAAGTAATAGAGATACTAGAGAGATTAAGTTGTGTAAAAGTCTTGGAATTAAGGTTGCTTTTAATTTAGGAAAAGGGAAAATTAAGAATCCTAAAGATTTTATAAAAGAAATTAAAGAACAAAGTAACATTGCATTTTATAAAGAAAAAATTGCAGAATTTGAAAAAAGACTAAAAGAAAATCATTCTGAAACAACTGGCCCTGATTCTTGGCAGAGATGGATATATGAAAATAATTGGTTATTTGGTATACATTATCAAACACCAATTGAAAAAGAAAAAGTTGGTTTTGACTCTATACCAGATTATCTTTTCCCTACATGGGATGGATTTATTGATATATTAGAAATCAAAAAACCTACAGAAGAAGTAATCAGGAAAGATCCTCATCATCCAGGGTCTTACATGTGGTCTTCAAAAACCAATGAAGCAATCGGTCAAGTTGTTAACTACATTAACGAAGTAGATTTAAATAAATTTATTTTAAGAGAAAGAATTGAAAATAAATATCCTCATCTAAAAGATATAATAATGATTAAACCCAGAGCATTTATATTAATTGGAAAATCAGAATTACTAGATAGAAGAGACAAAGAGGCTTTACATAAATTAAATTATTCCCTACATGGAATTGAGGTTATTACATATACTGATCTATTAACTAGAGGAAATAAAATAATAGAAATGTATCAAAAATATTAATAATTACGAAGGACTTCTTTGTTGGTCCATAATCACTACCTTGCAATATGATAATTATAGAAGAAATTACAAAAAATAATATATTTGGAGAACTTTTTATAACAATAATATCTGGAGTTATTGTCTTTATCGCAAGTCAATATTATTTAGAAATTATTATAAAACCATATTCAAGATATAAAAATATAAAATACAAAATATTAAACAATCTAAAATTTTATTCAAGAATAATAACTAATCCATTAAAGTTTGAATATTTTGAAGAAAGTCCATTTTTAAAAAACGAATTTTCTGAAACAAAAAGAAGAGAATATCAAGACAAAGTAAATGATTATATTAAGATATCTGATGAAATAAGGATGTTGTCTTGTGAATTAGATGAATTTTATTATGCAATCCCTAAATGGTATAGAAGATTGTGTATAAAAGATGATGTTGATGGAGCTAGTTCAAATCTAATAGGAATATCAAATTCATTATTTAAAGATCCTAATTCTGGTTTTGATATAATACTTCATAATTCCAATAAATTAGACGATATCAAAAAACAGCTAAGACTCAATTAATTCTTAATATTTTATTAAAAGGACGCTTTTTGCTTAACTATTAAGGTTCCCACTCCGTCCCAAGTTCGGAGGAGGGGAAACTGTTATTATCGAGTGGATAAATTTACACTTATTTAATATATGTGTTATACTTAAAAGTGTGTAAAGGCACAGGAACCACGTCGAAGTTTCAAGTAAAAATAATCTTAAATAAATCATATGATGACAGGAACAATCAAGACTCTTACAGATAAAGGATTTGGTTTTATCTCTCGCGAAGGCGAAGTTAAAGACCTTTTCTTCCATTCTAAAGAATTGGTAGGAGTTACTTTTGATGAACTTCAAACAGGAGACACAGTCTCTTTCGAAGTTGTTGAAAGTGAAAAAGGACCAGCAGCTACAAAAGTATCACGCGCATAATTGTGCGGTTACTTACAAAACACCTATTTGTTTTTACAAATAGGTGTTTTGTTTTTTATAAAAATAAAAACAGGTCTTGCGTAATGCAAAACCTGTTTGATGTTGTTTAAAACATTTTATTTTATAATCCGCATCTTGTAAAATGAGCGGTATACAAAATATAATGCAATTACAAAAAATAATCCTCCTACATATGGCGCAACATAGTAGAAACTATCCGAAATTGCTATCTCCATTGCAAGTAATCCAAACAATGTTGTGAATTTAATAATTGGATTAAGAGCAACGGAAGAAGTATCCTTGAAAGGATCACCAACCGTGTCGCCAACAATCGAAGCTTCGTGTAGGGGTGTTCCTTTTTGACGTAAATCAACTTCGACAACTTTCTTGGCATTGTCCCAGGCACCGCCAGCATTGGCCATAAATAAGGCTTGGAATAAACCAAAAACTGCAATTGAAATGAGGTAACTGACAAAAAAGGAAGTTGCGGCATATTTTAAGGCCGGGGTTAGAGCATTTAAATCTCGGTATCCGGCAAAAAATGCAAAAGCAAGAGCGAATGAGAAAATTGCAATAAAAATGTTGAACATTCCCGTCTGGGCATATTGAGTACATATTTTTACAACTTCTTTTGATGTTTCTATCGAAGCACTACTATTAGCCCCTTCATCTAAATGAATGTTCTTTTTAATGTATTCAACTGCCCGGTAAGCTCCTGTTGTTACGGCTTGGATAGATGCTCCAGTAAACCAGTAAATAACAGAACCTCCAGCTAAAAAGCCGAGGATAGTATAAGGATTTAAAACATTCAAAATTGTTTCTGGCTCAATACTAAACTTATTCTTAATGAGTAAAATGAGTGAAAAAATCATTGTCGTAGCACCGACAACAGCCGTTCCAATCAATACCGGTTTAGCTGTTGCTTTGAAAGTATTCCCAGCTCCATCATTTGCTTCGAGATAATATTTCGCATTATCAAAATCGGGCATAAATCCGAATTCGTTTTTTATCTCTTTTTCAATATCTATTCTTTCTTCAATAAGTGAAAGTTCATAAATACTCTGAGCGTTGTCGGTAACTGGTCCATAGCTATCTACAGCGATAGTTACAGGTCCCATTCCAAGGAAACCAAAAGCTACGAGGCCAAAAGCAAAAATGGATGGATAAATCATTAAGGTATCAAGTCCATGAGTAGAGGCAATGTAAGCCACGAACATCAGGAGTAGAAATAATATTCCTTGCCAGAAGGCAGAAAAATTTCCTGCTACTAATCCTGAAAGAATATTAAGAGATGCTCCACCTTCACGCGAGGCAGTTACAATTTCATTTACATGTCCCGATTTCGGACTAGTAAAGATTTTCGTAAATTCAGGAATAAGAGCCGCTCCAAGAGTTCCGCAACTGATGATTATCGATAGCGTTAACCAAAGATAATTTTCCAATTGGCCGAGCATAATGTAGCTCACCACAAAAGTTACAATGATAGAAAGAATAGAAGTTATCCAAACCAATGTAGTAAGAGGTTTTTCGAAATCTATATCAGTGCTATTCTGATATTTTGCATTAGAGTACAATTTGTTGAGGTAAAACGCTATAATTGATGTTGCCACCATTAGGATTCTCATTACGAAAATCCAAGTTAACAAAAGAGTCTGGTCAGCAACTTGCATTACAGCAAGTACAATAAAACTAATAAGTGCTACACCTGTAACACCATAAGTTTCAAAACCATCAGCTGTCGGACCAACACTATCGCCTGCATTATCACCCGTACAATCGGCGATAACACCAGGGTTACGAGGGTCATCTTCTTTAATCTTAAAAACTACTTTCATCAAATCACTTCCGATATCAGCAATTTTAGTAAAAATTCCGCCGGCAATACGAAGAGCAGATGCCCCAAGTGATTCTCCAATAGCAAAACCAATAAAACTTGCTCCGGCGAACTCGCGAGGAATAAAAAGCAGAATGATTAACATCATGATTAATTCTACACTCACAAGTAAAACACCGATACTCATACCAGCGTCAAGAGGGATGTTGAGTAATTTTAGTGGTTTGCTTTCAAGAGAAGCAAAAGCCATACGGCTGTTGGCTAGAGTATTCATACGGATACCAAACCAAGCAACTCCATAGGAACCAAGTATTCCAACAACAGTCCAAGAAAGGATGAGGACTACTCCACCAAAATTCATTTGTTGAAGATAACCAAAATAAAATGCAATACAACTTGCAATAAATACAAAAAGTATTACAAGAAATTTACCTTGTTGAATCAGGTAGGTTTTGCAGGTTTCGAAAATGATGTTGGCAACATCAAGCATACTTTTGTGGGCTTTCAATTTTTTTACAGTAGTAAACTGGTAAAACCCAAAAAGTAATCCCAAAATACAAATTACAAACCCCCATAATAGGAGGTTGTTTTGATCTGGGGCGAGCACGGGAATTTTGAGGTCTGCTTCGGATGCCGAAGCCATCATCGACAGCAAAAATAGGCTGACAGTTAGGAGCAATCTTACAATTTTTTTCATTGTTTAAGAGATTTAGTGAAAATTAAGGAAATGGAGAATTATATTTATGTTTATGTAAAGGATCAAGATAATTAAGCCGATTCTAGGCTTTTGATTAAGCTTTGTCAAATCTAGACTAGATTATTATTTAATTTAATGTATACTATAATTAGTAATTTATTAATAATAAAAATATATATGGCAAAAAGAGCAACATCACTTCATCCTCATAAAAAGTCTAGACATTCACCCAAAACAGCCAAGAGATTAGCGGTTAAAGCAGTTATGTTAAAGAATAAGACAGATAAGAAAAAATCTGTCGCTAAAAAGACAAAATAGTTTAAAAATTATAAAAAAAATTACTATAAAACACATATCAGCCATAGCTGATATGTGTTTTATAGTATGAACTGATGGGGCAGAATGGTTTTGTGTGCATAAAGTTTTGACAATAATGATATTAAGATTAGGATAAAGAAAAGGATATAAACTCAAAAACCAATAAAATATGAAAACGAAATTATTTTTTGGATTTTTTCTGTCCTTGCTATTGCTTGCAGGATGTGAAAAAGAGGATCAAGATCTTGCCACTAAACTAAGTGGTACCACCTGGAAAGGGGAACAGACCACCGAAGTTATGGGTGCCGTTATAAAAGAAACTGTACCCGCCAAGCGAATATTCTACTTTGAGGATAATAATTTCAAGGTAAGAGTATGGGATAGTGGCCCTGTTATTGGCCAGATAACATCATTTACAAATAATACTTTTTCTTATAATTATTTAGTAAGGAAAAAGCCGATTTGTAATGGCGTAACAACTCTACTCGTTTGTTATTTTGAAGGTAGGGGAGAAATTCACGGCGACAGTTTAATTGAAAACGGAACTGTTAAGTGGACTACTGTAACTCCATTTGGATTAAACGGAGATTCAATCACTTCGGAAAAAAATGGGGAATGGTCAGCAAAATTTAAATTAAAGTAACAACGAAATAAAAAAAGCCGGATATTTTTTCCGGCTTTTTTGTATTTATTTATGTAATCCTAAAAGAGTAAAATTCTTGACAAATAGATAAAATAGTTATATACTCTTTAAGTAAGTTGTATTCTCATTGGTTTTTCCGCGCAATAAGCGCCTATAGCCTTATCCCTTGGATAGTCTTTATGAAAAACAAGGGAGAAGGTGCCTGGTCCGTCTTACCTTTATTTTAATAGACTAGGTAAAAAAATATGTATAAACAAAATAGCCGTGGCGCAAGCTCTGGCAGATCTGCTTCGCGTTATGCAGGCAGTAGTAGACCATCATCTGGTGGCAGTCGTTTTGGAGGTGGAAATAATAGAGGTCGTTCAAGCTCTAGTGGCAGGGGGCGATCATCAAAGGGGCGTTTTGGTGGCGGAAGTACAATAAGTCACTCTCGATTTATTTGTAAAGCCGACCCAATTATTGAAAGTGCTCCATATATCCCAAGCAATAAATTTGCTGACTTTAAAATAAATACAGTGTTAAAAAATAATATTATTAAAAAAGGTTATATCAACCCGACACCAATTCAAGATAGTGCTATTCCTTTTGTATTAAAAGGACGAGATGTTGTTGGAATTGCAAATACGGGAACCGGTAAAACGGCGGCTTTTCTTATCCCACTTCTCGATAAAATTATAAATAATCCAAGGGAAAAAGTTTTGGTTATTGTTCCAACTCGCGAATTGGCATTACAGATTAATCAAGAATTAATAGAATTTAGAAATGAACTTAGAATTTTTTCTGTGTGTTGTGTTGGGGGAGTAGGAATTTATGCTCAAATTTCTAGTTTGCGTCGCCAAAATAATTTTGTGATAGGGACTCCTGGACGACTTCGCGATTTAGTTGATCGTAAAGCTATTCATCTTCCAGAATTTAAAACTATTGTTTTAGATGAAGCAGATAGAATGCTAGACATGGGGTTTGTCAATGATATGAGATTTTTAATGAATAATATGGCCCCAAACAGACAGACATTATTTTTCTCAGCGACAATTACTAGTGAAATTGATAAATTGATAAAAGAATTTTTAAATAATCCCGAAATGATTTCTGTCAAAACAGGAGATACAGCCAGAAATGTTGAACAAGACATTGTTCGGGTTCCACATGGAGGGGATAAGATTGATTCACTCCATACACTATTATCTAAAAAAGAATTTTCTAAAGTTCTGATTTTTGGACGAACTAAACATGGCGTTGAAAAATTATGTCAGACACTTGTTCGGAGTGGCTTCAAGGCTGAATCAATTCATGGTGATAAAAATCAATCTCGTCGCCAAAGTGCCCTGAAAGCATTTCGTGATAATCATAGTCAAATTTTAGTTGCAACAGATGTAGCTGCTCGAGGATTAGATATTCCAAATGTCACTCATGTTATTAACTTTGAAGTTCCGGCTACTTATGAAGATTATGTTCACCGCATTGGTAGAACAGGAAGAGGAGACAAAGTTGGAGTAGCATTAACTTTTGTAAATTAAATACTTAAATATAAAAAACCAACATTTAAATGTTGGTTTTTTATATTTAACTTATTAACATTTTTATTAGCATAATCACACAATATTTTGTTATAATTAAAATATGGAAAATTTTAAATTTATTTTGTCTTCAATTATAGTTATTAGTTTGCTTGCGTTCGCTGGATATTGGGCCTTTTCTACGATTGAATCAGGTAGTTCGCATGTTGATATTCAAAAACAGAAAGAAATTGAAGATAAAAATGAAGAACTTATTAAAGAGATAAATAATTTAAAAAAACAAGTCAGTTTATTAGAGGAAAATAAAGAAGACCAGATCAAAAATGATAAAATTATTGAAGAAGTTAAAACTCCCGAACCAACAGTTGTTACTCCTCCGGTAATTACAACTCTAAAATATCAAAGTTTAATTAACGAGTTGCAAAAATTAGTAGATGGAAATATTTATTTAAAAAATAAATCACAAGGCCCAGCCGTGGGGAGTATTCAAAAATTCTTAAATATTTATAATAATACTTCGAGTAAGGTTGATAATGATTATGGTACTAGTACGGCAACTGCAGTAAAAAGTTTTCAAAAAGCTCAAGGTTTAACTATTGATGGAGAAACTGGGCCTAATACATATAAGAAAATGATCACTTGGCTAAAGAGCCGTTAAACCCTAGACAACTTATATTCTTTATTGATATAATAAATCAATGAAAAAGATTTTAATTTATTTAGCTAAAGGATTATTAATGTTCGGTATTTTATTATTAACCCCTCTCCTAACAGAGGCTTTTATATCATTCCCTGACAATATCGATACTCTCCAGGAAAGAAAAAACATTCAAA
>CAYVBT010000007.1:22098-24059 GCA_964449885.1 uncultured Candidatus Saccharibacteria bacterium
GTTATGGTTCCAACACCTAATCTAAAGGTAGACGGAGTCTTGGGTAGAGTTTCAATCCAAACGATTCAAGCCTTCCAACAATCTCGGGGTTTAAAACCAGATGGTAAGGTTGGGCCAATTACTAGAGCAAATCTTGAAAGTGCCCAAAATGGTATTTCATCTATCTCAACCACTACTACTTGTGCAACAGGTGCAAGTTTTGATCCTTTAACTGGTCTTCCTTGTGTATCAACACCCATCTCAACTTCGACTCTAAATATATCAAGAACACTTAAATTAACAGTACCACGAATGACTGGTAATGATATTAAAGAATTACAAGTATATTTAAATAATAATGGATACAATGTTGGTACCCCAGATGGAGTCTATGGCACAGGTACACAAAAAGTAATAATTAATTTTCAACAATCAAAGAATTTAAAACCTGATGGATCAGTTGGACCTGTCACTTTATCATATTTAAAACAAATCGCTCCAATTATTGCAAATAGTTCTGGCTGTCTTACAACAGGAGGATTCAATACAATTACTGGACAACCATGTAATACAACACCAGTTACTACCATAATTCCGACTGTTCCAGTTATTGTCAGTGGGGGTGGTTCAACAGGAGGTGGTGGAGGAGGTGGGGGAGGAAGTTCAACAACTGATACAACAAAACCTGTTATTACTTCATTTGTCATTCATACTAATTCATCGTCTCTTGTTGTTCCCATTGATGTTTTTACTGCTACAGATAATGTGCTAGTGACAGGATATTTATTAACAGAAACATCTAGCACTCCATCTATCACATCTAGTTTGTGGACAGCAATTGCCCCAACTAGTTATACATTTTCTACTGATGGAGCTAAAATACTTTACGCTTGGGCCCGTGATCTCAAAGGAAATATTTCTCTTCCTTCTAGTGCTTCAATTACAATTATTTTATCTGATACACAAACACCAGTAGTTACCGCTTTCACCGTTCCTTCAACTTCATCATCATTAGTTGTCTCGGTTACAACTTTCACCGCTACTGATGCAACTGGAGTCACTGGTTATCTTTTAACAGAATCATCAACTACTCCTAGTGCCGGTTCTGGTTCATGGACAGCAACTGCTCCCGCTAATTATACTTTCGCGACTGCTGGAGCTAAAACACTTTACGCTTGGGCCAAAGATGCCGCTGGAAATGTTTCAACCTCACTTAATGATAGTGTGACAATTACATTACCTGATACAAATAGACCAGTAGTTACAGCTTTTGTTATCCCAGCTACCGCAACATCACTCACAGTACCCATTACGACATTTACAGCAACAGATAACATTGGAGTGACTGGTTATCTTTTAACAGAAACATCAACGACACCTAATGCTGGCGATTCTGGGTGGTTAGCGTCAGCTCCAACAACTTATACTTTTGGAAGTGTTCTTGGTTCATATAAATATAATTTCAATAAATTATTAAAATATGGAATAACAGACGAAGAAGTCAGACAACTTCAAATTTATCTTAATAATCATGGCTACCCAATTTCTATTGGAGGAGCTGGTTCACTAGGAAATGAGACAACTTATTTTGGGAGCTTAACTAAACAGGCTGTTATGAAGTTCCAAGAATCTAATAAATTAATGTCTGACGGTATTGTAGGTCAAAACACAAGATCAATCTTAAATAAATAAAATCAATTTGTCGTGAAAAATAAAAACAGAAATCTAATAATAGTAATATTTATTTTTATTGGACTTATTGTTTCTACGAATTATATTTCGGCCGCCACTATTACGAAAACTCTATACTCTTGGGTAAAGGATGCAGCTGGTAATATCTCAACTTCACTTTCAGATAGCGTGGCAATTACTCTACCTGATTTGAATACTTATTACATCTCACCATCGGGAAATGATACAACAGGAGATGGAAGTATTTCTAGTCCTTGGATGTCATTATCTAAAGCCTGTAATTCTGTAAT
>CAYVBT010000007.1:24069-29769 GCA_964449885.1 uncultured Candidatus Saccharibacteria bacterium
TACCCCGGGTTCCACCATCCATGTTAAAGCAGGGACATATATTGAACCATCCTACTGTGATTTAGCTGTTGGGGTTAGTATTGAAGGTGAGGGAACTACTAATACTATAATTAAGGGTACCTATGTAATTCCAAATTATGTTGATCGGACTACTGCAACTATTAGGCTCTATAGTTCTGTTGCGGGTACAAATGGGAATCAATCAATAAGTAATTTAACTCTTGATGGAAACGGATTACAAGGTTCTAGGGCTGTTGCTGTTTACAATAGGGGGAATGTAAAAATACACCATAGTGTTATTAAAGATTTTTATATGGGTGGAGTTATATTTAGTAATTCATACACTTATAGTACAAGCCTAAGCGCTATTCTTGAAGAGAATAATGAAATTTATAGCAATACAATAGATAATTGTGGTGATGGTGATGCTGAGCCAGATTATAAAGGAGGTGGGTTAATAGCGATAACAACACAAAAAGATATGCTAATCCATGATAATTTATTGTATTCAAATAAAAGAGTTGATGCCCATAATGGTAATATCATTAATGCGGGAGGAACAAGATTTAGGGGAGTAAAATATTATAATAATCAATCGTGGAAACCTGATATGACAAATGATTATGGTTCTAGTGGTCTATATTCATGGAATTTTCATCTTGAATTTTGGGGTAATGATGGAGGTTTTGAAATTTATAACAATACATTTACGGGTGGTTCTATTGCTATTGATGTTGCTGGTTATGGATACACAGAAAATACTGGGGGTTATCCATATTCATGGTCTATCCATGATAATGTATTTCAACAAAATGATCCGAGTTTCTTTTCCTATGGTGGGATGGGTATACTTTTAGAATCAAGATATTTAACAAAAACACTTATTTATAATAATTCTTTTAATCATTATTACAGAGGAATTTCTATAATTGGAAATAATGTTCATGATGTTTATATGTATGATAATATATTTACAAAAATTGAAATTCCACTTTCAATTTCTTATGGTATACAAGGAACACAATTTCTTGGAATTAAAGAAATAGATAATATTAATTTTTATAAAAATACTATCAATGTGAATACTGGTGTTGGCTATGGAATACCCGGTGTTATAAATATTGATATTAATAATGGATGGACTGCCTCAAACTTTAATTTCCTAAACAACACAATAGTTACGGATAATATAATTTATTCTGGGGGTATTAAATTAGTCGTTCAAGCGGGTTTGACTATGACTAATTTTAATATAAAAAATAATATTTTTGGTTACTTCAGATATAATGGGCCATTTATTATTGAAAATAATGGTACAATAAATGGGTTAAATATAGAAAATAATTTAAGTTATAATCTTTCAAATGCTAATATACTTCCTATTTTTTCTGGTAATACGATAAATAATTATACTTATTTAAACAACATCCCTACAAGTAACACTACCCAACAAAATCCACTTTTTGTTTCATCCTCTGACTTCCATCTTCAGTCCACTTCGCCAGCAATAAACAAAGGCATAGATGTCGGCTTACCATACAATGGCTCTTCTCCGGACATCGGTGTATTTGAAACGAACTCTTAAGTATCAAATAGAATATATTAAATTTTTATGTTAATATATTTATATATGAATAATATACCAATTCTATTAGCAATATTCCCGTTTTTGGTTTTTCTTTATTTATTATTTGTAAGAAAAACTACATTACTTTGGTCATCAGTTATTACTTTAATATTATATACGACTCTAGCTATTTTTTATTGGCAAATATTACCATCGTTTCTATATTTATCTTATGGAAAAGGTTTTTTTGTGGCGATTGATATATTTATAATTATTTTTGGAGCCATCTTTTTCCTTGAAATTTTGAAGGATTTAAAAATAATAAAAAATATCTCTCATTATCTTGGTGGGATTTCTACGGACTACAGAATTCAAATAATTATTATAGCTTGGTTTTTTGAATCCTTCATTGAAGGAACAGCGGGGTTTGGAACTCCAGCGGCTATTGCCGTGCCACTTTTGATTGGACTAGGTTTAGGTCCCATTAAAGCTCTAGTTATTGGGTTATTAGGGAATAGTGTTCCAGGTGTGTTTGGTGCCGCAGGGACCCCGATTAAAATGGGTTTTGTTGGATTAAATACTACACTTGTTCCATTATCAGCCGCACTTTTTAATCTAGTTGGTTTTATCATACCAGTTTTTATGCTCTGGATGATCACTTCCGGAAGGCCGAATCGAAAAAAAGAATTTTTAGATGCTCTACCATTTGCTATTTTTTCCGGTTTAATATTTGTCGTACCATCTCTGGCTTTTGTTTTTCTTGGTCAAGAATTTCCTTCAATCCTAGGTTCACTTTTTGGTTTGATTATCATTATCATTTCGGTTAAGTTTGGATTTTTAGTTCCAAAAGAAAAGTTATCTTTGATTGAGGCAAAAGAAAAAACTACTGCTTCTATGCCGGCCATTAAAGCATTTTTACCATATATAATTTTAATTGGTTTATTGATTGCAGGTAAATTCATTATTGGCAAATTAGGCATTCCGATCTTTGTCGGTTTTAAGCATGTTTTTTCATTATTTAACCCCGGTTTTATTTTTATTATTTCAGGATTAATTGTCATGTTAGTTTGGCGAGAAAAAATTTCTGTAATTTCTACTTCAGTTAAAAAAGCTTTTCAAGGAGCAATTTATCCATTTTTTGTTGTTTTTTCAATGCTTGCAATGGTTCAAATTATGATAAATACCGGCCAAAATGAAACTGGGGTTTTATCAGCCATTAGTTTGATTACTAAAGG
Organism: uncultured Candidatus Saccharibacteria bacterium; assembly: GCA_964449885.1. Lineage (GTDB taxonomy): Bacteria > Patescibacteriota > Minisyncoccia > Phycocordibacterales > UBA9973 > UBA8515. The sequence continues at coordinate 26,872 of CAYVBT010000007.1, forward strand.
ATTTGAAACTAGTTGGTTGCCATTTTTTACGCCATTTATTGGAGCTTTTGGGGCGTTTATGACTGGTAGTGTGACTGTTTCCAATATTATGTTTGGTCATTTGTTTAATATAGCTTCAACTAATTTAGGTATGAATACTAGTATTATTTTATCACTAGGTGTAGTTGGAGCGGCAGCTGGAAATATGATTGCTCTGGCTGATATCCTAACGGCTGAAGCGATGACCGGGGTTAAAAATGGTGAAGTTCAAGTCTTGAAAGGAGTAATCATTCCTTGTTTATTATATTTAACAATTCTTGGGATTGTAGGATATATAGTAATTAAATGATATTATTTAAAATATGAGAAAAATACTTAATAAGATTCATAAGGTTTTTGATGGGATTGAGGATAAGGCTCGACTTGAGTTAGTTCACCATCCACTTATTTATGCTTTTATTGGTAGTGTTGGAATAGTTTCTATTTGGCGTGGAATTTGGCATATTTCAGATGATTGGGGAGTATCAAGTTGGGGTTCTTTAATTTTTGGAATATTAATTACCGTCCTAACAGGATTATTTGTTTCTTTTTTTATAGGCGAAAATATCATTATCTCTGGACTCAATAAAGAAAAGAGGATTGATGAAAAAACTGAAGAAGAAATACACAAAGAAAGAACTGCTTTAGATGAAATCAAAAAAGATATTAAAGAAATTAAACAAATTTTACTAAAAGATAAATAGATTATCGATTAAAAGGTAATTCAATAAACAATGTCGTACCTTCATCGGGGCCGTTTGATTTGGCGTATATTTTGCCCTTGTGTCTTTTAATTATTTGTTTTGATAAATATAATTTTAAGCCCATACCATCTGTATTCATAAGCTTGGCTTGTTTACTACGATAAAATTTTTTAAACATCATTATTTTATCGATTATATTTAAACCTATACCAGTATCACTAATAAACAATGTAATTTTATCATGACCCGAAATACAATCTACCAATATCTTGCCGTCCTTTTTGGTATAAGAGATCGCATTTTCAATAATACTATCGATAACGAATGATATTTTTTTTAAATCGATAGTTAAAAATGGGATATCTTTAAAACTCGAAATTTGAAAAGTAATATTTTTTTTGTTAACATTTTCGCGATATTTTTTTAAAGAATTTTCAGTTATCTCTCTAATTGAAACCGCTTCAAAAAAATATCCAGAGGTATTTTTTATATCTTTTATTCCGACAATAATATCAACAAGATTAATGAGTTTATTCGCACTATTATTTATATTTTGGAGGTATAATAATTTTTCATTTTGTAGAATATCTTTTTCTAACTCTTTCGAATACCAGAGAATACTAGTAAGGGGAGTCCTGAAAGTATGATTAATAATTGAAATTATTTCATGTTCAAGTTTTTCGCTATTAATTTTATATTTTATATACTGATAAGAGATATATAAAACACTGATAAAAAAAATTGATGAAATTATCCAAGTAGGCAAATTGTATAATTCGGTAAGTTTTTTATTATTTAACATCAAAAAAAATATTACGATTATATATATAATTGCAAAGAAATTTTTTATATAATTAATGATTTTATCCATGTATAGAGTATAACTTATTTTTTGTTATAATATAAGCATGTATGTAAAAGTAAAAGTTCAAGCTGGAGCTAAAAAAGAAACAATCATCAAGAAAAATAAGGATACTTATTTGATTTCAGTAAAACAACCAGCCGAAAGGAATTTAGCTAACATCCGCGTTTGTGAGCTAATAGCTTCTTCTTTAGGTATTCCCGTTAAGAATATACGCATAATAAGTGGGCATCAAAATCCCAGTAAAATATTATCAATTAATTTACCAGAAAATTTGGTATAATATAAGTATTATTAATTTAACTTTATAGATATGAATACAAATATAAAAGCAACAAATATGGAGTTAACAGATGCGATTAGTAATTATATTAATAAGCGTCTTTTGGGTATAGAAAAATTTGTTAAAAAAGGAGAAATGGTTGGTCGTATTGAAGTTGGGAAAACAACAAATCACCATAAACAAGGAGATGTATTTAAGGCTGAATTTGATTTTGATATTTCTGGAGTTAAATTTTATACTATTTCAGAAAAAGATGATTTATATGCAGCTATTGATGAGGCTAAACAAGAAATCGTCAGACAAATAACTAGTAATAAAGATCGCAAACAGACACTCTATAAAAGAGGAGCGGCAAGTGTTAAAAAAATGCTGAAGGGTATATCCGACCGAAATCCTTTTACTTCTAAGTATTAATTTTGTCTTAAAAAATCAGAATAATTTATTTCCCTTTTACCTTCGGGGGTGACTTTTTTTATGATAAATAGATTATCTTCAAAAATTGCTTCATTTATTTTAACTCTAATTTTCTTACTGTTTTTTGTCGTAAAAAAATATGTTCCAGGCCAACCATAAAAGGCTCGATATTTATTGTAATTTTCTCTTGCGTCCCCACCAATATTAATTTCACCATCTTCTTTTTTTATTTTAGTGCAGTAAGACACATCCTTCTCATCCTGAGTTTTAGGTGTGATTTTTCTGTTTATAATTTTAGGTAATATTTCGCAAAGTAAATCCGCTCCTTGTTTAATTAATTTATTTCTTATATCTTCTTTTTTATCATTTATTTCGATTGGTATTTCATCATAAGCTAAAATTGGACCACTATCTAATTTATAGACCATTTGCTGAATCGAAACGCCAGTGGTGGTATCGCCGTTTAGTAAACATGCTTCAAGTGGAGAGGCTCCCCGATATTTTGGTAAAAGAGAATAATGAATATTTATGGTTCCCAATTGGGGTGTTTGGATAAGTTTTTCAGGTAATATTTTTCCATAAGCCACAACGATATTTATTTCAAAATTAAAAGTAGA
>CAYVBT010000007.1:29779-30375 GCA_964449885.1 uncultured Candidatus Saccharibacteria bacterium
CATGTACAGGTAGCAGAAATTCCACCTGGACCTCCTGTATTATCAACATTAGTTATGGAAGTATATGGCCCAACGCTTGAAGGTCAACGTAAATTAGTAAATAATATAGAGATGATATTAAATAATAATTCAGGAGTTACAGATATTGATAATTATGTTGGGGTACAAGAAAAACTTTATAGTCTTAATATTAATAATCAAAAATAATCAACATATTATTATAACCAGTGTACTAAATATAACATATATGACTTCATACGGGATCATAATTATAATTATTGAACAAAGATATCTTGTAAATCTTTAGCTTTATCGATAAAAAGAATTCCTTCTAAGTGGTCAGTTTCATGTTGAAAAATATGAGCAAGTAATCCACTTGCATTTTTGGTGAATTTAATACCGTGTTGATCGTAGGCTTCGACAGTCGCACGAGTCGCTCTGCGAACTTTTCCATAAACTGGTCGGACAGATAAACAGCCTTCAGACATTAATTTTTTATCAGTGGAAGTTTTTTTAATAATTGGATTAATAAAGACTAAATCTGGATGTCGAACTTTCTTATATAGATTTTCATCCATCGAGCCTTGGCCTCGAAT
>CAYVBT010000008.1:0-4043 GCA_964449885.1 uncultured Candidatus Saccharibacteria bacterium
ATTATTATAGTTGTTCCAACAAAACCCAATTCCTCCCCTATTACTGCAAAAATTGAGTCACCTTGTGGTTCAGGTAGATAGTTAAACTTCTGAATACTTTGACCCAAGCCTCGGCCAAACACTCCACCTGACCCAACAGCAATTAATGATTGCTGTAATTGATAAGAAGAACTTTGGCTATTTTCACTTGGGTTTAAAAAAGTATTAACTCGTTCTTTTAAATATGGTGTAAATGATACTAAGATAAAAAACATTAAAATTGAAACTCCTAAAACCCCAAAAATATATTTAAGTGGTGTTCCCGAAACAAAAAGCATAATTAAGGCCGTAATAGTAATTAAAATAATACTTTTTGTATCTGGCTGTTTAAGTAAAACACCCGCAATAATAATCAAAAGTACAACTAATGGTAAAATACTAAAAAGTGGGTCTTTAACTTTATTTTTAACCCACGATAACCAAGCAGCAAAATAAATAATAAAACTAATTTTCAGAAATTCAACTGGTTGAAAAGAATAACCAAATATTTCAATCCAGCGCCGAGCCCCACCGTGAGATTGGCCAATCCCTGGAATTAAAACTAGGCCAGTCAAAATAATTGAAAGTATAAATAAAAGTAAAGAATATTTTTTTAATAATTTATAAGGAATTTTTAAACCAATATAAAGAGCAATGAGACCACCAAGTATACCAAAAATATATTGACCAAAAATAACCCCATAAAATTTTGTTTCATTTTTAGCAAGTATTCCTAAAGAAGCGGAAGTAAAAGTAATTAATCCCACAATAACAAGAGCTATAACTATTCCAAAGAATATTTTATCAATATTATTTTTTTTCATTTTAATCAATCAGTGAAATTATTACCCCCACGATTGAAGACATAATTCCGACGATCCAATAACGCATGGTAACTTTGTATTTTGGCCAACCTAGGGCTTCAAAGTGGTGATGTAGAGGTGCAAAAAGAAATACTTTTTTACCATTTCTAAATTTACGTGATAAAATTTGTAAAACATCTGACAAGGCTGTAATAAATAGCGGAAAAGCAATTATTGGTAAAAGTAAAACGGTATCAGTCATAAAAGCAATGACCGATAGTGTGACAGTCAGTCCAATCATGCCAGTCTCTCCCATGTAAAAACGAGCAGGAGGAATATTAAACCATAAAAAGGCTAAAATCCCACCAGTAATAACTGCACAAAAAGTGGCTAAATCAGTTTGGTTGTTGAAAAAAGCGATTAAGGTGTAAGCCATGAATATTGAAGCCAAAACTCCGCCTGATAGGCCATCTACTCCATCAATAACACTTGTTGACCACAAAGAAAGCATGATAAACATAAAAAACGGAATAAATAAATACCCTAAATTAACAAAACCATACCAAGGAATATAAAGCTCTGTGACTCCCAATTTATAATAAAACCAAAAACCAATGACAAGCCCAAGCAATAAAATAATTCCAACTTTTATATAACGAAGAACTATCGGGTCAGTCGTCCATTTACCACGACCAAAGATTTGCAAAAAATCATCACCTAAACCAATGATTGAAGCTACAATTAAAGTAAAAAAAGGAAGTAAAGTTTGACTGCGACTAATAAAATATAATTTATCACTTAATTGATTTCGAAAAATAATATCAATTAAACCTACAATCGCAACCGTTAGTATGACTGCAATCCAAATAATCATCCCGCCTGTTCGAGGGGTGGAAGTTTCTGCTTTATCATCGTGAATTTTGGAAAAACCCAGCAATTCTTTTTCAGGGATATTTCCTTTTCTAGAATTTCTACGCCACATTTTGTATTTATAAAAATAGTGAGTCGCAATTGGAGTTAAAAGTAATCCAAAAATAAAACTAATAACTGATGGAAGAAATATTTTTATAGCATTAGTCATTTTTTTGCTCTTGATTTAAAACTTCTTGTAATTGATTTCGAACTTCTTGGTAGTTTGGTAGTTGATCGATGGAAGTGATTCCCATAAATGTGAGTGTATCAAATGTTGGATGGTAAAGTAAACGCCGGCTATCTTTTGGGTCAACTACCCGTTCGATTAAACCACGAACAATTAAATTACGAAGAATAAAACTTGAATTTACTCCTCTAATATAGTCGATTTCACTTCGAGAAACTTCATTTTTGTATAATATTATTGAAAGTGTATCAAGTGAAGCTTTTGTTAATTCTTTAGTAATTTCATCTTTGCGAATTGATTCGATTAAGGAGCTTAATTCTTTAGTGATACCCAAAACAACAGATTGATCTTTTCGAACTAAAACTAACCCTCTGTTTGTCAGTGAAATTTCTAGCTTATTTAAAGCTTCATTAATTTCATCTGTGCTCACTTTCAAAAGTTCAGCTAGTGTTTTAATTGAGACATCTTCGCCTTTATAAAAAAGTAAACCTTCAATTTTTGATTCTAAAGTTATTTCCATAATTATAATTGTTTATTAATTTCTATATCTCCAAACGACGAATTTTGCATTACATCAATTATTCCCTCTCTGACCAATTCTAGCATAGCTAAGAATGAAATAATAACATGGACCTTTGCCTCATCTTCATTTTGAGCCCCATGACTTTTTGTAAAATCTCGAAATGATAAATTGATAGCATTTTGGATTCGATCGGTTAGACTATTTATAACTTCATCAATATTTATTATTTTTTTGATTTCAATTTCTGGCAATTTTTCTGTTATTTTAGGGACCTTATCTAATGTTTCTCTGATCGATTGGGTGATATTTGAAATAGTGATTGAAGCATCTGGTGAAAAAATAGGTTCACTCCAAACTCGTTCAGTTGGCATAAAGATAATTTGTGTTCCAAAATTATTTCCTATTTCAATACTAGCGTTTTTAATAATTGCATATAATTTAAGTCGATTTTCCAAATCGGAAATTTTTTCTGTTTCATCGTCAGTTAAAGAAAGATTTGGTAATAATGATTTTGACTTAATTAAAATCAAAGTTGCAGCAATTAAAATAAAATAAGAAACATTGGCAATATGTTTTTCTGTTTGTATTCCTTCGATTGATTTTATATAAGCAATGTAATCATTCGTAACTTCCGCCAATGATATTTCATTAACAAAAAGCTTCTTCTGCTCAATGAGCGATAATAGAAGCTCAAGTGGCCCCTCAAAAGTTCCTTGTTTTATTTGATATGGCGAAATTACATTATTATCCATATGGTCCTATTCTAAACTAAATAGCCAATAAAATAAAGCTATTGTAGTTGTCTATCATTATTAACACTAAAAAGTTATCCACAGATAATATTACATACTTTACTTGACTAAAGTACTTTACTTTGATAAAGTAACGAAATGAAAGAAATAGATTGGAATAAAAAAGAAAATAAACAATTAATCGACGCCATCATGATGCTAAAAAACAATGACGAACTCAAGCGTTTTTTACGTGATTTAATGACAATTAACGAAATTAGTGAATTCTCAAATCGTTTAGAAACCGCTCGCCTACTTTCAAACAATGTCCAATACTGTGGAATTATTGAAAAAACAGGACTATCTTCTACAACTGTAGCTCGTATTTCAAAATGGCTTCGTGGTCCACAAGGTGGATATCGTTTAGTTTTAAATAAATTACATCATGCTCATTCTCAAAATTCTGTTGGGAAGGGGTTGTCTTTGCATTCTTAATTATATAATTTCGAAGCCTACCCCTTCCTTATAGGAAGGGGTTTTAAGTTATCCCGAAACTTTATGGTTAACACTCACCACGAGAGTGAAAAATTGTTCTTTAAATAAAAATATTATGAAAAAAATTACAATTAAAAACAAAAGTTCAGTTGATGAAAAAATTAACAATGAATGTCCTGATTGTGGATCTAAATGTTGTACGATCTCAGAAATTCACCCTTCTCCAATGTTAAAATGTCCAAAATGTGGAAAATTAATTGAAAATCCAAATTATGATGTTTCGTTTATTGGTTATCATTAAATACTAAAGATAAAGGCGAGAGTAATTCTCGCCTTTTCTATTTGTCATAATTAGATAAATTATATTATTTTTT
>CAYVBT010000008.1:4053-5863 GCA_964449885.1 uncultured Candidatus Saccharibacteria bacterium
ATGTTATAGCCATTTTTTTTATTTTTTTCATCAATCAATTCGTTTGTTAACCATTTCATTTTGAGAAATTTTAACTTCACGAATATATTATTTTTTATCGATTTTTATTCCTAATTCTTTAAGTTGCTTATCAGAAACACCAGAAGGAGATTCCATCATTAAATCTTTCCCTTCACCGGTCTTTGGAAATGCAATAACTTCACGAATATTTGGTTCATTTTCAAGAAGCATTAACAAGCGGTCAAAACCCCAGGCAATTCCACCGTGTGGAGGAGTTCCTGTTTGAAATGCATTTAGCATGTGACCAAAATTTCTTTCTATGTCTTCATTTTTGTGGCCAATAATATTTAATACTTTACGGAGAGTGTCAGCTTCATGGGCCCTGATACTGCCTCCGCCAATTTCATAGCCATTTAAAATTATATCATATTGAGTTGTTAATATTTCTCCTAAATTTTTTCCTTGTAGCATATCATCCTTATGCTCTTTAATTGGCTCTGAAAATGGATTGTGAGTAAAAGTCCACTCACCTTCAGTGTTTGGATTATCAGATTTATCGGTTCTTTCAAAAAATGGAAAATCAACAACCCAACAAAATGCAAGTAAATCGGGGTCATTTTTATCGTTTCGCATATCTGGCCTATCGTTACCATATTTTTCCATTGCATCTTTATAGGTAATATGGGGGAAAGGAATTTCTTGAATTTTCTTTTGAGGATATAATTTTTGTACTAAAGCAATAAGTAAACGTTCGTTTACATCCATGACATCATTTTTCTCAACGAAACTCATTTCCATATCAAGTTGAGTAAATTCTGGCTGCCTGTCACCACGCGTATCTTCATCTCTCATACAGCGAGCGATTTGAAAATATTTTTCCATTCCACTTGCCATTAAAAGTTGTTTATATTGCTGGGGTGATTGAGGCAGGGCATAAAAATTTCCCGGATATAATCGAGAAGGGACAATATAATCACGTGCTCCTTCTGGTGTAGACTTTGTTAGAATGGGTGTCTCGATTTCAATAAAATTCTCTTGATCGAGAAAATCACGCACAAATTTTGAAAGATGGTGACGATTACGAATATTTTTTTGCATTCTAGGTCGTCGCAAATCGAGATATCTATATTTTAATCTATTTTCTTCTCCCAGTTCTTTACCATCTGAAGTAACATCAAAAGGAGGAGTTATAGCTTTATTTAAAATTTCTATTCCAGTAATTTCTAATTCAATATCACCATTTACCACTCCAGCTTTTACATTTCTTTCTGGTCTTTTATTAACTAAACCAGTAATTTTTAAAACCCATTCAGTTCTTACTTCTTTCACAGCTTCAACTGCATCTATGTGATTGGGTAAAACAACACATTGAACACGCCCGGTCATATCTCTCATATCCATAAATACAAGTTTTCCTTGGTCTCGGCGGACATCAACCCAACCAGCAACAACAACTTCTTTACCAATAAAACTATTCAAATCTTTTATATATATTCTTTCTTTCATATTTTATAATTAATTATTAATGGGCTAAATGGGCTAATTTTTCACAAGGATAACCAAAGAGGAATGTTAAACCAACCAGTATCCAATAAAATGGAGCGAAAGCAAAATAAATAATTCTATCTTTTTTCCACATTGGTAAATACCACTTTTGGATTTTCATATAAAGCATATTAAGTGGGATATTAACGATATTTAAGATGAAAACTATTAAAGCAAAAACGTATTTCATATAATTAAAAATAATTAATTTTTAATGCACTTCTAACTTCGGCCATTGTTTTTTGAGCAACTAATCTAGCTTTAG
>CAYVBT010000008.1:5873-7539 GCA_964449885.1 uncultured Candidatus Saccharibacteria bacterium
TCTTCTAAAATCTTCATTATCTCTTCTGGATTCTTTGCTAATTCTTCTCTCTTTGTTCGAATCGGATTAATTAAATTTTCTAGTATATTAATTAATCTTTTTTTAATTACAACATCTCCTAATCCTCCTTTTATGTATTGATTTTTAAGATCTGCTAATTCATTTTTATTAGAATCAAAAATATCTAAATAAGTAAAAACTACATTACCCTCTACTTGTCCAGGATCTTCCACATGTATATGATTGGGGTCTGTATACATATTCATAACTTTTTTTGAAATTTCTTCAAATGAATCTGAAAGATAAATTCCATTATTCAAAGATTTTCCCATTTTAACATTTCCATCTGTTCCAATTAAACGGGGTGTATTTCCAACTAAATGTTTTACATGACTAAATGTTTGTCCATAATAACGATTAAAAGTATCAACAATTTCATTTACTTGTTCAATAACTGGTAATTGGTCTTCACCAACTGGAATTAGATTTGCATGAGCGAATAAAATATCCGCCGTTTGAGATACAGGATAACAAAGAAAACCTGCTGGTACTTCTTCACCAAAACCTTTTTGTTTCATTTCGTCTTTAACGGTAGGATTTCTTTTGAGTCTTGCAAGAGTAACTAAATTTAAAAACAAAACTGTCAGTTCAGCAATTTCTGGAATTTCTGACTGGATAAACATCGTAGTCTTTTTCGGATCAAGCCCACAAGCTAAATTGTCTAAAACAACTTCAATCAGATTATCACGAACTTTTTGGGGGTTATTGGCATTATCAGTCAAGCCTTGAATATCGGCTATCATATAAAACGATTGATCAGCTTCATTTTGAAGCTTTATTCTATTTTCAATAGAACCAACAAAATGCCCAAGATGGAGTTTTCCAGTTGGACGATCACCTGTTAATACAATTTTCTTTTCATTAGACATATTAAATATAATACCAAAAAACAAATAGTTTTGCACATTTTATCCCCACACCCATTTTTTTTATAATTTAAAAAATAATAGTTTGTAGCAACATATACCCATATTTTACAGCTCAAATAAAATATAAAAAATATATGTTTAAAAGTTATAAACAATGAAAAAATGGGTGGGGGGATTTACCCACATCTTTGTTCGAAAAATGCATTTTGAGACTTTTATTATTGTTGATACAATACGATTTATGAATGACAAAAAAACTAAACTTCGAGTGCCCCCACAGAGTGTTGATGCGGAGAAGGCTATTTTAGGCTCAATTATGCTCCGCCCTGGAGCTGTACATGAGATAAATGACATCATTAACGCTGACTCCTTTTATGCCGCCAAACACGCTCAAGTTTATAAAATCATGCTTGAACTCTCGAGTAAAGGTGAGCCAATCGATATTCTATCGGTTTCTCATAGATTGCAAGAAAAAGGTTTACTTGACCAAATGGGAGGTAGTAGCTATTTAAGTGAATTAACTAATTCTGTTCCTGCTTCAACTAATATTAAATATTACGCTGATGTTGTAAATAAAAAACACATTCTTAGAAAAATTATTGAGGCTGGGGATCATATTTCGGAGCTTGGTTTTCGGGAAGAAGTTGAAGATGTTTTTGATATTTTAGATCAAGCTGAAAAAAGAATGATGGGTATCAACAATAACGCTGGTGGTCATGCTTTTGCTTCCCTGAAAG
>CAYVBT010000008.1:7796-14006 GCA_964449885.1 uncultured Candidatus Saccharibacteria bacterium
GCTTGGAATTTAAGAACTGGAAATTTATCATCTGAAAATGAATTTGCTAAAATTCGTGACTCACTTGATAGTTTATCGAAAGCTCCAATCTTTGTAGATGATTTAGCTGGTAACTCTATTATTCGCATGCGCTCTGTTTGCCGTCGAATTCGCGCTGAGCATGGCCTTGGTCTAATCATTGTTGATTATTTGCAGTTAATGTCAACATCAAAAAACTACGATAATATGGTCAATCAAGTGACAGAAATCTCTCGTTCATTAAAGGCTTTGGCTAAAGAGTTTGATGTCCCAGTTATAGCTTTATCACAGCTTTCTCGTGCGGTTGAATCGCGCGGTGGTAGGCCAAGATTGTCTGACCTTCGAGATTCAGGTTCTATTGAGCAAGATGCCGACATTGTGATGTTTATGCACCGCGAAGATAAAGGTAAAGATGAAAGTGAAAAAACCAATATTGTTGAAATATTAATTGAAAAACACCGTAACGGCCCTGTTGGTAAAGTTGATCTATACTTTGACGAAAAATCAACAACCTTTGTTTCAATCGATAAAACTGGTAATGGAAATTTTAGTGGCGGACACGAAACAGCAATTGATCAATTTTAGAAACAATTAGAAAAACATGAATGACCCAATAGAAAAATTAGCACAATATTTTAAAGAATTTCCAGGAATTGGCGAACGCCAAGCCAAGCGTTTTGTCTATTTTCTACTTCATAAAAATCCTACTTATGTCAAAGAGTTAGCTGATGAAATTTTATTTCTTAAAAATATTATTCATCAATGCCCATCATGTTATCTATTTTTTCAAGGAGATAAAGATCAATTGTGTAATACATGTAAAGACCCAAAGACAGACAAGACTTCCCTTTTGATAATTGAAAAAGATGCTGATTTCGAAAATATTAAAAGAAGTAAAAATTATTCTGGTATGTATTTTATCCTTGGTGGACTTGCACCTATAGTTACAAAAGAGACACCAAGTTTTCTACGATTAAAAGAATTATTAAGTACTATTGAAAACAGAGCTAAAAATGACAAACTCAAAGAAATAATCATTGCCCTATCCTTGAACCCTCAAGGTGAACACACTGATATGTATTTAAGAGAAAAAATTTCTCCACTTCAAGATAAATATAATTTTAAAATAGTTTCTCTTGGTCGTGGTCTTTCGACTGGCACCGAACTTGAATACTCCGACTCTGAAACAATCAAAAATGCTCTATTAAATCGCCAATAACTCAGCCATAGGCCTTGCCTATGTACTAACCATATAAATTAAAAACACCCTGCAATTTACTTGCAGAGTATTTTTGTTTATTTGATTGATGAGATTTTGACTTCCATGAAAGGTTGTCTGTGGCCGTTTCTTTTTAGGTATCTACTTTTTTGTTTGTATTTTACAACACTGACAGTTTTGGCTTTACCGAGTTTTTGGAATAGTGATTCAACTGTAGCTTTTTCGATATATGGAGTTCCGATTGTTGTATCTGTGCCATTGTCGACTAATAAAACTTTGTCAAATATAACTTTATCTCCAAGCTTATAGTCCCCTTCGATTTTTTCAACTTTTAGGATATCCCCGACAGCTACTTTGTATTGTTTTCCACCAGTAAAAATAACAGCGAATTCCTTACTTTCAGGAGTTGTGGACTTAACTTTTTTTGTTGTTGTAGTTTTTGTTGCCATAATTTTATTACTCTTAAATTTCAATAATATACTGAAATCTTCAAGTAACAACTATATTACACAAAAGTTGGTAAAAATGCAAGCCCCCACACCTATATTTTTATAGCAGGCTTTTTGCAATTCTAATCTTAAGTTGAGATAACGCTCGGCCGTCCTTTTTCAAAGAAGACTCTCTTTTCCTTGCTTCATCTTTATTATAATATGATTCATAATATCGAAGTTCAAATGGACGACGGCCTTTCGTTGAAAAAACCTTACCTTCATTATGTTCTATGAGCCTGCGTCGTAAATCATTAGTAGAACCAATGTATATATTATTATCCTTTTTACTTTTTAATACATATAAGTAAAACATATATGTATTATATGATTTACGACAATAAAAATATAGGTGTGGGGACAAGCCCGTACACCCATATTGTCATTGCTTAATATTTTGTTGTTTTACTATCTAAATATTATTATATTTATTGTACTTAAGATTTATTTACACTTTTATATTATAAAAAGCAAAATAATGACAATATAGGTGTGGGGACAAGCCCCTATATATTTTTCTAATTTTGTAAAAAATCCACTAAAAGGTATAATGAATTTTATATGATATCAAAATATAGTCACAAGCAGTTGGTCTGGATTGATCTACAAAACCCTACAAATGAAGAAATCGTCCATATTTTAGAAGAGTATGAGATACCCGAATATATCAAAAATATGGATTCACCTTTCTGTGTTTCGGATGATTTTATAATTAGTTTTCACGATGAGCCAACTACTGTTTTGGGTCAATTTTTTAAAGAAATTGAATTGAGTATTGTTAGTAATGATAAATTAATTATAGATAATAATAGACTACTTTTTACTTATTTACTTAAGAGTCTTTATGTTAATTCCGAAAGACAATTAATAATAAATGAATCAATGGTTAAAAATTATCAAAAAAATATCATTAAAATTAATAAAAAAAATATGACCTTGAAAGTATTGTCGTTTATCTTATTAGGTGCGATAATACTTATATCAATATTATGCCTTTAATTATATTCAATACTCTTTCAAGAGAAAAAGAAGAATTTATTCCAATCGACGGTCACAAAGTCGGTTTATATACTTGTGGCCCAACAGTTTATAATTATGTTCATATTGGTAATTGGAGGGCGTATATTTTTGCTGATTTACTAAAAAGATATCTAAAGTACAGTGGTTATGAAGTTAAGCATGTAATGAATATAACCGATGTAGAAGATAAAATAATTCGTGAAGTCCAAGCTCAAAATAAAAGTTTAAAAGAATTAACGGAATTTTATACAAATGAATTTTTCAAAGGCCGTGACATTTTAAATATTGAGCCAGCAGATATCAATACTAAGGCCACAGACTATATAGATGAAATGATCTCATTGATAAAGAAACTCGAAAAAAACGGTTTTGCCTACAAAACCTCAGATGGTTCAGTTTATTTTAACATTCACAAAGACCCTCTATATGGGAAACTTTCCCATTTCAAACTCTCTGACTTAAAGGAAAATGCCGATGGTCGTCTTAAAAAAGATGAATACGAAAAAGAAAGTGCGCAAGACTTTGCTCTTTGGAAAGCCTGGACGCCGGAAGATGGTGAAGTATTTTGGCAAACAGAATATGGTAAGGGCCGCCCGGGTTGGCACATTGAATGTTCAGCTATGAGTATGAAAAATTTAGGTGAGAGTTTTGATCTTCATACTGGAGGAGTAGATAATATTTTTCCTCATCATGAAAATGAAATTGCTCAATCGGAATGTGCCACTGGTAAAGATTTTGCTAAATATTTTATGCACAATGAACATTTGTTAGTAGATGGGGTTAAAATGGCTAAATCGGCCGGTAATTTTTACACCCTTGAAGATATAATGTCCAAAGGTATCGACCCTTTAGCTTTCCGATTATGGCTCTATACTTCTAACTATTCAACTCGTACTAACTTTACCCTAGAAGCAGTTAAAGCTTCACAAACAGCCCTGACGCGCTTAAAAGATAGTTTTTTGGCCCTAGGCAATGATATTGGAAATATTGATAGTAATTATAAAAAACACTTTATGGAATTTTTAGATAATAATCTTGATAGTCCTCAGGCTTTGACAGTTCTTTGGGAATTATTAAAAGACCCTAAAATTCCTAATGAAAATAAAAAAGCCACCATCCTTGATTTTGATAATGTTTTAGGACTTGATTTAAAAAATATTAAAGAAGAAGTAATTCCAGATGAGATAATTAAATTAAAAAATGAAAGACAATCTGCTCGAGCCAATAAAGATTGGGCTAAAAGTGATGAAATAAGAAAACAAATAAATTCTCTAGGTTACGAAATAAAAGATACCGACTCCGAGCCAAAAATCTCTAAAATCTAATTAAAAAACTAGGCAAAGCCTAGTTTTTTAATTCGTAATTCGTAATTTTTAATTCGTAATTATTCTTTTTTCGCTTCATCTATTTCAACAAAGAAAGTTGAGCCTTTACTTGTTCCTTGTGATTCTACCCAGACGCGTCCTTGATGAGCCTCAACAAGTTCTTTAACCAAATAAAGCCCAAGGCCTGACCAGATGAATTCAATTCCGCCTTATCCTCTCGAGAAAATTTTTCAAATAATTTACCAATTACTTCTTTGGCAATTCCAACCCCAGTATCTTTAATAGATAAGATAATTTTATTATTTTTCTTATCTAAACTTGCTTCGATTTGACCGGTTGGAGTATATTTAATTGAATTATCAATCAAGTTAATTAAAACTTGTCTTAATTTTTCTTTGTCTCCCTTGATAAAATATTTTTTATCCTTATGAATATTGTAAATTAGTTTTAGTCCCTTACCCTCGGCGGTGACTGATAAATCTCTGGCGGTATTTTCAACTAATTCACTAAAATCAAATCGAGCCATTTCGTATTTCATTCCACCTTGTTCAATTTTAGTTACATTCAATAAATCTTCTACCACCAAAGTTAAATTACTGCTTGATTCCAAAACTCGATCAATAATTTCCTTAGCTTTCGGATTAAGCTCTCCGTAATCACCCTCGATCAACATCGATGTATAACCCTTAATCGCCGTCAAAGGGCTTCGTAATTGGTGTGAAGCGAGTGACACGAATTCCGATTTTAATTTATCTAAACCTTTTAATTTTTCATTAGCATTCTCTAAATTCAGATTTGATTCTTCTAGCTTCAGTCTTAATACTTCTAATCTTTCACGTTGGTCAATTTCTTTTTTAACAGATTTAATAAGATTATAACCAAGAATAATAATAAAAATTAAAGTAAATGATATTACAATTTTAACATTTTCAATTTTACGAATAAACAAAACCGCCACAACCAGTAGACCCAGAGAAATAACTAAAATTTGTGAGGATATCAATTTAATATTAAAGCTTTTAAATTTGACAACCATGTAAGCTAAAAATCCTGCGAAGACTGGCATACCAAAAAGTCCAATTTGCCCCACCGTCCAATCAACAGTAAAACTTCCTATTATATTTCCGAAAACAAAACTCAATAAGAATAATATAATTCCTAATGTAATTAAAATTATTTGTTTTTTATTTTCATCTAGTGATTTTTTGTATTTTCTAATTACTGAAAAAATAATCCAGATTGAATATATAATCTCAAGTGAATAAACATAATACGTGGAAATCATTCCTTCGCTGGCCTCTCTATAACAATTTGTTAAATCAAAACCATTCAGAACAAAATTAGTTGGAAGTAATAATATTATAGGCAATAGTGGTATAAATACTCCAAGCTTTTTTTTAAAACTAATATCTTTTCCTGAAATAAAAACATCAATAAAATAAAGACAAAATGCATATATCAATGGCTCAATTAATACCATTATTGACCAAAAAAACATTGTAAAATATAATTTTTCAGTAGACCATAATATTAAATCAAACAAAACCCAAAGTGAAAAAAATATAGTTATTAAAAATAATAATCGATTAATTAAAGATTTTTTATCCTTAAATAAAATAAAAAATCCAATTATTAACGATAACATTAGCGGCAATAAGTGAGAATAATATACAAGAGTACCAAAAACATTATCTGATAATATTAGGAATCTAGCACTATCCCATTGACATAAATCTATAAAATTTTGAATAGGGGTTTCCATTTTTATTCTTCTAATAATGATTCGTTAAATAATTGCTCATCTGTATAAATGTAAAAATCATTTAAAAGTACATATCTGTAATATGTCGCTATAATAGAAATCATGCTTATTGTAATTAGTATTCCAAAAAAAATTTTTGATTTTTTATCTATCATTATTCTTATAATACCTTAAAATCATTAATAATAAAATCTATCCATTTTTTTTTCATTCCATTCAAACTTTCAAAATTCGATAACCTAAAGTTATTATATACTTTTTTATAATATTTAGGTATACAGGCTTTATTATTGTTGAATATTTTCATTGGTAAATATTGTATGGATGTTATATCTTTTCTACAATTACTATTTCCACAATTACATTTCATTTTCCAAA
>CAYVBT010000008.1:14016-21406 GCA_964449885.1 uncultured Candidatus Saccharibacteria bacterium
ACATCAGATTCATTAAATGAATAATCAAAACTTATTTCTTCACCAGGTTTGATGTCTTTTTTTGCAACTACGGTTACTTTACCCTTCAAATATGTATTTGGATGACATGAGTGATTAAAATATATACAATATTTATCGGGATCAATCCATAAATTTTTACCGACACCAACCCAATTTAATCCCGCAATTTCTGCTTGTTTTTTATTATTAATCAAGAATTTTTTTTCTTTACCTTTAATAATAAATACGATTTCTCCTTTTTTAATATTCTTATTTGCAAATAAACCCTTGCCGTGTAATTTACTTTTGTCTATATATATTTTCATGTTTTATGAGTATGTTTCAAGAACAAACTTAAATTTTTAATAATATTTTTTTCCTAAAAAAAAGAATAACTATTATAATAAAATCTGATACAAACATATAAATAGGATACAGTAGGATAGCAAATGAAAATTTTTCAACTGCTAGCATATTTAAACTATCAGCTATACCAGTTCCAAACCAAGCCCAGAAATCCTCACCTTCAGGTCTTAAATATGATTTTTTAATTGTAGGAATTAAAGCAAAAGAATCTATAGCTAAATTTGTAACCAGAGCTACAACTGGATTATTAAAAATAATCCATAGGATGATACTTGCAATAGCTCCTATTAAACAAATTATATCTATCTTATTTTTTAGCCCTCCCTCTCCATATTTTATGGACAAAAGAGCAATAATAAAAGGACCTAAAAATTCTACATAGGGAACCCAAACAGTATTATTGGCTCCAGATAATTTATAACTAAGAGCAAGTATTAAGCCCATAAAAGCCCAAATCCACCATGTGGCTCGATTGGGTTTAGTTTTACCCCGAAGGGTTGAAATAATATAAACTATATAAGCAATAAAAGCGATAGATCCAGCAAATATTCCGAGTATCATCCTTAAATCGACATCCATAAATATATTATATCACAATTATTATTAAATTTAAGGTTGTTGCATTGTTATACAATGCAACCCTCCTCCCCCATAAATAATCTTCGAACAGTCTATTTCGATAATTTTATGATTTATAAATATAGATTGTATTATATCTTTGACTAATTGATCATTTATATCATTGAATTTCGGCATTAAAATAACGGAATTTCCAATATAAAAATTAGCATATGAAACTGGAGCTTTCTCGCCATTATCATAATTCATATGTGGCATTGGCAATTTTACAATCTTAAATTTATTACCATTTTTATCGACGGCATTTTCTAAAATTATAAAATTTTCATCAAGAATTGAATAATTAGGATCATTCACATCATCTTCATAAGCACAAACTATTGTATCAGGGGCTACAAAACGAGCAATTTCATCAATATGGCCATCAGTATGATCATTTACTAACCCATTTTTCAGCCATATAATATTATGAGCTCCTAAATAATCTTTTAAATATTGTTCATTATTCTCTTTACTGAGCCCTAAGTTTCTATTGGAATTAAGCAAACATTGTTCTGTTGTCAGGATTGTGCCATTACCATTTGATTCTATTGCTCCACCTTCTAAAATAATTCCTGGTCGATAAATTTCATTCTTTGAATTACTCAAAATATTATCAAAAACTTTATCATCTTTTAATAAGTCAGAAAAATAAGGATCATTGCCCTTACCGTAAGCATCATAATTCCATTTTACAAAAGCTGATTTATTTTCTGCTCTGTTTAAAATTGTAATAGGAGTATAATCCCTGGTCCAAACATCAGTATAGTCTTGTTCAAAAAAAGTTATATTATTCATATCATTTCCAAAATCATTCAACATCTTTTGAATTCGGTCTTTATCTTTTGGTAAAACAATAAGATTAACCTTTTCATTTTCTTCAAGTGATTTTAAAATATGACAATATGTTTTTTCAATTTCAGGAATCAAATTTGGGAAGGTTGTATCATCATATGGCCAAGCAAGCCAAACAGCGGAATGTTTTTCCCATTCAGCCGGCATACAATAACCAAGTTCTTTAGGTGTTTCGTTCATTATCCTTGTGGAGTTTTTATTACTTCTTTTTAATATTATTATCAGTTATTAATTTATATGTATCTGTTCTTCTGTTTCGCAAAAATCCCCAACTTTCTGAAATATAATCATTCATAGCTAGATCGAGTTTTGCAATTACAATTTCATCTTTTACTGCATTTGCTCTTTTAATTATTTTTCCAAAAGCATCTGATACGAATGATTGACCCCAGAATTTTGATTTACCCTCAATTCCAGTTCTATTCACAGCCACAACAGGCAAACTATTAGCAATAGCATGTCCACGCATAACAGTCTCCCAAGCGTCATGCCAATCACCTTCAATTTGTTTTTCACCAATTATTGTCCCAATTGCAGTTGGATAAAAAATTATTTCAGCCCCAGAGAGTTTTGCCATCCGCGCTGCTTCCGGAAACCATTGGTCAAAACAAATGAGTACTGAGTAAACAATATTTTTATGTTTGAATAATTGATAACCATTATTCCCTTCAGCAAAATAATCTTTTTCGTAGAAACTTGGATCATGTGGAATGTGAATTTTTCTGTAAGATGGTTGTATTTCGCCTTTTTCATTTATAACAACAACGGTATTATAAAATTTACCGTTTTTTGTTTTTTCATAAATTGGTAAAATTATTGAACACTCATATTTCTTGGAAATATCCTTAAATACCAAGGTTGATTCACCCGGAATAGTCTCTAAAAAACTTTCAAAATTAACTCCTTTTTTATTTGGGAAATATGGAGTTTTGTATAATTCTTGCAAACAAATAATCTCGGCTCCTTTTTTCGCCACTTGCTCAACCATTTTTAAAGTTTTAATTAGATTTAATTTTAAGTCAGTTCCGACAGTACTTTGAATTAATCCAACTGTGACTATTTTCTTTTTCATTTTAAGCTGTATACTTTCCTATTAATCGATTGGCTTCACTTGGATTTTCAAGACACTCTAGTAGTGCTTCAAGCATTAGAGGTACAACGATTGTGGCATCGGATTCAATGACAAACATCGGAGTTTCTTTTGTAAGTTTATCCCAAGTAATTTTTTCATTTGGTGTTGCACCAGAATATGAACCATATGAAGTTGTAGAATCTGAAATTTGGCAGAAATAGGCCCAAGGTTTGACATTATCAATTTGCATATCATATTTAAGTGAGGGCACTACGCAAATTGGGAAATCTCCCGATATCCCACCGCCGACTTGGAAGAAGCCTACTCCTTCACCTTCGGAAAGTATTTGATATTGGTCGTAGAAAGCTGCCATATATTCAATACCAGACTTCACAATATTCGGACTACATTCATTATTTTTAACATAAGAAGCAAAAATATTGCCAAAAGTAGAATCTTCATGCCCAGGTACTACAATCGGGATGTTGTTTTCCGCCGCTGCAAGCAACCAACATTCTTCTTTATTGCCTTCATGTTTTTCTTCTTCAACATTTTTTATCAAATCATAAAAATATTCATGCCAAAATTTTCTTGTTCCGTCTTCTGTCGCTTTCTTCCAGGTTGGAACAATTTGTTGCTCAACTGCTCGGAAGGCTTCATCTTCTGGAATACTTGTATCTGTTACTCGGCGCATCCGGTCTTCTAAAATTTTTGTATCGTCATCTTTGGTGAAATATCGATAATCAGGAAAATCTTTATAACTATTGTGTGCAACTAAACGAAATAGTGACTCTTCAAGATTCGCCCCAGTTACAGACATACCAGAGATTAGGCCTTTTCGAATAGCAGGAGCAAGTGTTATCCCAAGCTGAGCTGAAGACATAGCACCACCTACAGCCCAAAACATTTTGCCTCCTTTTTCGATATGTTTCCAATAAGAAATAGTCGCATCGCGAGTTGCTCGAGAATTGAAATTTTTATAATTTCTTAAAATAAATTCTAATGTTGGTAATTTTGTATCCATCCCGTATGAAATAGGAAATCTTTAGATTTCCGTATTTAATTAATTTTTGTTTATAATATAGACCTTCACTTATATTTTAATATAATTTAAAAATATAACAAGCACATTTCATACGGGATTACCAGCCAAACTCTTTTCCAACTTCATCTGGAGTTTCTCTTTTTCGAGCAACAACTATATGTCCATTTTCAACAATAATTTTAAGTGGCGATGAAAGCATACAGTGCTTGGCGGCTAATGAATTCTGGTAAGCCCCAGTATCATAGACAACAATGTACATTGATTTTCCATCATTATCATTCGAATCAAAATCTGGCATAGTGATAGATCCATCGAGTCCAGCGTAAACATCATCAGAATCGCAAGAAGAGCCCGCGAGCCATACTTCATTGAGATTATCATCATTCTTATTATTTACGGGTGAAAGGGCCCATTTTTGACCAATAGCCCAAGTATCGAGTAAATCATTCATAAAACTTCCATCAATAACATACCATTTTTTAGCTAGACTCTTTTTATACTTAATGGCTTTTGTATCAATAACTTTATAGATTGTAATTTGAGCTGGAGCGACAATATAACGCCCCCATTCACAAATTAAATTTGGATGAGGCATTTCTCTTTTTTCTGCTTCTTTTTTGATTAAATCAATAATTCTCTCCATTAATTTATCGACTGGATATCCTTTTGTTCTTGTATAAGGAATTGGCATACCTCCTCCGATATCAAGTGTATCAAGTGATGGATTTTTTTCTTTTAATTTAAAATATACATCAAGAGCATATTTAATTGGAATTAATACATCTGACAATTTCTCAATTTGTGAACCTATATGATAGTGTAGAATTTTTAAATTCTTGAAAGATTTCATTTCTAGAATTTCTTTCGCCGAAAAACCAAAACGGTCAATTGGTTTGTTCCAGTGAGAGCTTGTTTTAACCGGCATATCAAGTCTAATACCAACATCATATTTTGAGTATTGTAAAAATTTTAATTCATTTGGCCCTTCGATCAATGGAAAAATTTTAACTCCCTTATGCTGAAGGTCATCAATAAGATTTATGTATTTATCAGTTTTTGGCCCAGAACATAAAATTCTAATATTAGGATTAAATGTTTCTTGTTCTAACATTTTTTTGACTAACCACAATTCATTATAAGAAGAAGTTTCAAGATGTGCTCCTTCTCCAACTATCGACATAACAATTTCTTTACTCTGATTAACTTTCATTGGATAGTGGTAGAAAAATTTACCCTTATAACCAAGTTTTTTTGATAACATGACTGTTAAATCAAGAAAATCTTCGAGTCTTTCTTCTATCACAAAAGGCATCAATATTTCTAGTGATGTTCCAAATTTTTCAGCCAAATAGCGAACATTATAAATGTTGTGACCTTCTTTAATTATTAGATCTCCTTCTTTGTTAAAATCAAAATATTGAGTATTAAAATCTTTTAAACCAATTTTCCAGAGCTTCTTTGAAGCAACAGAACTTTTTGTCATCTCTTTATCAAGCAAACTTCATTTTGCCTGCAATAAGTAATAATAAAGACCATTGTATCAAAAATAGAAGATATGTAAAGAGTTTTAGATCCCTTCTTTTTTTAATTCTTCAATGATTTCTTTCTCTTTTCTTGAGAGTTTAGAGGGCATTTTAACTTGAATACGGAGAATTATATCACCTCGGCCATGACTAGATGGTACACCCTTACCCTTAACTCTTAATAATTCATTATGATTAATTCCTTCGGGAATTTTGATTTCCAACTCATTTCCTTCTAATGTCTTTAATTTATGTGTCATACCAAGTAATGCATCTGTAAGTTTAATCGGTAGATCTATTGTTAGGTTTAAACCATCACGCTTATATATTGTGTTATTAATTACTTTTACTTTAATATATAAGTCCCCTGATTGGCCACCCAAAATATCTTCACCATTACTTGTCATTTTAAGCATTTCATCATTTGAGATTCCAGCTGGAATATTTAATTCAATTTCTTTTTCTCTTTTATAAACACCTGCCCCTTTACAACTTGAACATTTTTCTGATGGAATCTTTCCGGTTCCTAAACAGTCATCACAAGTTTTATTTGTTTGGAATGAACCCAATATAGATCGACGAATTTCTCGAACTTGACCTTGGCCATTACAAGTTTTACAAATATTCATTTTTGTCCCAATTTTACCACCAGTACCCTTACAAATATCACAACTTGCTTGTTTATTAATTCTAACAGTTTTTATAACACCAAAAATTGATTCTGAAAAAGTTAAATTAATTTCTGTTTGAATATCTCGTCCACGACGAACATTTCTTGTCCCTCGCCCCATACCCCCGCCAAAAAAATCTCCAAATATATCACCAATATCCCCCATATCAAATCCTTGCCCATTTTGAAATCCAGAAAAGTCAAAACCTTCAAATCCACCACCAAAACCACCTTGACCTCCACCCATGGTAGGACCATCAGCTGAACCAAATTGATCATAGCGAGACCGTTTTTGGTCATCAGAAAGAACCTGGTAAGCTTCATTTACCTCTTTAAATTTCATATCTTCGCCTTTATTTTTATCAGGATGATATTTGTGAGCCAGCTTATGAAAAGCTTTTTTTATTTCATCCTTTGAGGCATTTTTATTGATACCAAGTGTTTCGTAATAATTTTTTGACATAGTTATTAAGTAGAAAGTAGTAGGTAGCAAGTAGAAAGCAATTAATGCATTTCCCTTACTACCTTCTACTTACTTCTTGCTACTTATTATCTTCTTTTACTTCCGCATCTTTTATTTCTTCACTTTGTGTTTCTGGAATTGGATTTTCATTTGCTGGTGTTTCAGCATTTGCTTTATTCATTATTTCACCAATTTTTGAAAGTTCTGCAGTTAAACCTTCTAGTGAAGTTTTAATTGCCCCAATATCAGAGCCATCTTTGGCGGTCTTTACTTCTTTAATTTTTTCTTCAACGAGTGTTTTAGTTTCTGCTGGAACTTTATCGCCATATTCTTTAAGGGATTTTTCTGCAGTAAAGATCATCATTTCTGCTGTATTTTTTTCATCAGCTAATTCTTTTTTCTTAGCATCTTCTTCAGCATGAGCTTCGGCCTCATCTTTCATTTTCTTTATATCAGCGTCAGTCAAACCAGAACTTGCTTCTATGCGGATTGATTGTTCTTTGCCTGAAGCTTTGTCTTTTGCTTTAACATTTAGAATTCCATTAGCATCAACATCGAAAGTGACTTCAACTTGTGGCATACCACGAGGTGCCGGAGGAATACCATCTAAAATAAATCTTCCTAATGACTTATTATCAGACGCCATTGGGCGTTCTCCTTGGGTTATGTGAATTTCAACTGATGTTTGATTATCTGCTGCTGTTGAGAAAGTTTGAGATTTTGAACTTGGAATTGTGGTATTTCTTTCAACTAATTTAGTTGCAACTCCACCCAATGT
>CAYVBT010000008.1:21416-22785 GCA_964449885.1 uncultured Candidatus Saccharibacteria bacterium
CGAACATCACCTTGTAAAACTCCAGCTTGAACCGCAGCACCGAGGGCTACAACTTCATCTGGATTAATTGAACGATTTGGTTCACGGCCGAATAGTTTTTTAACTGCTTCAACGATTGCTGGCATTCTAGTTTGACCACCAACGAGAATTATCTCATTGATTTCATTCATTTTAAATGGTGAAGCATTAATGGCTCTATTTGTGATTTCAATTGAGCGAGATACATATTCCTCGGCTAATGATTCAAGCATTGCACGAGTCATCTTCAAAAGTAAATGTTTAGGGCCCGCAGCGTCTGATGTTATAAACGGAATATTAATTTCAGATTCCATGGTGGTAGAAAGTTCGTGTTTAGCTTTTTCGGCAGCTTCTTTTAAACGCTGAAGAGCAAGCATATCTTTGGTAACATCAATACCAGATTCTTTTTTATATTCATCAGCAATCCACTTTACTATCTTCTGGTCAATATCTTCACCTCCCATGTGTGAGTCACCATCGGTTGATTTAACTTCAATAACATCATCTCCAACTTCAAGGACTGAGACATCAAAAGTTCCTCCTCCAAAGTCATAGACAACTATTTTTTCATTCTTTTTTGTGTTAAAACCGTAAGCTAAAGCTGCGGCAGTTGGCTCATTGATAATTCTTTTAACGTCAAGTCCGGCAATTACTCCCGCATCCTTCGTGGCTTTTCTTTGAGCATCATTGAAATATGCTGGCACAGTAATAACTGCTTCAGTAATTTTTTCACCCAATTTCGCTTCTACATCTGTTTTAATTTTTGCTAAAATTTTTGCTGAAATTTCTTCAGGGCGAAGCCAAGCCTCTCCTAATTTAACTTCCACTCCACCCGTTGAACCTTTTTGAATTTTATATGGTGTTGTCTTGTCGTCTTTTTGAATTTCAGGATCATCAAACAAATGGCCAATAAATCTTTTAATACCATAAATTGTATTTTCAGGATTTGTCACTGCTTGTCGCTTGGCCAGTAAGCCAACCATTCTGTCGCCATTTTTAGCCACAGTAACAACAGATGGAGTTGTTCTTGCTCCTTCAATATTTTCTATAATTTTTGGTTGACCACCTTCAATGATAGCCACCGCACTGTTTGTTGTACCCAAATCGATACCTATAATTTTACTCATAATAGTTTCTAGGTTCTAGTTTCTAGGTTCTAGTATTTTACTAATTACTAGAAACTAGCCACTAAAACCTAATTCTTAAATTAATAATTTTTAATAAATTAAATAGATTTTTGAATAAATAAAATAGTCTTTAGAAATACAAATAACTATTTTATGATTTCAAAAATCTACAGCTTGCCTATTATATACCAACATAATTATTTTGACAAGTATTTCGTGACCGC
>CAYVBT010000008.1:22795-24988 GCA_964449885.1 uncultured Candidatus Saccharibacteria bacterium
AACTATTGTATAAAATGTACACTATGGTATAATACAAAATATGTCTCAAAAGACACCAATTCAAAAGGCTATTTTTAAAATACTGGGAAGAAAAAAGGCTATTTCTTTTGATTCCCTAAAAGAGGGGGTCGGAAATACGATTAAAGACTCATATAACAGTAAAAATAGACCCGAATATGCAATATCAAGATCCATCAAACAATTAGCCTCAGATGGCCTAATTGAGTGTTTCCAATCGGACTTTCAGCCGTATTTCCGGTTGTCTGATGAAGGGAAAAAGCGTCTAAACTATAATGCTCTTGATAATGACACGACTCTCGTTTCAAATAATTGGGATGGTAAATGGCGAATAATTATTCTCGATTTACCTGAGGAAAGAAAAAGTGAGCGTGAATCTCTTCGCTACCTTCTTAAGAAAGCCGGATTTATTTGTCTAAAAAATTCTGTTTGGGTCTCAATGTACCCATATGAGAATCTATTCATCAATATTAAAAAAGACTTAAATTTAACTTCCGAAATGATGGTCATAGTTACAAACACAATTGATGAAGCAACTGAAAAAGAATTTTTCTCAACATGCGGATTAAATAAATAAAACACCTCGACTAAGTTTGAGGTGTTTTATTATAGAGTAACAGTTTCATCTTCTTGTGGGGTGGGAGGAATCTCTATTTCGATATTCTCTTCAGTTTCTGCTGGTAAAACTTCTTCCTCGATTAATTCTGTATCTGTCTCAACTTCCTCAATAATGATTTTAACATCTGTTCCATCGGTTGAAATATCATCTGTTTGATCTATCTCTGGAATTCCTTCTGATATTTCTGTCTCCACCCCATCTTCAGATTCTGTTTGCACTACCGCCTCTCCACACTTCCCTTTTATTTTTTCAAATTCACCATTACTAATCACAACACAATAATCTTCTCCGGTTATAGTGTCTTTCATTTGTATTCCTTCGGTCACAATCGTTTTGGCAAATATTTTTTCAAATCTATTTGCTTCGTTTTCAATAAATTGTTTAATCATTGAACCAAGTGATGTAGAACTACTTGTATCAAGTGAAGAAAAATCTTTAACTTTCAAATCAAGCTCTCGGATTGCTTCGACAATTATTGGAGTCATATTTGAATAGTAAACTGATTTGTATCCATCAGAATCTGTTGATACAACTTCAGGGAAATAACTCTCAAGATCTTGGGCTAGGAATCCAATATTATTGGTGTCATTATTCCCTTCACTCCAATTGAAGTTTACTGTTCTTACTTTTGTTAATTTATCTAAAGTATCTGTCGGTAAATCAGTGATATTTGTTTTTAATCTTTCATCTGAAGTACAAGCCATTCCAACACCAGTGGTAATTGTACATTGTGTGCTACCTGAACCATTTATTCTTGTTTCGTTTATTGGACGAGTTGCCGAACCAATCATGAATTGATTAGTGGCGGTATTTACTGCACTACCTCCGATAGCGATAGAGTTTGAGAAGCCACCGGTGGAAGTATCTTTACCGATAAGAATTGAAAAATCATCTATATTCCCACTATTGTTAACGGTATCATTATTACCAGATAGTTGTCCTATAAAAATTGAATTATTAGCATTATCAGCAGAATATCCCGCGAAATTTCCGATGAAATTTGAATAAGATGCATTTGTTGCACTATAGCCAGAGACAGATCCAATAAAATTTGAATTAGGAGCATTAGTTGCTAATAATCCTGATTGTATTCCAATAAAGTTTGAATTTGAAGAATTTGAAGCACCCGTACCCGCAGCATTACCAATAAAATTTGAATTTGCAGCATCAGTTGCCCCAGCACCAGCACCCACACCGATAAAGTTTGAATTTGCAGCGTTTTCTGAATAACCTCCTGCTTGATTTCCCATAAATATAGAATTAGAAGCATTTATTGCATTGTCACCTGAATATTCTCCAAAGAATATAGAATTTACAGCCGTTGTTACCCCTCCTCCTGTTCCAGTTAGACCTGTTGAAAAACGGTTTGAAGAATTGACGACAGAAATTGCAGGAGTACCTCCTCCTTGTTGGTCAAGTTGGTATCTTGTTCCACCGTTTGTGGCTGTGAAATACAAATGACTTCCGTCGTATTCTATTGCCCCAGCTTCGGTCGTTCCTAAATTTATCCCACTTGTTAATTTAAGTGGTGCAGTTCCAGCAGCCGCAGATCCAGC
>CAYVBT010000008.1:24998-30155 GCA_964449885.1 uncultured Candidatus Saccharibacteria bacterium
AAATATGTTCGCAGAGTTGAGGTGTTACCGATAGTTGTTGTGTTACTTCCGTTACCAATCGTTCCGTAACCAAGGACGATTTCGTTACTGTTACCGTCGGCACTTGCTCGGGTGTCGTAACCGAGATAAAGAGAATTGTTTGATGTTTGATTGGCAGTAATACCTGAACCAGCGTACCTACCTGATTGATATCCAAGAGCGGCATTGGAGGATCCAGTGGTGTTAGAAAAAAGAGAATTAACTCCATTTGCAGTATTATTGAGACCGGTGGTGTTAGAGTAGAGAGAATTCATTCCACTTGCAGTATTATAATTTCCTGTAGTATTTGCACTAAGAGAATAGTATCCACTAGCAACATTGTAAGATCCAGTGGTGTTGTTGAGAAGAGAACTATTTCCTATTGCTGTATTAGAATTTCCCGTATTATTTGCCGCAGTTGTTGAACCTCGAAGTGATTGATAACCTACTGAAGTATTATAATTTATCCAAGGGGTTGTAGTGTCGTTTGTATTAAATTGAGATTGAAAGCCGAGAGCTACACCACCTGAGCCAGTTTTATTGTAATAAAGAGAACCATAACCTAGGGCTAAATTGTTAGATCCTGTGGTGTTAGAAGTGAGGGAACTTGAACCTAACGCAGAATTTGCACTCCCTGTAGTGTTGGAAAAAAGGGAAGAATTACCCAGGGCAGAATTTGTACCACCTGTAGTATTGGAATAAAGAGAAGAATCACCCAAGGCAGAATTTGAACTACCTGTAGTATTTTGACGAAGAGAATTAAAACCAAAAGCAGAATTATTATTTCCCGCTGTATTTAAATAAAGAGACCAAGATCCAAAAGCAGAATTGGAATTTCCTATTGTGTTAAAATAAAGGGATGAGAAGCCTAAGGATGAGTTATTATATCCTGAAGTGTTCGATAATAATGATTGATAACCTATTGCCGTATTTCTATCCGCTGCGTTTGTGCTTGAAGTATCAAATCTTCCAGCTTGATAACCTAGAAAGGTATTGTATTGTGCCCCAGCCACAATATTAAGTCCAGCATCTGTTCCACCTTTGGTATTAAAATCAGCATCACTCAATAATCCACCACCTTGTTGGTCAAGTTGGTATCTTGTTCCACCATTTGTGGCCGTGAAGTATAAGTGACTACCGTCATATTCAATAGCTCCGGCTTCAGTGGTAGAAAGATTTATGCCTGATGTTAATTTAAGTGGAGCAGTACCAGCGGTCGCAGTTCCGGCTTTTAGATTTAATCCAGTGAGATATGTTCGAAGAGTTGAAGTGTTACCTATGGTGGCAGTGTTACTTCCGTTACCAATCGTTCCGTAACCAAGGACGATTTCGTTAGTATTACCGTCGGCACTTGCTCGAGTATCGTAGCCAAGGTAGAGAGAGTTGGTAGAAGTTTGGTTTAAAGTATATGAAGAACCTACAAATGAACCAGATTGATATCCTAAAGCAATATTATTAGAACCGGTCGTATTATAAGATAAAGATAAATGGCCAATTGCGGTATTATTAGAACCAGTAGTATTATAAGATAAGGACTGATAACCAAATGCATTATTATAATTTCCTGTATTATTTGCTGCAGTACCTGAACCCATTAATGATTGATATCCCACTGAAGTATTATAATTTGTCCAAGGAGCTGTTGTATCATTTGCAAATTTTTGTGATTCATAACCAATAGCAACACCATTTGAACCGGTTTTATTTGAGTAAAAAGAATTAGCTCCACTTGCAGTATTTAATCCTCCAGTGGTGTTAGAATATAACGAATTATATCCATTAGCAACATTCCAAGATCCTGTTGTATTTGAGCGAAGTGAGCCCAATCCACTAGCTGTATTATTACTTCCTGTGGTATTTGAAAATAAAGAATCAGACCCAATAGCAATATTATTATGTCCGTATGTATTATAATATAGAGCGCGATATCCATTGGCAGTATTAGATGTTCCCCAAGTATTAGACCGTAGAGACAAAGCTCCGTTTGCTGTATTATTATACCCTGAAGTGTTCGATAATAATGATTCATATCCTATTGCAGTATTATGATCTGCTTGATTTGTCACTACTCCACCTTTCCCCGCTTGATAACCCAAGAATGTATTATTTTGCGCACCGGCTACATAGTTAAGCCCAGCATCCGTTCCCCCTTTAGTATTAAAATCTGCATCACTTAATAATCCACCTGCTACTGTTCCCCAAGTTAATACCCCACTTCCATCGTTTGTAAGAACCGTACTTGCTCCACCTTGAGATGCGGGTAGTGTATAATCTACTCCACGTAAACGCATTTCGGTAACAGAGGGTGCGAGCATGAATTGATTAGCTTTGGTGTTTGAAATTGTAAGTCCACTACTTGCTCCACCAAGTAAAATAGAATTTTTAAAACCTCCTGTATTTGTATTGTATCCCATTAAAATTGACCAATCATCTACATCTGCAGTATTATCGACAGTATCACTTGTACCTGCCCATTTTCCAATAAAAATTGAATTAGAAGCATTAATAGCATCACTTCCAGCTTCGTATCCAAAGAAATTAGAATTTGCCGCCTCTTCTGCCGCGCTACCCGCTCCACTTCCGAAGAAATTAGAATCGTGCGCATTGATAGCACTGTCCCCAGCTCCAGTTCCAAAAAAATTGGAATCAGATGCATTGGTCGCATATTCACCTGCATAGCTTCCTATAAAGTTTGAATATGATGCATTAGTAGCTTCAAGACCGGTATCGACTCCAAAAAAATTAGAATGATCAGCACTTATTGCATTATTACCTGCATAATATCCAATAAAGTTTGAAGCTCTTGCATTTGTAGATAAATTACCAGCAGCGTTACCTAAAAAGATCGAATAATCAGCTAAAGTTGCTCCCTTTCCAGCTTCATTTCCTAAAAATATTGATTGAGTTGCTCCAGTTGCTCCATTACCCGCATCAACCCCTAGAAAGATAGAATGCGTTGCAGTCGTCACCCCACTACCCGTCCCCGTCAATCCAGTTGAGAAAAGACTTGAAGAATTTACAACTGTAATAGGTGAAGAAGAGATTAAAATATCCCCACTTCCTAAAATAGAACTACCATTAATAGTTTTAATATCTGTCCCAGAAGTAACAGTGCTAATATTACCTGCACCATCAGATTTAACTAAACCATTAATAGCTCCAGTAATTGGATCAGTTTCTATTGTTGTTAGATTAACAGTACAATCAAGTGAACCGGGTATACAAGTCGGATCTAATGTTTCGCCTGGTGCGTAAATACCAATAGCAAAGATGTTGGCATAACCACCAAGAAGTAGTAAGAAAAAGAATATCGAAAGTAGTTTAGCCCAGTGGAATTTTGGTAGTTTTAATTTACTCATTTGCTATTTTATTATACTATAAATTTATAGTATATATTAACATTCTATCACAACTGACTCGCCGGCACTTGGAGCAAAAGCTTTCACCCCTAAATTATCACGAATTTTTTGCGATAAATACATGGCTGATTTTGGTTCACCCATAACTACAAAAACTTTCTTTAGGGTTTTGGCGGTATTTTCAACAAATAGAAGTAAATGGTCGGAATCCTTATGCCCTGAATAACCACTAATTTTAGCCACATGGGCTCTAATATGGACATCTTCACCCATAATACGCACTTTTTTGGCTCCATCACTTATTTGTCTGCCCATTGTCCCAATTGACTGATAACCCGTCAATAAAATTGTGTCATTTTGATTTGGGAGATAATTTTTCTCATGGTGAAGTATTCGCCCCCCATTACTCATACCACTACCAGCTATAATAATTTTAGGTGGGGGGACGTGCAATATAGCTTTTGATTCTTCTGTCTCGAGAGTTTCTTTCAATCCTGGGAAGGTAAATAATTTATCACCGGTCGCAATTATGTCTTTAGCTTTTTTATTAAAATAACTGCCATATTTTAAATAAACATCAGTCAGTTTAATTGATAATGGTGAGTCGAGAAAAATTGGCATCTCCGGTATAATTTTATTCTCAACGAGCGAATTTATTTCATAAAGTAATTCTTGTGTTCGCTCTAAAGAAAAAGTCGGAATAATCATTGTTCCTTTTCTATCATAATTTTCTTTAATAATTTCTTCTAATTTCTTTTTTCTTTCTTCTCGATGTTCATGATTTCGGTCTCCATAACATGACTCCATGACCATGTAATCGGCATCTTTAATAACAGCAGTGTCTGGTAAAAGTGGTGAGGGAGAATTTCCGAGGTCGCCAGTGAAAACAATTTTTTTATTATTATAAATAATCTCAAGCATACCGGAACCTAAAATATGGCCTGCGTCTTTGAAGGAAAATTGAAAACCATGGTCGACATTTAATTTTTGACCGTACTCAAGTGTCTCCCACATATCCATAGCTTGTTTAATACTTTCTGTTGTGTATATTTTGTCTAAACCAAGCTCTGTTTCTCTTGAAAGTATATGAGCGGTATCAGTAAGCATTATCTCGGTGATTTCTTTTGATGGAATAGTCGAGATAATTCGTCCTTTAAACCCTTCACTTAGCAATTTAGGAATTCGTCCAATATGATCGATATGACAATGGGTAATAAAAAGGATATCGATTTGAGAGGCATCGTATGGAAAAGTGTCCCAATTTAAATCATCAACAAATTTTTCGCCTTGAATCAGCCCACAGTCAATCAAAAATTTCTTATCATTTCCTTCCAATAAAAAATTAGCCCCGGTGACAGTTCCTGCCCCAGAACAAAAAGTGATTTTTAAATTTTTTTCATTTGCCATATATAATTTATTATACATTATATATTCATTTAACGGAAATTATAATTAAATATCGAGAATAATAATCCTTAACGAGAGGCGCGCGCAAGGCCGACGGGCCGAGCTAGAGCAAATTTCTACCAAGAAATTATGCGGTCTCGAGATAAGAATTATGATTCTCGATATTTCACAATTTATATTTTCTTAAATAAAAAATCCCCCGTAAGATAGTATTTTCATAACATCTCATGGGGAATTTCTTATTAGGACTATCGAAGCAAGTATTACCATAGCTCTATAGCTAGGTGGGACTAGGGATGATAGAAATTTGTTAACGTAATTGTATACAGTTCTCCATCAAAACACTCTGTCCCCTAAAAAATTGTTCTAGGTA
>CAYVBT010000009.1:0-1316 GCA_964449885.1 uncultured Candidatus Saccharibacteria bacterium
CGCCAACTACGAGTTGAATCATTTGTTTTTTGAACCCAAGAATTACCTGAATCTACAGAGGCATAAATATAACCACCAAATACTACTGCTGCTAATTTTGTCCCATCTGAGGAAGATGCGATGGAATACCAGTTACGAGAGCCGGAGTCAGTTCTTTCTATCCATGTATTTCCACTATCAGAGGAGGTATATGCATATCTTATACCAGAAGCACCTGTCACTACCGCAGCTAATTTTGTCCCATCTGAGGAAGATGCGATTGAGCGCCAACTACGAGTTGAATCATTTGTTTTTTGAACCCAAGAATTACCTGAATCTACAGAGGCATAAATATAACCACCAAATACTACTGCTGCTAATTTTGTCCCATCTGAGGAAGATGCGATGGAATACCAGTTACGAGAGCCGGAGTCAGTTCTTTCTATCCATGTATTTCCACTATCAGAGGAGGTATATGCATATCTTATACCAGAAGCACCTGTCACTACCGCAGCTAATTTTGTCCCATCTGAGGAAGATGCGATTGAGCGCCAACTACGAGTTGAATCATTTGTTTTTTGAACCCAAGAATTACCTGAATCTATAGAAGTATAAATATAACCAGCAGTTGCCACAGCTGCTAGTTTTGTTCCATCTGAGGAAGATGCGATTGAGCGCCACTGATAATAACCTGAATTGGTATGCTCAATCCAAGTTACCCCACTATCATTTGAAGTATAAATATATCCGAATTGGGTAGAAATAGCAGCTAATTTTGTTCCATCGGAAGAAGAGGCAATAAATCCCCAAGTATACGAGCCAGAAACCCCACTTAAATTCCAAGTTAATCCACTGTCGATAGAAGTGTAAATATTACCGATAGTTCCAACTGAAGCGATAAGTTTTGTACCGTCAGCAGAAGAAGTGATTGATGACCAATTTTTTTGACCAGAAGATATTTGTTCAATCCAAGTTACCCCACTATCAGTTGAGGTATAAATATTTTCCATGTAAGGTGTTGCTGCAAGTTTTGTACCGTCAGCAGAAGAAGTGATTGAAGTCCAAGAATGCGCTCCTGAATTTACTTGCTTTACCCAACTAATTCCACTGTCTGTAGAAGTATAAATACAATCCGAAGACATAGTTGCTGCAAGTTTTGTACCGTCAGCAGAGGAAGTGACGGAATACCAAGAATTTGGACCGGAGGAAGTTTGCTCCACCCAGGTAACACCACTATCAGTTGACGTGTAAATATATCCACCCTCAACCACTGCAACTAATTTTATGCCATCATCAGACGAAGAGATTGAAGACCAAGTAAGAAAAACATCGCTTGT
>CAYVBT010000009.1:1389-3809 GCA_964449885.1 uncultured Candidatus Saccharibacteria bacterium
CCAGCACCCTGACATTCTACCCAAGTATCACCACTATTATTAGAGGTGTAAATATAACCATTTTCTGTCACAGCTGCTAGCTTTGTACCATCAGAAGAAGATGCAATTGAGGTCCAAGCAAAAGAACGGCTCGTATATTGCGGAA
This sequence comes from uncultured Candidatus Saccharibacteria bacterium, assembly GCA_964449885.1. Taxonomy (GTDB): domain Bacteria; phylum Patescibacteriota; class Minisyncoccia; order Phycocordibacterales; family UBA9973; genus UBA8515. The sequence continues at coordinate 1,535 of CAYVBT010000009.1, forward strand.
CCCACCCATCCACCGCCATCACCCTCTCCGGAGACAAAGAAAAGAGAGAACAAAATACAATGAAAAATAATACTACTAATTGAATATGCCTCGAAAACATTTTTTTATTTTCCATTATATTTACTTTTAAACATTAGATTATTATTACTTTATTATATCACACAACAATAGATGCAACTAAAAATACCCTGTTCCCCGACAAAATTAAAATTTTGTTTAGGGTAAGGGTATTTTTTGTTGATAGAGTTTTTATTTTTATTTCTAAAATTATTTTGCTTTTCCAACTTTTCGTCTTGAGACAATCCACATGTTTGAATATTTCTTTGGTGTTCTTGTCTTTTGTCCTTTTCCTGTTGGTTTACCCCACATACTTTTGGCTCGGCGTAGTCCGCGTCCTTGGCGTCCTTCACCTCCACCGTGTGGGTGGTCAACCGGGTTCATGGCAGTCCCTCGAACTGTTGGGCGAATACCCTTCCAACGAGAACGACCTGCTTTCCCAAAGTTTTGAAGTTTGTATTCACTGTTTGAAACTTCTCCAATACATGCCCATGCATTTTCTTGAATTTTTCTAATTTCAGTTGATGGCATTTTGATATTGGTATATCCAAGGTCATTAGCCACAACTTGACCAAAAGTTCCCGCTCCGCGAGCAAGCTTAGCCCCATTACCAGGTTTGATTTCAATGTTGTAAACAAATGTTCCAATTGGAATTATGCGCAAAGGCAATCTGTTTCCGACAGTAAGCGAGGCTTTGTCTGAAACAACAAAAGAGTCTCCGACTTTCATTGTTTTAGGAACAATGACATATCGTTTTTCTCCATCAGCATAACAAACAAGACTTATGAAAGCATTTCGATTTGGGTCGTATTCGATTGAAGTTATCTTGGCCGGAATATCATGTTTGTTGTACATGAAATCAATTTCACGATAAAGACGTTTGTGTCCTCCGCCTTTGTGGCGAGTAGTAATTCGGCCTTGATTGTTTCTTCCAACTGAACGCTTAAAACCTTTTGTTAAAGATTTTTCTGGTGTACTCTTGGTTAACACATTGCGATATGAAACAGTTGTCTGATGTCTTTTTGATGGACTTGTAGGTTTATATGTTTTCATAATAATTAAGCAAATGTTATTTTATCTCCTTTTTTCAAATGTACGACCATTTTTTTACCACCTTGTTTTATACTTAAAATTCCTCGGCGTGTAACTGTTTTCTTGGCAATTTGTGTAATCGAAATACGCTCTGGATTTACTCCGTAAATAAAATTGATAGCTTTTTTAAGTTCATTTTTATTTGCATTCTGGGCAACATTGAAAGTATAAATACCCTTTTCTGCATTAATAGCAGATTTTTCTGTAATCCGGGCACCCTTTATAAGTGGATGTGTTTTTTCTTTTTTATCTGAAACCTCTTTTGTATTCTTTTTTGTTTTTGTAGCCATATTATTTTTTTTCTATTTTACCACCCAAAAAAGCAATACTTTCTTTAGGTTGTGAGATAATAATATGTCGGAAAGCAAGTAAGTCGACAGGATTCAAATTTCTTACTTCATCAATCTCAACAGTTTTAATGTTGGCAAAACTTTTTTTCAAAGATTCACTTTTAGCTGGAACAGTAATATATAGATTTACTTTCTTCCCTCCTGTCATTTTTTCAAATCCTTTAACTAAACTTAAATCTTTAATTATATTTACCGCCTCTTTAGTTTTTATATCTTTAAGAGCCAATTCTTCAACAAAAAGAATCTGACCTTTTCGATACTTTTCTGACAAAACTGTAAAGAGGGCTTTGATTTTCATCTTCTTATTTATTTTTTGTTCGTAAGATTTTTCATTACGAGGTCCGTGAGTTACACCTCCACCTTTCCAAATCGGTGAACGAGAAGAACCATGTCGAGCTCGTCCTGTTCCTTTTTGTTTCCAAGGTTTTCTACCTCCACCCCGAACATCAGAACGATCTTTGGTGTGAGCAACGGGAGTTCTTGAATTGGCTTGCATGGCTGTAACAACTTGGTGAACCAAGTCCCCATTCCAACTCAAGCCGAAAATTGTTTCAGGTAAACTAAGCTTTCCAACAGATTTACCTTTTTGATTGTAAACTTCTGTTTCTAGAGAGATAGTTGTTGGTTTAACTTTTTTCTCCGCTATAGTTTTATTATTTTTTGTATTTTCTTTAATCATCCCGTTAGAAGTAGAACGCGATACGCCCTCATCGGAATCCTTTATATTTTTTTGTTTTATTAATTTTTTTATATATTTTATTTTCCCCTTTAATAAT
>CAYVBT010000009.1:3819-18840 GCA_964449885.1 uncultured Candidatus Saccharibacteria bacterium
GCGATCGCGACTTCTAACGGGATCATAAATCATCTATCCGACGATTTCTACGAGCGTCCCACGGCGTCCTGGAATCGCACCCTTAATAAGTAATTGATTGTTTTCTTGATCAACTCCAATAATTTCTAAATTTTTTATTGTAATTCGATCTCCGCCCATCCGACCACCCATCCGCATTCCCTTTGGAACTTTATTTCGAAGTCCTCCACCGATTGATCCTGGTTCACGCTCTGAATGTTTTTGTCCATGAGAACGTGGTCCACCATGGAAACCGTGGCGTTTAACAACTCCTTGAAATCCTTTACTTTTTGAAACACCAGAGACGATAACAATATCTCCGACAGCAAAAGCGCCAACGGTTATTTTGTCTCCTTCTTTTATTTCTTCAATATCACGAAATTCTCGAAGGTGTTTATACGCAACTTCTTCTCCATCTGTCGGAGTCACATGGCCCAAAGGAGCCTTTGTAGCTCTACTTGTTTTCTGTTCTTCGTAAGCCACTTGGACAGCTGTATAGCCATCAACATCGGGACTTTTAACTTGAGTGACAATAAGTGGACCAGCCGAAATAACTGTCGCTGGAACGGCTGTTCCATCATCTTGAAAGCACTGCATCATATGCTGTTTTTTTCCTAGAATAAATTTCATATAGTTACATCATTTTCACATCTATATCCACTCCCGATGGAAGCGATAAATTTGTGAGTGCCTCAATAGTCTTCTGGTTAGGATTTAGAATATCGATGACACGCTTATGGATTCTTATTTCAAATTGTTCTCGAGCGTTTTTGAAAACAAAAGAGGCTCGATTAACGGTATACTTCTTGATTTCTGTTGGTAGAGGAATTGGCCCAACTATTTTTGCATCATATCTGAGAGCCGTATCAATAATTTGTTTGACGGAAGCGTCAAGAATTTTATTTTCATAGGCTCGGACACGGATACGAAGTTGGACAATAACATCCTCTTTCCCTTTTTTTATTTTTGAAACTTTCTTTGTAGTCATAAGGGTAGGTTCTAGCTTCTAGTTTTTAGGTTCTAGCTTTTACCCTAGAACCTAATCACTAGCAACTAATTATTTAACTATTTTAGTTACAACACCTGCTCCGACGGTCTTACCACCCTCACGGATAGCAAAGTGCATTTGTTCTTCAAGAGCAACTGGGGTTACGAGTTTAACAACAAGTTTAACTGTATCTCCTGGCATAACCATTTCAACTCCAGCTGGTAATGTTGATTCACCTGTCACATCTGTTGTTCGGATGTAGAATTGAGGTTTATAACCAGTAAAGAATGGAGTATGACGGCCACCTTCCTCTTTTTTCAAAATATAAACTTCACATTCGAATTCTGAGTGAGGAGTAACAGTTCCTGGTTTAACCAAGACTTGTCCACGAGTCACATCTTCTTTTTTAATTCCACGGATAAGAATACCAGCGTTATCCCCTGCCATTCCTTGTTTTAGATTTTTATTAAACATTTCAATACCAGTAACAGTTGTCTTGGCAGTATCTTTAATACCAACAATTTCAACGTCTTCACCGACGTTCACAACTCCGCGTTCAATTTTTCCTGTCACCACAGTTCCTCGGCCTTCAATTGAGAAAATATCTTCAATCGGCATTAGGAAGGGTTTTGTAACATCACGTTCTGGAACTGGAATATAAGTATCAAGAGCTGTAACTAAATCCATGATTTTCTTTGCCCATTCATCATCATTACTACCTGATTCAAGAGCTTTCAAAGCAGAACCTCGGATAACTGGTGCTTGGCCGTCAAAACCTTGTTTTACAAGGAGTTCACGAACTTCTTCTTCAACTAAATCAAGCATATCTGGATCATCAACCATATCACACTTGTTTAAGAAAACGATAATTTTAGGCACGTTAACTTGCTTAGCAAGTAAGATATGCTCACGAGTTTGTGGCATAACACCGTCAGTGGCAGCAACAACAATAACCGCTCCGTCCATTTGGGCCGCACCGGTAATCATGTTTTTAATATAGTCGGCGTGTCCTGGCGCATCGATGTGAGCGTAGTGACGAGTTGGTGTCCAATATTCATTATGAGAAAGAGCGATCGTGATACCACGAGCTTTTTCTTCTGGGGCTGAGTCAATTTGATCAACACCTTTAATTTTAGCACCATATTCCCCTCCTTGTCGGGCTAATATACTTAAAATAGCCGCTGTTAATGTGGTTTTCCCGTGGTCAACGTGACCAATAGTACCCACATTTACGTGTGGCTTATCTCTGTTAAATTCTTCTGTTGCCATATATTTTTATTGGTTGATAATTCCCCAATTTAACCTTAATTAATTAGAAGTTACCAACATAAATTATTAATAATATTTTACCCTGCAAAAGCAAGGAATTACGATTGAACTTTATACTAACAAATTTGAAAATAAATGCAAGCATCGAGCAAAAAATCCCCCGGGGGGATTTTTTGCTTACTACTTGCTACTTGCTACTTGCTACTTGCTACTTGCTACTTATTTTCTAATTTTCAATTATAACTGGAACAATAACTTTAACATTTGCAGTTTTCGTCACCTCGGGTGATGTACTGCTCCTACATGTTAATATATATGTAGTTGTAATTATAGGATTTACCATATCACTACCATTTTCTTGATTATTTGTATTAAAGTCTGTTCCATTACTTTGTGACCCGCTACATCCTAAATCGGCTCCTTCTGAAATCCAAGTAAGAGTAGACGACCTGCCTTTTAAGACTCTCTCTGGTTTGGCGATAAAAGAGGTAATAGTTATATCTCCTGGATCTCCGATTGTTATATCTTCCGAACAAAAAGCAGTCCGACCACCTGGCTCTCCATCACACTTCCATAAATATGATTCGGGGCTATCATCTATATCAACCGATGTTCCAGCAGAGCAGAAATTATGCGAGGCTCCACATACTCCATCGATAGGATCACTGGGGTCTTTTGCGACACACATCTGTTCATCATAACTAAATTGGGTATTAATTGGACACCTAGCCTCAGCGACTCTGGTTACCATTGGAGGTTGTAAGCCATCATAATTGTTGTGATACAAATAGAAAACTCTAGTTCCAAAAACTACAGGATAAGTAGTATTTGGTGGATTAGTATTACCTGTTCCTACCTCTATCTCGGGGTCGGTCGTTACGGCCGTATCTGCTCCAACTACAGGATTAATAACATTCCAAGTTATATTACTATCACAACTATTTCCAGATAAAATCTCGCAGTCAGTTACATTTAGACTTCCAGTTGGTACACCTTCCTCGCCAACATTAAATTCTATCCAACTACTACTACAGTTATTATCTTCTTTTGTTTCTGCAATAGCTCCAAATTCATCTTTTGATCCACTTTTATCAGCACAAGCTCGAACATAATATAGACCTGGTGTCTTAAATGTTATTGCTGGGGATTTTGCAATATTTGAATTCCCCGAATTTAATGCTGACATTGCTAATGTTGAATATTCCATTAAATTTTCCGTGCCATCACTTGAAGTTGATGTTTGGAATAAGTTTACAAATTTCTCAACAGTTGAACCCTCCCCCTCATTTTTTATTATTGATGAAAAGATAATTGGACTATCAACTACAATTGCCGAAGCCATTGGTTCCGAGGCTGTTAAGTCAGATAAAGCCATTCCAAAAATCTCGATATTAACCCAATCACTACAGTTATTTTTTTCAGCATCACCGGTCGTATTTGATTCGGCAATAGTTCCGACCATTGAAGTGTCATTATCAGCACAAGCTCGAACAGAACGTGTCCCAGCTAAACCTGTAAATGTATATGACTCAGAAATAGCTACATCATACGTACCATTACCAAGCAAGGCCGGCATCATTTTAGGATTTGAAGAAAGGGGTGTTATTGTCCCTGCCCCATTTGCTTCGGATGCAACCTGAAACATGTTGTAGAAAGATTTTATTGTCGAATCAGTTCCATTGTTTGAAATTAATGATTTAAAATTTACTGGATTTCCAACCGTTGCATTATCTATTGTTGGACCAGAAGCCATTAAATCTATTCCAGTTGCTGGATTTGAAACTGTCACGGTTAACCAATTTGGACTACAATTATTATTTTCATTTGACTCCACAACATCACCATAACTATCTATCCTATTTTTTTTGTCTGCACATACACGAATACTATATTGGCCAGGATTCATAAATCTAAATGACTCGGTATAAGTACTACTTGCACCTGCCTGAAGTGCCCCCATCGGATTCTTTGAGACAATATCATGAATTACTAATGGATTATTTAAATCTATCCATTGTAATAAGTTATAAAAAGAAATTCCGGTCGATAAGGATCCTTGATTTTTTACTGTTGCGGTAAAAACTTGCGTTACACCGACGATCGCCGTTGAAGGACTAATGTTTGACATTATCAAATCAGGTAAAGCTGATGGTTTTATAACTGTCACTTGCGTCCACGGAGCACTACAATTATTATTTTCATTTGACTCAGCAACGACTCCAGTACTTCCAGCCGAATTCTTATCGGCACAGGCTCGAACAAAATAAGTTCCTTCTACGGGGAAAGTAATATTAGGTGAAGTTGCTATTGATGTTGCTCCCGCTAGAAGTATTGGATTTGAAAGAGGAGCTGGATAATCTGTAATTGGAGCAACTGGCAAAACCGAAGTTGTTGTTTGGAATAAATTATTAAATTGTTTTCCAGTTGAAGCTGATCCTTGATTTTTAATTGTTGAATTAAATTTAATCGCTGTCCCAACATAGGCTACAGTTGGACTTGGACTTGAAGCTATTAAATCGGGGGCTACCGTATCTGAAACTGTAATATTCACCCATCCGCTACAGTTATTAAATTCTCCCGTTCCAAAACTATTTCCTTCAGTAATTATTCCATCATCACCAGCTGAACTTTTATCAGCGCAAACCCGCATTATATAAGTACCTGCAGTTGAAAAAATAATAGAAGATGATGATATGTCTATTGAAGTATTAGCAGACAATGGACCTGTTGAAACTCGTGGATGATCTACCAAATCAATTGGGTTATATGCATCATCTAAACCAGATGCAGTTTGAAATAAATTAAAGAAACTTCCGCCACTTGAATCTGTTCCTTGGTTTCGAATAGTTGCATTATATATTGTTGGGACCCCAGTAATGGCTACTGTTGGTTTTGGCGCAAAAGCAATAAGATCAGGGAGTGGAGTGGAATTCACTGCACAAATTGTTCCATTCCATAAAGTATTATCAGCACAATATACATCAACCGCAATATTATCAAGTTCGTTTTCCACGGATGGTCCATTATTTGAGCCATCAACTTTATTTGTCGAGTTAAAAAGAACTAGACCAAAACTCTCTCCCGGAGACATTACTCCACCCGGAATGGTAAGTGTTATATTTCCTGAAGTTCCTTGAGCGGAAACAGAAGCATTATTAAAAAGATTTTTTATCGTCGTATCAACTCCTGACATTGGATTTATCGTTGTCCAAGTTGCTGGAATAGTACAACTACTTTGATTAGCATTTATGGTACAAGACTGATTAACGGCATTTAATGTTCCTGATTGACCAAAGACTTCAACACCATTACTTTTTGTATTCCCCGGATCATTACAAACAAGTTTAAATGTATTTTGATTTGAAAGAGAAGAAATTTCTCTGACTGAAAGAGGAGTTCCGTTTGTGGTATAACGAGCACCTATATCGATATCTGGAGCTGTCGTTATATTTCTTAGGCCACAACTATAACCAGATGTTAACCCACTTATAGTAGGCACAAGATAGGTCGTGCCAATTTCATCTGAACTATTTTTTTTCACTAAATCTTTTACATTGCCTGACTGAAAATCAAGTGTCGGAAGCAATTGAGTAGCTTGAGGAGTCACCGTAATCCCAACAGTTACGGAAGCAGCAGGTGGAAGACCCCCCTCTGCAAAAATTTTCGGAACAAATTTTGAAAAAATATTTCTTATTTTTTCTATCCAATTCGTTCCCTCAATATTGTTGGCAATCTTTATTGATGAATTATAGTTTACCCCGACAGTTCCATCGGCTCCAGGACCATTACAATCACCACTTTGTGGCATTTCATAATAACTTCCCACACCACATGATACAAAATAAGAAGTTGCTATATTAGTATCACCAGTATTTGTGAAGGCCCCTGTATAATACATTCCTGAAGTTGGGCAACGCTTACCCCCTGCATCAACAGGAATTCCAGCCAAATTATCTAATTTGTATATATCACAAGACTTGGAAGCAGTAGCAGTATAACTAATAACCGAACCATTACCCGATATTATAGGTGATTGCGCTGTGGCTGAAACACTCGGAGCCGGCACATATACTATAGCTACAGCCATATCTTGTTTAGCTCCAGGAGCACCTTCCGGTAGGCCATTATTACATACAACCGTATATGCATTCATTGAATACAAAATTTCTGTTTCAAAAGTACCAGAAGTCCCGTCAAGATCACCTCCTTCCATTCTTGCGCATGAAACCCCAGTTAATGGATTAGCTTGTGCCTCCCAATGAATAGTTGAAGTCTGTCCATAACTGATTGTACTTGGAACAGCCCAAGCATTCACAATAATATCGCTTGGGTTACGAATATAAAAATCAAACTCTCTATTTTCTATCTCGTCTCCAAAAGCTTTTGTTTCTATTCTAATTCTATGAAGACTATTATATTCCTGTGGCAGTGGAAATGTTGTACTACCAGTTACTGAATCCTGCTGAAGATTAAAATAAAGTGTGGCATCAGGGTTAGATGGATTAATTATATACTGAGGGCTCATTGACAGGTGTTCGTCTCCCCCATTATCTATCCAATACATCGTTGCCTTCATAGACACAGTCGTATTACCAAAACTAAATAGGTTATTATCTGTTTTTATTTGGCCTGAGAGTGTCAAGGTCTGCCCAGAAAAAAAATTAGTTTGGTCAGGAATAGTCTGCTCTGCGGTCACAAATCTTAAGGTCGTTGCATTTTCAAAAATAGCAAAGCTATTTTCATAAGCAAAAACTTTTTGATTAAATCCGACTAAAGAAACAAAAATCAAAACCATTAATAAAACTGCGAAGGATTTTTTAAATAGATTCATATAATAAAAAATTATTGATAATAATAAAAGACAAAACAACTTTAATCTTTAAAAATTATACCACAGAAACCAATCAATAAGAATAGTTATCCACAAAAAAAAGACTGCCTAAAAGACAGCCTTATTTTTATTAAATCAAAAAGTTCATTTATTTTAAAAAAGTATTGGTTACTTCGAGCCACATGTCGACAGTGTCCCAAACTTTTTTCTCTTCATTCCAGCTAGATGAGGAACTCTTTTCAATCCAAATAATTTTCTCTAAATTATAGGATTGTAAATAAACATGATTTCCTTCCATCAATAACGAATCCCCAGCAATTGTCCAATTGGATGTTACTGGTTCGACATAGCCACCTCCACACAGTTGCCCTTGGCTATAAACAATTTTATAGGTGGGTAAAAATCTCCTTATATTATCAGCCATGCAAGGATCTGAATAATTTACATTTTTTGTTATCCACGGACCATTCGGGCTAATTAATGATTTCCTGGAAAATGTTTCCACCATTGGATTTGATGTAATTATTTGTTCCAAGTGTGTCAATGGACGGACTTCTTTAACCGGAATGACAACTTTTGTGTTTAAAGTGCCCCCAGGGCCCAAAATTTTAAAATCTAAAGTTGTAGTAGTTGCAACATTTACATTTAAAGATCCATTTGGCCCATATTCGACATTATTCCATACGATTTTCGTACAGTTTTTTGTCGAGTAAACAAGTTTACAAGTTCCGCCACCTTGTAAAAGTGTATCTATTTTATTAAAAAATATCTCCGGCAGTGGAATTTTTGTAATTACAACTTTTTTAGACACAGTTTCACCATCGTTAGTAGCATCAAAAACAAAAGTTGTATCCATATTAGGAATAGTAATCGAATCATGGACAGCAACTATTCTGTTTTGCATCAGTAATATTTTAGTATTTTGGGCTTCCCAACTAAGGGTAATCAGACCATTGTCCGCGGTTTGATTTGTATAGATTTCCGGCTTGTCTACCGGGACAACTAAGGGCATTAAGTCTTTTTTGCATCCTATAATGAACAGAATGCTTAAAAGACCAACAGCGAAAAGCATAATGATCTTTTTCATGGTTCAGGATTTTATGTTTATTTATATTGATTTGTCACTGTATTAATTGGAATTTACCTTGGAAAATATAGATTCACCGAGATAAATTCCAATTAATCCGAACAGATTCTATTTAAACCAATTATCTAAGTAAATTTAGATTTTGTCAACAAAGTTATCCCCTTTTTATCCCCATCCTTAAAAATCTTTGGAAGTCCGACTTCCAAAGATAGATTCGCAGATTTATGAAAAATTTTGGAAGTCGGACTTCCAAAACAGTCTCTTTTAATAGATTTTGATCATAAATATCCCCAAATGATTTTAGCCAATTTATGACTTCTTCCTTATATTTTTCTTCACTGCCTAATCTACTCAATAAAAAATCTTTATTAATCACCGAAGGAAAATTCTTCTTTCCAATATAATCGAGGTAACTACTCCATCGATAATTAGCTATAAATTCCAAGGCTTTTTTAAAATCATTAATTTTTCCTTCTCTCCATTCTTTAAACTCATAGTCTAGAGGGTTAAAATGTATGTAAATTGGTAAATACATTAAATGTGCATCTTTCCCCACGTGGACTGATTTAAATTTACCTTGAAACAAAGCCCCATTTCTGTCGTATTTTTTATTTATATAATTTGTATACCCCGTCCCTATCTTTCTCATAAATATCGTTACACCATTTGCTTCTTTTTGCCTAATCAGCATATGAAAATGATTATCCATTAAACAAAACGCCAATATTTCCACTAACATCTCCCTCTCCCTCCTCTTAATCTTTGGAAGTCCGACTTCCAAAGATTTATTATATATTTTTTTATTAAGATAATTATTTAAAATAATTGCTGGGTTTTTATCATTAAACTCATATAAATCATGGATAAAACGGTAACGATCTTCGTCGTCCATAAAAATATCACGTTTATCCACACCCCTATTATATATATGGTAAATCTGACCTGAAACTAATTTTGTTTTTCTTAGCCCCATAAATTAATTATATAACTATTTATAAATTATGAAATAGTAACTAACAAAAGATAAAATCTATCTTAGGAAGTCCAACTTCCTAAGTTCCAGAAATTCACAGATTGACCGGGAATAGACTTTGTAGTAGTATTTTAAGGAGTAAGTCCGTTCTCGAACCGGGCTTTTATTTTTCTAAAAATGACAAGTACATTGTATATTTTTGAGAAACTCGACAAAAATTGATTGATAATTTAGATGAGTAACTAAATAATCTATGCAATCAATGCGAGAAAACAATTTAATAGTAAGTAAAATTTAATAAAAAACGAATCCTAATTTTAATTTTTAATTAGTAATTCGTAATTAATATATATGTTAGATTTAAAAACAATGAAGTCTGCTCTCGAACAACTAGAGCAAGAACGCAAAATTCCGCGCGAAAAAATAATCGATGCAATTGAGCAAGCAATTGCGGCCGCCTACAAAAAAGATTACGGCAAAAAAGGTCAAATAATTAGAACAAAAATTGATATCGAAACTGGTGTCATGGAATTTTACCAAATCAAAATTGTCGTCGACGATACTCTTGTTCGTATGACCGATGAAGATGATGAGGAAGAAATTTCTGAAGATGATGAACGCGTTCGTTTCAATGAAGAACATCATATTCTAATTGCTGATGCAAAGAAAATTAAAAATGATGCAAAACCAGGAGAAGAATTAATTTTTCCGCTTGAAAATAAAGAAGATTATGGACGTATCGCCGCTCAAACTGCTAAACAAGTTATCATTCAAAAAATCCGCGAAGCAGAACGTGGCGCTATTATCGATGAATATGGAACAAAAGAAGGAGAAATAATTAACGGCTTCGTTTCAAAAGTTGAAAGAGGAATTGTTTATATTGATTTTAATCGGGCGACTGGAATAATTTTACCCGAGGAACAAATTCCTGGAGAATTTTATCGTCGCGGTGAGAGAATTCGTGCTTATCTATACCAAGTTGAAGAAACTCCACGCGGAGTCAATCTTAAGCTTTCCCGTACCCATCCTGAATTAATTGAAGGCTTGTTTGCCATGGAAGCTCCTGAAATTGCATCTGGTGTGGTTGAAATAAAATCAATCGCTCGTGAGGCTGGAAGCCGTTCAAAGATCGCTGTATTCTCAAATGATGAACACGTCGATCCTGTTGGTTCATGTGTTGGCCAAAAAGGTATTCGCGTCACGACAGTTATGAGTGAGTTAAACGGTGAAAAAATTGATATTATTCCTTGGTCTCCAGATCCAGAAACTTATATCTCAAGTGCGATATCTCCAGCCAACGTTCTTAATATTGAAGTCAACGATGCTGAACATAAAGCTGTACTTGAAGTTTCAAATGATCAATTGTCTTTAGCAATCGGTAAGGGTGGACAAAATGTTCGTTTGGCAGCAAAATTAACTGGTTGGAGAATTGATATTAAAAGTACTCAAGTTGAAGGTGGAGAAAAAGAAGTTGTTGTTAGTGAAGATTCCCTCGATGATGGTATCGTCGATGATGGAACAAATTAGGTAGATAGGTACATGAATCTCGTTAGAAGCTTTTATGGCTAACACGGGAAGTAAAATATAAGTTTAGTTTATGTCGAGTTTATTAAATTAATTTAAGCAACGGAAATGTAAACATTTCCTGCTTCTAACGGGATGAATCCATTTATTATTTTTGCGCTTGTTTCTTCAGTTGTCGCAATATTATACGGTTTGTTTTTAATTAAATTGGTTATGAGTAAGGGTGCTGGCGATGATAAAATGAAAATGATCGCTTCGGCTATTCAGCAAGGCGCGCGTGCATATTTAAATCGTCAATATAAAACAATTGCTATCATTGCTCTTGTATTATTTTTAATCATCGGTTTTGTTCCTATGCTCGGCTGGATGATGGCTATCTCATTTTTAGTCGGAGCGGTCCTCTCTGCCTTGGCAGGATACATTGGCATGAATGTTTCAGTTCGAGCTAATGTCCGCACAACCGAAGAAGCCAAGAAAGGATTAAAAGAAGCATTATCACTTGCCTTCAAAGGTGGTTCCGTCACGGGATTATTGGTTGTCGGACTTGCTTTGCTTGGAGTTACTTTGTTTTACATTATTGCAACTAAATTCGTTGGAGCCGGGGCTGTCCGCTCACTTGTTGGGCTTTCTTTCGGAGCTAGTCTGATTTCAGTTTTTGCTCGACTAGGTGGAGGAATATTTACAAAAGCCGCTGATGTTGGAGCTGACCTTGTTGGAAAAGTTGAAGCCGGAATTCCAGAAGACGATCCTCGCAATCCAGCCGTTATTGCGGACAATGTCGGAGACAATGTCGGAGACTGTGCGGGAATGGCCGCCGATTTATTTGAAACATACGCAGTGACTTCTGTTGCCACAATGCTTTTGGGCTCACTCGTTTTTTCAGGTTTTGATAATGCAATTATTTACCCACTTGCAATCGGTGGAGTTTCAATTATTTCAACCATAATTGGGACATGGTTCGTCCGACTTGGAAAAAAGAAAAATATTATGGGAGCTTTATACAAAGGTCTCATCGTTTCAGGAATTTTATCGGCAATTGGTTTTTATCCAATTACAAAATGGTTGATGGCTGGACAAACAAATTATTCAGTCAATAATCTTTACTTCAGTGCTTTGGTTGGTATTGTTGTGACGGCGCTTATTATCATCATCACTGAATACTACACTTCAACAAAATATAATCCAGTTAAATCAATCGCCTCAGCATCTGTCTCAGGCCATGGAACAAATGTTATTCAAGGTTTAGCTGTTTCAATGAAATCTACAGCTCTTCCACTTCTATCAATTGTTTTCGGAATTTTAGCTTCTTATCATTTTGGAGAATTATATGGAGTAGCAATTGCGGCTATGTCTATGCTTTCTCTTACTGGTATTATTGTAGCTATCGATTCATTTGGACCTATCACAGACAACGCCGGTGGAATTGCAGAAATGGCAAACCTTCCAGAATCAGTTCGTAATATTACTGACCCACTTGATGCAGTTGGAAATACAACTAAAGCTGTGACAAAAGGTTACGCTATTGGTTCCGCTGGACTTGCCGCTTTAGTATTATTTTCTTCTTACACTCAAGAATTCGCAGATCTTGGACATAAATTAAATTTTGATTTAGGAAATCCACTTGTTATTGCTGGACTTCTAATTGGTGGATTACTTCCTTATTATTTTAGTGCCCTATCAATGGAAGCCGTCGGAAAAGCAGCCGGAAAAGTTGTTGAAGAAGTTCGCCGACAATTCCGCGAAATCAAAGGCATCATGGATGGCTCAGGCAAACCCGATTACGCAACCTGCGTCGACATCGTGACAACTGGTGCTATCAAGCAAATGATTCTTCCAGCTCTTATTCCAGTTCTAGCTCCAATATTAGTTGGATTTATATTAGGACCTGAAGCACTCGGTGGACTTCTTGTTGGTTCAATCATCACAGGAATTTTCTTAGCCATTTCTATGACCTCCGGTGGAGGCGCATGGGACAATGCTAAGAAATATATCGAACTTGGAAACTTTGGAGGTAAAGGCTCTGATGCGCACAAAGCCGCTGTCACAGGAGATACTGTTGGTGACCCTTACAAAGATACAGCCGGTCCCGCAATTAATCCAATGATTAAAATTCTAAACATCATTGCTCTTATCATCGTTCCAATCTTGGTTACATTTTGGTTTTAATCTAATAATCTTTGGAAGTCGGACTTCCAAAGATTATATTGCATTAAAAAATCCCTCACTCGAGGGGTTTTTTAATGTTTGAAAATTTATTAATTTTAGTATAAGATATAAAAACTATGCAAATAACAATTAAAAAATTAGACAAAAGTGAGGTTGAAATTATTGGAGTTTTAGAGACTGCGGAGTTTGAAAAATATGAAGATAAAGCCCTTGTCAAAATTGGTGAGCGTTTAGAGCTTCCGGGTTTTCGAAAAGGAAAAGCTCCAGCTTCAAAGATTAAAGAAAATATCCCGGAAATGGAAATCCTAGAAGAAATGGCCGAAGCCGCTCTTTCTGAAAATTACATTAAAATTTTAGAAGAAAATAAAATAGATGCTATCGGTCGACCTGAAATTGCTATCACTAAAATTGCTAAAGGCTCACCACTTGAATTTAAAATTGTCACCGCTGTACTCCCTGAAATGAAACTTCCTGATTATAAAAAAATTGCAAGTAATGAAAATAAAAAGGAGGAATTCAATAAAGAAATTATTGTCGATGAGGCTGATGTTGAAAAAACAATTCTTGAGCTTCGTAAAATGCGAGCCCAGCAAGCTCGTGGCGTTGATCATGCTGGTCATGAACATATGACCGAAGAAGAACATGCAAAAGCACATGAGGATAAATCCGATGGAACTGAATCCCAAGATGCACCTAAAGAAATTCCAGAAAGTGAATACCCTGTCTTTGATGATGCTTTCGCTAAAACTTTTGGTGAATTTGCCACAGCCGAAGCTTTCCGAGAAAAAATTAGAAGTAATATGAAGATGGAAAAAGAAATTGAACTAAAAGATAAAATTCGTCTTTCTATTATTGAAGAGTTAGTGAAACAGACTGATACTATTATTCCAGAAATATTAATCGGTAGTGAAACAGATAAAATTATGTATCGTTTGCAAGCCGATATCGAAAATGCCGGTTTTAAATTCGAAGATTATCTAAAACAAATAAATAAGACAGAAGATGATTTGCGAAAAGAGTGGCACAGTGATGCCGAGAAACGAGCGAAGGTTCAAATGATTATTCATACCATCAGTGAAAAAGAAAACCTTAAACCAACTGAAGAAGAAGTTGTAAAAGATGTGACCCAAATCACCACTATGTATAAAGATGCCGATCCAAATCGAGCTCGCGCTTATGTGGAACAAATGTTAGAAAACGAAAAAGTATTTAAGTTTTTAGAAAATCAAAGTAGCATGTAGAAAGTAGTAAGTAGAAAGCTTTTAAAATAGATAATTTGTGATAAAATAATAAAGTCGATTCCCTTACTACTTGCTACTTACTACTAACTACTTATTAAAACTATGTTAATCCCAACCGTAATAGAAAAATCACAATTTGGCGAAAGAGCTTACGACATATACTCACGCCTTTTAAACGATCGTATTATTTTCCTTGGTGGCCCTATTGATGACCATACGGCCAATCTAATTATTGCTCAACTTTTGTATTTAGATAACGCTGACAATAAAAAAGATATTCATCTTTACATCAACTCTCCTGGTGGTTCAGTGACTGCTGGCTTAGCCATCATCGATACAATGAATTTTATCAAAAGTGATGTCTCGACTATTTGCGTCGGTATCGCCGCATCAATGGGTGCACTTATTCTTTCATCAGGTCAAAAAGGTAAAAGATTTTCACTGACAAATTCCGAAGTCATGATTCACCAAGTCATGGGTGGCACCGAAGGCCAAGCAAGTGATATTGCTATCAACGCCAAACATATTCTTCGCACCAAAGATACCCTTAACAAAATTCTAGCGCAGAATACCAATAAAAAGATCGACCAAGTCGATAAAGACTCCGACCGTGATTATTGGATGACATCTGATGAAGCCAAAAAGTATGGAATTGTTGATGAAATAATTTCTAAACCTAAAGGAAAATAAATAACAAACATTAAAAGACCCGAAACATTGTTTTCGGGTCTTTTAATGTACTCTATTAGAAATCTAGACCTCGTTAGAGAAAAATCGCCCCAAGGTGACTGAAGCACTCGATTACGAGGGCGTTCTCTAACGTGGTAGACAAAATTGCTATTTTGGAGTATTATAAAAGTATCGAAATTTAAAAATTTTATTTACAAACTTCCTTCCGGTGAAATTGTAGCTATTTTTCAAGAC
>CAYVBT010000009.1:18850-26676 GCA_964449885.1 uncultured Candidatus Saccharibacteria bacterium
TAAATTGCCCTAAAAATAAGGGTAGTATAATCTCTGTGTTTTAAAAGCGGCTAAAAGTCGCTATGAGTTTAATAACAATAATAATCATTGGAGTTCTAGCCCTTGTTGTAGGTGCTGGGATTGGGTATTATTTGCGTCTAATTATTTCTCTTGGTCAAAAGGGTTCCATGGAACTTGAGATCAAGCAGATAATGCTAGGAGCAAAAGAAGATGCTCAAAAGGTGCTCGACGAGGCCAAGAAGAAAGCTGAAAAGCACTTGGAAGAATCAAATAAAGAATACAAGAAGAAAGAAGAAGAATGGAAGCAAACAGAAAATCGTCTTATTAAAAAAGAGGAAATGCTAGATGGCCGTCAGGGAGAAATAGATAAAGAAGTTGAAAAAATAAAAGTAAAGATTGAGGAAAGAAAGTTAAAGAAAGAGTTGATGGAATGCAAGAAGAAAAAGAAAGAATTCTTGAAAAAGTCGCAGGTCTTACCCGCGAAGATGCGAAAGAAGTTTTATTTAAAGACATTGAAGCTAAATATGAAGAAGATTTAGTTGTCCGAATGCAAAAAATGGAAGGCATCAATGCTGAGAAGCTTGATCGTCGGGCAAAAGATATATTATCTGCAAGTATTAATCGCCTTGCTTCATCGACCGCCAGTGAAATGATGACAACTTCAGTTAATATTCCAAATGATGAAATTAAAGGTAAAATTATTGGAAAAGAAGGACGAAATATAAGAGCATTTGAAAAAGGCTCCGGTGTTGAACTTATCATTGATGAAACTCCAGGAGCAATTGTTATTTCATCTTTTGACCCTGTTCGCCGACAAGTTGCTAGACTCGCGCTTGAAAACTTAATCTTAGATGGACGAATTCAGCCTGCTAAAATTGAAGAAGTTGTCGCTAAAGCTCAAGAAGATATCAACAAAATAATCAAAGAAAAAGGTGACCAAGCAGTTTATGAATGTGGAATCTTTAATCTAGACCCAAGAATAAGTGCTATTGTTGGAAGATTATATTTCCGTACATCTTATGGTCAAAATGTTTTGCAACACTCAATAGAAATGGCTCACATTGCTGGAATGCTTGCCGAAGAACTCGGTGCTGATGTCCAAGTCGCCAAAGCAGGTGCTTTGGTCCACGATATAGGTAAAGCTCTTGACCATGAAGTTCAAGGAACCCATATCGATATTGGAATTAGAATACTTCAGAAATTTGGAGCCGACCCTCGCATCATTACAGCTATGAAGAGTCATCACGATGATACACCTCATGAATCCATTGAGTCTGTTATCGTTCAAACTGCCGACCATATCTCAGGGGGGCGCCCAGGCGCCCGCAGGGATAGTGTAGAGAACTATATCAAGCGCTTACAAGACCTGGAAGCCCTTACAAAGACATTTGATGGAGTAGAAAAGTCTTATGCTTTATCGGCAGGACGTGAAATAAGGATATTTGTCACTCCTGAAAAAGTTACAGATTTACAAGCTAAAGAAATGGCTCGCGATATCGCCAAGAAAATCGAACAAGAACTCACTTACCCTGGTGAAATAAGGGTCACAATGATAAGAGAAAATCGAATTATCGAATACGCAAGATAAAATAATTAAAATAAAAACACCATAAATTCTTTTTAAAAAGAATTTATGGTGTTTTTTATAAAACAAACAGCCCCTTTGTCAAACACTAAAAACCCTTGCCCCACACCTATATTGTTGTTGTTATGCTTTTTCAATAGAAATATGGCTAAATTATAATAAAAGAAAGAATATATACATTGGCTATCCAGTTTTATTAGCCTAACAAAAAGCAACGACAATATAGGGGTAGGGGCTTGTTTTTAAATTAGCTTGATATATAATAAGATTATACCTATTTATTAGGGATCGTTTGCAAACGGTCGAAATATTATTCAGATAGTATTCTATTTCTTTAAAAAATAGAAAAAAAATAATGAATAAACAAGCATTAGTAGAACTTGTTCATGAAAAGCTAGGTGGTACAAAAGTACAAGCTGAAGAAATCGTGAGCGCTATGTTTGATGCTATCGTTGCAACTTTGAAAAAAGGCGACGAAGTATCAATCGCAGGTATTGGAATCTTTTCTGTTAAGGCCCGCGCAGCCCGAATGGCTCGCAACCCAAAGACAGGAGAGCAAGTTAAAGTAGCTGCAACAAAAGTTCCAAAATTCCGAGCTGCAAAAGCTTTGAAAGACGCTGTTAAATAATTTAATTGTTTTATAGCAATTAAATCTAAAGAAGCCACTCTATTCTATCTATGAGTGGTTTTTCTTTTTATTTTTTTTATATATGTTTATAAATATAAGCTAAAGTAAAAAATAGAGCATTAATCATCACAATCATGGCTCCTGTCGGTAAATCAAATAAAAACGAAAAGGTTATTCCTAATATAACTGATACAAGTGAAATTATACTTCCAATAATCATTGCCATTCTAAAACCTTTCGAAATTTGTAAGGCTGTAACCGCGGGAAGTATTAAAAGAGCCGATACAAGCATTACTCCAACCATTTTAACAGACAAAACAACAGTGACAGAAGTAAGCAAGGTAAGAAGTATATTAATAAAATTTGTTTTTATTCCTGTAGTTTTTGCATATTCTTCATCAAAAGTTGCAGAAAATAAATCCCAATAAAATAAATAAATAACCAGCAAAACAACTACTGATAATAAAATAGACAATATTACTTCAATATTACTAATTGCCAATATATTACCAAAAAGATAACTAAATAAATCAACATTAAAACCATTTGAGACACTAGCAAGAATTACTCCCCCTGCGATTCCTACAGCAGACACTATCCCTATTGCTGCATCTCCATATACTTTAGCTTTTTCACTTATTTTTAAGATCAAAACAGAAGCGACCATCACAATAGGAACAGCAACATAAAAAGGGAAAATACCCAAAAATAAACCCAGCGCAATTGCTCCAAAGCTTACATGAGAAAGGCCATCACCAATTAAAGACATTTTTCTAAGAACTAAAAATATTCCTAATGATGAACACACGATAGCAACAAAAGAACCAGCAAAAAATGCTTTCTGAATAAACGAGTATTGTAAAAAATTTAATATATCCATAATTAATTATGTTGATGCCAAATAATATGATGCCCACTTCTTTCAAATGAATGATTCTCTTTATCTGTTCCACAAAATCCTTCAATTTCCCCAAAATATTTTAATTCATGATCTAAATACATTAATTTATTGGCATAACTTCCAATATAACCAGTATCATGAGTTATAATTATAATAGCAATACCATTTTCTTTGTTTAACTTCTGAGCTAAATTAAAAAATGACTCTCTGGCGTTTGGATCAAGAGCAGTAGAGGGCTCATCAAAAATTAAAATTTCTGGATTTGAAACTAGCGCACGAGCAAGTAATACTTTTTGTTGCTGACCACCAGAGAGCTCAGAGATCATCTTATTATGCAAATCACTTATTCCTAATTCTTTTAATATTTGAGTGACTTTTATTTTGTCATTTTTTGTAATTCTCTTTGGTAATTTCTTTTGAGACAAAAGACCCAGTGTTACTATTTCATCAACTGTTGCTGGAAATAAAACATTTACAGTCGAAGATTTTTGAGGTAAATAACCAATTTTACCCCAACTATTAAATTTTTCTATTGAATTACCTAAAATTTTAATCTCCCCATTTGAGATAGGAATCAAACCGAGCATAGCTTTTACTAGAGTGGTCTTTCCTGCTCCATTCGGCCCTGCAAGTCCAATGAAATCACCTTTCTCGATCACAAAAGAAACGTCTTTCAACGCTTCTGTTTGCCCGTAGTGCACAGATAGATTTTTTACTTCAATTATTGATTCCATTTTAATTATTGACCACACCCAAGCCCAAGCTTAAGATTAGATAAGTTTTCTTCCATTATCGAAAGAAAATCTTTATTATTTTCAAAATCTTCTTTAGATAAATTTCCTGCTGGATTTAATAGAAGTATACCTGCCCCAGTTTCTTTGGCAAGAGTTTCAGCAACTTCTTGGCTTAGTAACTCTTCGGCAAAAACAAATTTAATTTTTTCTTTTTTTATTTGTTCAATTAATTTAATTAAATCAGCTGCCGATGGTTCAGAGTCTGGAGAAATACCATATGCCGACTCATAAGTTAGATCATATTTTTTGCCCATATAGCCGAAAGCATAATGTCCACCATAAACAATCTCTCTGCTCTCACAACTAGTAAGATTTGATTTAAATTTATCATCTAATTGAGTTAATTTATTTTTATATATAATGGCATTGTTTTGGTAAAGATCAGTGTTAATGAAATCTTTCTCTATAAGGGCCTTGGTAATACTATCAACCATAATTTGACTATTATCAAAATCCAACCAAATGTGAGGGTCAATTCCTTCATTTTCGTGTTCTTCTTCGTGGCCGTGCTCGTCTACTATTTCCATTAACTTTATTCCAGTACTCGCATTTACAATTTTTACATTTTCATTTGTTATACCCTTTATTATATCTTCAGCCCAAGGTTCCATAAACTTACCAGTATAAATAAATAAATCTGATTCATTTATCTTTATAATATCACTTGGTTTGGGCTCAAAAGAATGCGGTCCCATTCCAGGTGGTAAAAGTAGACTCACTTCCACCTTGTCACCTCCAATTTCTTTAGCTAAATCATATAAAGGAAAAAGGGTTGTAACAACTTTAATTTTATTATTTGAAACTACTTCTTCTTTTTTATTACCAAACAACAAAAAAGAACCAACAACCATCAGAACTAACACAGATAATACTAAAATACTTTTTTTATTCATATATTTATTTAATTATTAAATACACTTTGAGCACACCCCGAAAAGTTCTAAGGAATGCTCATTTATAATTTTAAAACGAGACGATTTTTCGACAATTCGCCCTAAAATTTTTTCAATTTCACTATTTTCTTTAAAATCTTCTATCTCCCCACATTTTTCGCAAACAATATGATGATGGTGATCATTATTAAGTTCAAAATATACAGATTCTCTTCTTAAATTAACCTGCCTTATAAGTCCTACTTTTTTAAAGGAAGATATGGTTCTGTAAATTGTTGCTTCATCAATTTTATTTTTAAGCTTATTATAAATATCTTCGGCCCTTATTGGTCTTTTATTCCCAGAAAATATCTCTAAAATCATTTCTCGTGATGGCGTGCATTTAAGGCCCTTCTCTTTTAGAATATTTTTAAAATCTTCTATCAAAAGTTTTTCTTTTAACATTTTTATACTTTATCACAAATGCAAATTACTTGCAAGTAGTTTTTCTTAAATATTAATCATTGTTTTTCGCCTTAAATGTGCTAAGATAAGAAAATTGCATCGGGGTGTGGTGTAACGGCTAACCCCATAGTAGAGCGAAGCTCACTACGGGGCATGCATTCCTTTTTGGGGAGATTTTTTAAAAGTTTTGTCGGGGTGTGGTGTAACGGCTAACATTCCTGTTTTGGGAACAGGCGACTCCGGGTTCGAATCCCGGCACCCCGACAAAGTTTTTAAAAAAATCTCCAGATGTCTGGGAGACATCTGCGACCCAGAGGGAGGCGACTCCGGGTTCGAATCCCGGCGCCCCGACAATTAAAAATAAACCTCGCAAGAGGTTATTTTTAATTGTCGGGGTGAGTAGTGTGCCTACGCACACTATGTCCGGAATTCGAAAAGCTTTTTCATATTTTCGAAATGTAATCATTGAGAAAATGGAAAAGGTATACTGTCCATGTAATGGAAGAAATTCCCGGCACCCCGACAATTTAAATTAAAAATACCCAAACCCCTAATGCTAGCATTATAATTCCAGCTACCAGATGAAGTGCTCTTATATTTTTATTTTTCCATTCTTCAGCTTTTTCTATAGACGAAACCCCAAAATATACACCAAACGATATTAATAGTAGTGGAATAATAAAGACTAAATTATAAAACAATAATGTAGGTATAATACTTTTAATACTTTGAGCTTGAGACAATAAGCCAATGACAAAAAAGTATGGCCCCCCTGTACATGGTAATTCAAATAATGTAACTACAAATCCTGCAAAAAATGCACCCCAAGGAGAAGTAATTCCATTTAAAATCTTTTTAAGTGTTGGTCTCCAATTCCTTGGTATTTCCATAACGAAACCTCCGCCCCCATAAAAAAAGAAATCTTTAATATTAGCTAATCCTATCAACAAAGCAACTACGCCCACTATTTTTGCAATTATATTAGCTATATTTGTAACGGCAATGAGTTGCAATAATCCTAAACCAAATAAAAAATATGTAATATAGATAGAAAAAGTAAAAGCAAGACCTCCATATAGAGCTCTTTTTTTATTTCCGGCTCCAAACATTAAAGCAGTAAGAAGTATCAATAAGACAGCAATCGCACAAGGGTTAATTGAATCAACAATAGCAGCCCCAGCAATCGCCCAGAGAGAATAATTCCTTCCTATTTTATTTTCTTGTTTAATTGAATCTAGTTCTGGTAAAACTGAATCTAGTTTTTTTTCTTCTTCTTTATTCTCTAAAACAGAATTAGTGATGGTTTCTATTTTATTTATATTTTCAGTGTTTTTAGAAACAGAAAGTTCTAAAATAATTTTATTTTCTAAATTATCAATTATTGGTCTATCGCCCATAAAATACTGTCCGCCTGTAAATACAACTGGTACTCCACCTCTATCCTCAGAGGGTACATTATATTTATCGTATAAACCGTATAAAAGGAGAGCATTTTCTTGGTCATGATATACTTCATAACGATTAAAAATAACTTGAGGGTATTTTGATTTAAGGTTATCAAATATCGGCTCAACTTTTGCACAATGAGGACAACCATCACCATAAAATAAATTTACTTCCACTTTCTCTTCTGCATATGATACTTTTGTGTTAAAAATAGATGTCACAGATATAATTAGAGTTAGCATTGAAAACAAAACAAGTATTTTTGAAATTGTAGTTAATTTTTTATTCATAGATTACTTATGTTTAATAATTTTAATCGCTTTACCATTTATCAAAGCATCTCCTAATTTTTCATAAATAGAGTAGAGAATTCTTTGATAAGTACTTGTAGAAGTATTCATTTTTCTCCAGCTTGTATTTGTTCTAATTTTTCAACATGCCGTAAACGATAAGCCTCGACTTCCTCCATAGAAACTTCTACTATTTCCAAATCTCGCATTGAAATACCTTGTGGTTTAAAATAAACTACATTAGGTTCAAATTTTATATCTTTACATAAACAGTTTTGTATTCTTGGCATAATATTATTATATATATTTATTGTAAAATCTCTCTCATATCTTTAGCTTTATCTATAAAAAGGATTCCCTCTAAATGATCAGTTTCGTGTTGGAAAATATGAGCTAAAAGTCCAGATCCATTCATTTTAAATTTCTTGCCTTTTTCATTGTAAGCTTCTACCGTCGCACGTGTAGCTCTTCTAACTTTTCCATAAATAGGACGGACCGACAAACATCCCTCATCCATAGCCTTTTTATCTTTTGATATTTTTGTAATTACCGGATTGATAAAAAATAAATTTGGGTGAGTTTTTATTCGTTTAAAATTACTATTTCCATCCATAAATTCTTTATCAAAAATCTTTCCAGAAACAATAAAAATTCGCAAAGATACATCTATTTGAGGGGCAGCGATAGCAACGCCATCATTCTGACTATCTAGAGCCTCACTCATGTCTTTTAAAACTTTCTGTATCCGAGGTTTTGTGATTTCAGATATAGATACTTCTTTTGCTATTTGACGAAGAGTTATATTTCCCTCTTGAACTATTTCTACCATATATAATTAAATAATT
>CAYVBT010000009.1:26686-27963 GCA_964449885.1 uncultured Candidatus Saccharibacteria bacterium
CTTTTTCTTCACGGATAGCTACGAGTTCTTCCTCAAGAATTTTTTCTTCATCCTCTAGTCTAGCAAGTTCATTTTTAGAGGAAAAAAATCTTCTAAAACCAAAAATCCTGCCACAACCACAACCTCTACACATTCCCATTCCACGACCAGTTCTTGGCCCTTGACCTAACGGTCCTTTTCCATCTAAATTAGGCATAATATTTATTTTTCTTAATTAGTTATTAATAGATAGTTCGACCGAACATCTACGACCTGTAGTGAGTATATACCCACTAAAAAATTCTGTCAATACCATAAACAAAAATCACCTCAAATTAAATTTGAGGTGATTTTACATGCTTTACTAACTATTTAAATAGCCATCCAAACAAACTAAATCCTTTTTGTTCTTTTTCTAGAGTAATACCTACTTCTAAATTAGCTTCTTCTAATATTTTAATTTGTTCTTCTAGTGTTTTTTGATCACCTTCATTTTTGAGTTGATTCTTAAGTTCAATTAATTTTTTAATCTGTTCTTGCTTCTGTATTAATAATTCTTTTGTATTCTTTATCTCACTATCCTTAGGACCAATAAAAAATTTAGCAAGACCACTTCGAGATTGTACATTTTCTAAATTACTTTCTATTTTCTCTTGATTTTCTATCTGTGCTTGAGCTATAACTTTAATTTCTTGTCCAATTCCAGCATTTTTTTCAGCTAAATTTAACATTTCTTGAACAGCATTAGCCACTTGACTCTTTCTTTGCGTAGCATTAATAGAACCTGCCTTATTTTGACTTTGTGTTCCTGTTTCCTCATTATTTTGAACTTGATTTTGAGTCGGGTTGATAGCCCCTACCCCATCTTGTAATTTTTGTTGTTCTTGCTGTTGTGTTTTTGTTTCAGTTTTTACCCCACTTGTTGCACTTGTTGTTGTGCCTGTTAGCCCTTGACCAGTGCCCTTAGCTTCTTCTTTTAATTCAGGATTTGTAAGTCCAGTACCAGCCTCATGAATACCGCTACTTTGATCAGTAGCATATGCATTACCTGATAACATTAAGGACATTACTATTACACTAACCATAAAAAATTTATTCATATATATTGTATTTAATTAAATAATAATTTAAAATTCAAAAAATATCGACCGCTACTTACACTTCTCAAAAGCAGGAAGATGTTTATCTTGTGAAGCATTCATTAAATTAGTAAAAACGATAGTGATATCCTCGTAATCTTTCGCTACTGGTAATAATTCTTCTCTATATAACTTAGCGTTATCAATTTCAGCAGTTAC
>CAYVBT010000010.1:0-320 GCA_964449885.1 uncultured Candidatus Saccharibacteria bacterium
TTCGGCTTCTTCAAGGGCATTTTTACATTGCATGACTGAAACACCTGTTTTATCTCTTAAGTCTTTAACTTGTTCCGCGGTTATTTTAATAGACATATTTTTAATATTTTTTAATTATTTATTAAGACCATTTGACCCTTTTGTATATGCTTCTTTTATTTTTGTTAAGAAAAAAGTTACAGATGAAATAGAAGCATCATTGGCGATGATAGGGAATTGTACTTGTTTTAAATTACAATCAGTGTTCAGTAAAGCAATAATTGGTAGATTCATTTTTTTAGCTTCAGTAACAGCAATATGTTCTTTTTTTGAATCAACTA
>CAYVBT010000010.1:591-8973 GCA_964449885.1 uncultured Candidatus Saccharibacteria bacterium
GCTAATCTCGCAACTTCTTCTAATGCTTTTTCAAGAAGTTCATTTGTTTTTTCAATATTTATAATATCAACACCATTTTTTGTCGCAAAGACATAAGATGAAGCTGATGGATGACGACGACTCTTTGAGTATCCATAATGGACACCGGCTTGAAACATTTCCTCAACTGTATTTTGTGTATTCATATTTTTTTGTGGTTAATTATCTCTTTCGACAGAGATTTGTTTATAATGTTCCGTTTTTAAGCATTCCAGCTATACCCCCACACCTATATTTTTATTATTATGATTACATAATGTATATTTTTAAATTTATTTAATCTAAAAATACATACTTAAGTCATAACATATTGTTTTTCTATAAAAACAATAAAAATATAGGTGTGCGGGTAAATTTACAAGGTGATTAAATTAAAAAATCCCTCACGGAACTAAGTTATATATTACCAGAAAAATCATTATTTTGCAACTTCTAATTTTTGACTGATGGGTCGTTTTAGGGTAATATAGTGAATATGAAACAATCACATTTGTTTACAAGGACTAAAAAAGAAAGCCCATCTGATGAGGTTTCTTTAAATGCGGAACTTCTAATAAAAGCTGGATTTATAAATAAAGAAATGGCTGGTGTATATTCGTATTTACCACTTGGCATTCGAGTTATCAAAAAAATTGAAAATATTATAAGAGAAGAAATGGACGCTATCGGAGGGCAGGAAATGAAAACTTCTATACTGCAAAATAAAGAAATTTGGGAAAAGTCTGATAGATGGAGTGATGAAGTGGTAGATAATTGGTTTAAAACTAAATTAAAAAATGGTGGGGAAGTTGGTTTATCTTTTACTAATGAAGAAGCTCATGCCAATATTTTAAAACAATACATAAGCTCATACAAAGATTTGCCGATTTACTCATATGATTTTAAAGATATATTTAGAAATGAAACAAGAAGTAAATCCGGAATTTTAAGAGGCCGAGAATTTTACTGGAAGGCTCTTTATTCTTTTTCGAGAAACGATGAAGAACATAATGAATTTTATGAGCGTGCCAAGCAAGCCTATAAAAATATTTTCAGCCGAGTAGGGATCGGACATTTGACTTATTTAACTTTCGCCTCTGGTGGAACTTTTTCAAAATTTTCACATGAATTTCAGACTTTGACTGGAGCAGGTGAAGACACTATTTATATTGATGAAAATAAAGGTATTGCAATTAACCTTGAAGTATACAATGATGAAGTCTTAGAGAGTTTAGGGGTTAAAAAAGAAGATTTAGTTGAAAAAAGAGCCATAGAAGTAGGAAATATCTTTCCTCTGGGAACAAAATTTTCAGCTCCTTTTGATTTAAAATATAAAAACGAAGAAGGTGAAGAAAAGTTAGTTATTATGGGAAGTTATGGAATCGGTCTTGGGCGCTTAATGGGAACAATTGTTGAAGTTCTTTCTGATGATAAGGGTATCATTTGGCCAGAGACTGTAGCTCCATTTAAAATCCATCTACTTTCACTAGGTGGTGATGAAAAGGTAAAAAAGGAAGCTGAGAAGATTTATCTAGAATTATTGCAAAAAAATATTGAAGTTTTATTTGATGACCGGCAAGACATAAGTGCAGGGGAAAAATTTGCTGATGCCGATTTGCTTGGTTTGCCTTATCGGTTGGTTGTTTCAAAACGAAGTCTAGAAGATGGAGGTTTTGAAATAAAAAAAAGAACTGAAGATAAAGGACGAGTAGTCACATTTTTCGAATTAATTAATCTCCTAGAACCTAGCAACTAGAAACTAGAACCTAATTTTATATGTTTAAAAAATTTTACCAAATGTTTTCTAATGATATCGGAATTGATTTAGGCACAGCCAATACGCTGGTCTATTTGAAAGGTCATGGAATCATCATTAGTGAACCTTCAGTTGTAGTTGTTAATCAAAAAACTGGACAGATAATTGCGGTTGGAACTGAAGCCAAACAAATGCTCGGACGAACACCTGGGCATATTCGAGCCGTACGGCCGATTGTTGATGGGGTAATTTCTGACTTTGAAGTGACGGAAGAAATGCTTTCTTATTTAATTAATAAAACTGAAAAAATTTCTAAAAAATTTATTCGACCTCGAGTTATTATTGGTGTACCGACTGGTATTACCAATGTTGAAATTCGGGCTGTTGAAGATGCCGCTCATTCAGCTGGAGCTCGCGAGGTTTATATTATTGAAGAGCCGATGTCGGCTGCTATCGGAATCAGACTGCCTGTCAAAGATGCAGTTGGATCAGTTATTGTTGACATAGGTGGGGGCACCACAGATATAGCCGTTATTTCTTTATCTGGTGTTGTTTGTTCAAAAAATTTAAAAATTGCCGGAGATCTATTCAATAGCAATATCGTGAATTATATGAAAGATGAATTTAAATTATTAATTGGGGAGCGAACAGCTGAAAATATTAAAATTGCGATTGGTGGAGTTTTAGATAGTGAGCCGATGGAAGCAGAGGTTAGAGGCCGAGACCTTGTCACCGGACTACCAAGACAAGTGATTGTGACTGATTCTGATGTTCGCGAAGCTATTATGCCATCAGTTCTTAGTTTGATTGATGGAATTAAAGAAGTTCTTGAGACAACTCCACCTGAACTTCTTTCCGATATAATTCATCGGGGTTTAGTTCTCTCAGGAGGTGGAGCTTTATTGCGAGGGCTTGATGTCATGATTCAAAATGCTATTAAAATACCGATATACGTCGCTGAAGA
The DNA here is from genome assembly GCA_964449885.1 of uncultured Candidatus Saccharibacteria bacterium. GTDB lineage: Bacteria > Patescibacteriota > Minisyncoccia > Phycocordibacterales > UBA9973 > UBA8515. The sequence continues at coordinate 3,330 of CAYVBT010000010.1, forward strand.
CCCACTGACCGCTGTGGCTCGGGGCACCGGAGTAATCCTTGAAGATTTTGATTCCTATAGAGAAGTTTTATTAAATACCGATGATACATCAGTTCCAAGATAAAAAACAAATAATCAGGAGAAAAAAAATTATTAAACATGTAATTGGTTTTGGTATTTTTTTTGTTTTAGCTATTGTTGGAGTTTTATCATGGTCTGGTAAAATTTTTCATGCAATTGGAAGACCTATTTGGGAATCAGAAAAACTAGCGACAGATAGTTTTTATGATGTTAATTATTTATTTCGAACAAAAGCCGCGATTACAAAAGAGAATCATAATTTAATAGAAGAAAATTCAAATATTAGATTGACAATGATCGACTATCAAATTTTAAAAAATGAAGTAAATAGTTTAAAAGAAATATTAGGAAGAACGCCAGTTGATGATAATTTTATATTAGCCAATATTTTAACAAAGCCCAACCATTCACCTTATGATACTATCATTATTGATATTGGAGAAGATATGGAGATAAAAGAATCAGACCAAGTTTATGCGGGAGGTAATATCCCAATCGGGAGTATAAGTAAGGTTTATAATAAAACTTCTTTAGTATCGTTGTATACTAATCCAGGACAAAAAACTGAAGGTTATTTGGACATAATAAATGCGAGTGTAATGCTGACTGGCCGAGGAGGAGGAAATTTTGAAATGATAATTCCTTCCGAATTATCAGCCGAAAAAGGAACAATAATATATTTGCCTGGTAGTACTTCTTTAGTTGTGGCTATTGTCGATGAAATAATTTCTGCCCCAACTGACCCTTTTAAAAAAGTTCTACTTAGTTCTCCGGTTAATGTTCAAAATCTAAAATGGGTCCAAGTTAAAAATAATTAAATATATGAAATTTGAATCAATAGGTATAAAAAATAAAGAAGTAATAAACGGAAAAAAACAAACTGAAAGAATCTTTGTTGGAGAAGAAGATTTATTGGAAAAGAAGATAGAAGAAGAAATTCTTCCTATTCTTAGAATTCTAGAAGATGATGAAGAATCTTTTCAGAATAATAAAAAAGAATTTATTGAGAAATTATTTAAAGACGTTGAGCATATTGAAGAGACAGAAGGAAGGTTAGTTCCTAATCCTGATTATACTGCAAAAAAAATGAAGGAAGTGTTGATTAGTAGATTAAAAAACGCCATTGAAGGTAGTGAAAATAATTATAATCGTAAGAAAAAGATTGATTATAATTTAGTAAAAAAAGCTAAGATTATTTTACTCTCCGAAAAAGACGATTCATTTGTGAAAAAAATATATCCACTTGGTATTGACGATGATTGGGACACTAATAGTTTATTTAATTACTTGGGTCTAAGTAGGTATGATAGTAAAGTAGAAAAATTAAATGGCGTAGAGATTAACGCGCTAATTAGGGGAGGGTTAGGTCATATTTTAGCGAAAATTACACAATACGATTATTCTGAACATATAAAAGAGACTCCAGATGAGTATCTACAAATGTTAATAAAAGAAAATAATCGATATGTAGATTTTGAGAATATAATTAAAAATACAGCAAGCCCACTTGGTTATTCCCTTGAAACAGCTAAAGCTCTGATGAAAAATGATAAGACTTATACTGTTATGAGAAACTTAGAACTTTTTGAGAAATCATTAGATGTTGAATTTGTAAAATCTTTATTTACTTCGTATAGTCCACAATATCCTTACCATTTAAAAGATTGTTTGGGTTATTTGGATAAGTTGAATTGGGATGAAAATAAAAAAAATGAATTGAGAGATTTTGTGTATAAAAATAATTATGTGACCGAAAAAGGTGAAGAATTAGAATTAGAAGGCAAACTTAAAGATGTAAATGAGGGTATAAAAAGTATTACTAGAATAGGTAGTAATACTTGGAAAAAAGTCAACATTGATTCATTATCAGAAGAACAATTGGGGAAACTTAGAAAATATATTGAGGATGGGTATATAACACTTTTTTATGATGATTTTGAGTATATAAAGTATTTTTCTATTAATAATTATAATTGGCTCATTTCACAAATCGAAAAGAATAATCAGGAGAATCTCCTTCTCGTTTATCGAGGGGGGGATGTTGTTTACAAGCATGAAGATCAACGAAGATATGCGAAAAAATTATTAGATAAAAATAACCTTGAGGTTTTGCAGAAATTAATAAAAGAGGGACGTTTCAGTAATAATATTTTTAACAATGATGATTTCAATATATTAAAAGAAAAAGGATTAAATCCAGAAAAAAATATAAGATTATTTAGTAGTCTTGAAGAGGAAAATTTTGAAGCATTTAAGGAAGATGAAATTAATAATTACCGTTATAATCAATTTTTGATTAATAATGTTAAAAAATTTAATTTTGAAAGTGAAAAATATGAAAAAGAAAAAAGTTATAAGGAGTTTATTGCCAATGTAAATAAATGTTTCAATAATAATACAGAAAAATTTATACCATATTTTTATGAAAAATTTTCTTTCGATAATTATGATATTGACAAAAAAGACGAATTGATAAAATATATTTCTGATTTATCAGTTTTTCTGGAAAAAATTGCTCGGAATGCTTATGCTTATCAATTTGAAGTAGATAAAGATTATGATTGGACTAAGGTCGGGACGGCAATTTTAGATAAGGATACCCATTTTCAAAATGCCCCCCTCGAACAATGTTTGGGTCAAAATGAATATGATACATTGAAAAACTATGGAATAAAAATGGATTCATATGCCAAAATTAGTTTTTTTAATGGGCTAAGTGAAGAGACATTTGAAAGTCTTGTTACTGAATCAACTACTTGGTCAACATATAGTGCCATGATAAAAAGATTTAATCTTTCTGAAAATTCAATATATTCTAAAATTTATAACGAAGCAAAAAGTATTATAGATAATAATGAACTTCAGGAATATTATTTCAAAAACTATTTTAAGGAAACAGATGAGAAAAGACAGGAGATTATTGAATTAATAAATCAAGGATTATCTTTTAGTTCGAACTCAAATTTAGTCATTAGATTTGTGGACAATTTTAACAAGGATAAAAAAATAAATATCGATATATATAACGAGACAATCGAAAATTTTAATAAATACGAAGTAAGTGACAAAATTAAGAGTAACTATTTTGACATATTAATTAATGGCCCAATAAATAAAATAAAATCCATCTTTTATTTATTTGAAGAAGTCAAAAAAAATAAGGAGCGTGATGAGGAATTTATCATATTTTATATAGATAGGTTTATAGACGAAGATATTAATAGTCCAGAATCTATAAGTCATCGAGAGGAATTTTCTAGGGAATATAATATTTCAGTAGAAACTATTTCAAAAAATAAACCTATATTTATAGAGGATGAAGTTTTGTATAAAAATATTTGTAAAGAAGTTTATCCTGAAAGAAATTATAATACTTATGCTAATTTAAGTCAGTATAAAGATAGAAGTGAGGATTTAAACTTATATTCGTTTGAAAGAGAAGGATATAGTATCCGTCTTTCTGGTGTTGTGGGGTATAGAGTTAAAGAGGGTTTTGAAAAAAACCCAGAATTACTTGCTAATTATCAACAAAGAATAAAAAATATAGAAAAATTAGCAATGAGAATGGAAAATATCCATAACTTTATTGATAGTAATTTTAATGAAATAAAATCGACAACAATTGAAGGAAAGTTGATTGAGTGTATTCAAAAAAATGAAGATAAGCAAGCTATTTTAGACCTTCTTTTAGCTTATCAGTTAAATGGTCATTATGATCAATTTATTAGAGAAAGCGCTGATAGAACTGATATGTACGAGCAGATGGAAGGAAAAGAATACATTATGCTGGCAGAATTATCTGAAAGGTATGGAGACTTAAAGAAAAAAATAATTAAATCACTAATAAATACTTTCCAACAAATTCAGTCGATAAAACCGGCCGCAGAAATATTCGCTAAAAAATTTAATAAAGAAAATTTTGCAAATTTTAAGAATTTGTTTAGTGAAGAGATAAAAGAAATAATTAACGGAGTAAATTTTGAGATTATTAATGACATTAAAAGAATCGAACCCATTCGTCAAAAAGTATATGAAGAGATAAAAGGAGAATTAGATAAATATGAAGAGATTAAGGAAGTTGATGATAATAAAAATGAAGTTAAAATGTCAAAAGAGAGGTCGGTAAAAGGATATTTCTCTAAAAATAAAGAGAATGCTCATGCTCGGATGGTCGGTGACATATGTATTGCTGTAAATGTGGCTATGCTTGAGAATAAAAACTATTTTGAGTTTGTAATGTTTGATGAGAGTCGTCAAAAATGTGTAGGAACAAATATGCTATTAAGGATGGAAGAACCAGGAAATAAAAAATATCTGTTATATTGTCCTAATCCTTCGGTTGATTTAGTGTCTCAAGTTTCTGCTGAAAAACTATATAAATTAATTACGAAAGAAATATCAACTTTTGCTAAAAATAATAATTTTGATGGAGTGTTGGTTGATAAACGTCATGGACATGCAACCAATCGCTCTGGTCTTTTTCAGGCATCTCTAGAGAAATCTGTGAGGAAGAGTGGAAATGGAGAAGAAATAATTTACAACCTAGAAAATAATCGTTCTTTGTCAAACAATTATACTTATCAAAAAAATCTAAATGCTATTTGGTTAAAATAATATAAATGAATTTTAAAATTGAAAAAAAAATAAAAAATAGCTTAGGTCGGGCGGGAGTGCTTTCGACTCCCCATGGAGAAATACTTACTCCGTCTTTTGTGGTAGTTGGAACAAAGGGAACGGTTAAAGCAATGACAGTCGAACAAGTTAAAGATTTAGGTGCCCAAGTAGTTCTCGCTAATACTTATCATTTATATTTACAGCCTGGTGATGAGCTTGTGCGTGAGGCTGGGGGTTTACATAAATTTATGAATTGGGATGGTCCAATGATGACGGACTCGGGAGGATTCCAAGTATTTTCATTGGGTGTTGCTTACGGAAAAGAAATTTCAAAAGTTGTTTCAATTACCGATCCTTCTTTACTAATTTCTGAACGCTCAAGTGTACTTGATGGTATACCTCGACTAGCGACAATTGGTAATGATGGAGTTTCTTTTCGTTCACATTTAGATGGAACGCTCCATTATATTACCCCAGAGAAATCAATCGAAATCCAACATAATTTGGGTGCTGATATTATTTTTGCTTTTGATGAATGTACTTCACCAACAGAGAATGACCGGTATCAAGAAGAAGCATTATCTCGGACACACGCTTGGGCTAAAAGAAGTTTGGAAGAACACAAGAAAAGAGAAAAGGAAAAAGCTCTGGTTGCGAAAAAGCTACTTTCTTGCGACTCGCACCCTAGCCAAGACGGCGTAATTGAAAGTACTCTTGCGCATGTCGCAGAAAGCACTGTTTCGCAATCTCCCAAAGATTCCGCTTCGGAAAAGTTCTTTCTATCACATGCGCTACATAGTTTGGATCAATCATATTCAGGCCAGAGTGCGAGTGATAAGAAAGAAGCTTTTCTGGAGCGGAATCTACCTCAAGCACTTTTTGGTATCGTCCAAGGTGGTAGGTCGGAAATACTTCGTAAAAAATCAGCTGAAATAATTGGAGGAATGGATTTTGATGGTTTTGGTATTGG
>CAYVBT010000010.1:8983-27328 GCA_964449885.1 uncultured Candidatus Saccharibacteria bacterium
ACAGCCGTCCGATGGGTCAATGAAATATTGCCCGAAGAAAAACCCAGACATTTGCTTGGTATAGGGGAACCGGAAGATTTATTTATGGGAGTAGAGAATGGGGTTGATTTATTTGATTGTGTGGCTCCAACTCGCAATGCTCGCAATGGTACATTATTTACAAAAAATGGTAAAATAAATATCCTAAATGCGAAATTTGTCAAAGATTTTAGTCCACTAGATGAAGATTGTGAATGCTATACATGCAAGAGTTATACCAGAGCCTACATGTCACACTTATTCCGAGCTAAAGAAATGTTGGGGGCGACACTTGCTTCAATTCATAATGTATATTTTATAAATAAACTCGTTTCAGGTATGCGCCAAGCTATATTAGAAGATAAATTTTTCGAATTTAAAAAAGAATTTTTAGACAAATACTTGTCCCGTACTAAAATTTAGATTACGTGGCAAGACGATAATAATTATAAGTTAAAATTTTAGTACTTGGATGGCCGATAAAATTTTCAAATTAAAAAGTGGATATAAACCAGATGGTGATCAACCGAAGGCCATTTCGGAGTTGCTCTCTGGGCTTAAAAAGGGCATGCACAAGCAAACTTTACTAGGAGCAACCGGCACAGGAAAAACTTTTACAGTTGCTAATGTTATAAAAGAATGGAATAAACCAACTCTCGTTATTGCTCATAATAAAACACTTGCCGCCCAACTTGCTCAAGAGTTTCGTGAATTTTTCCCCGATGCGGCTGTTCATTATTTTGTCTCATACTATGATTACTATCAACCCGAAGCATATATGCCAGCATCAGATACTTACATAGAAAAAGATGCTCAAATAAATAAGGAAATCGATCGTTTGCGTCATGCCACGACTCAATCTCTACTTACCCGCCGGGATGTTATTATTATTGCTTCTGTTTCTTGTATTTATGGACTTGGTAGCCCTAAAGAATATGAAAAAGTTAATTTAAAAATTAAAAAGGGAATGAAAATTAACCGCATGGAACTTATGAAAAAGTTAATTGATATTCATTTCGAGCGTACTAATGCCGATATTACCCCTGGAACTTTCCGCTCAATTGGGAAAAAGGTTGAAGTTATGCCAATTTCTGAAACATTTGTTTATCAGATAGAATTTGAAGGCAGTATAATCACAAGAATTGCAAAAGTTGACCCGGTATCTTCGCATATTATAAAAGAAGAAGATGGTATTTTCCTTTTTCCAGCCAAACATTTTATTACTGATAAAGAGCAATTAACAAAAGCTATTAAAGAAATTAAAACTGAACTTGCTTCTCAGTTAAAAAAGTTTGAGAAAGAAGGAAAACTACTTGAAGCAGAAAGAATTAAAAGACGAACCAGTTATGATTTAGCAATGATAAAAGAGATCGGTTATTGTAATGGAATCGAGAATTATTCAAGAATTATGTCTGGCAAAAAAGAAGGTGAAGCACCTGATACTTTATTGTCATATTTTAAAGATGATTTTTTAACTATTATCGACGAATCACACGTAACTTTGCCACAAATTGGTGGAATGTATGCAGGAGATGCGTCACGAAAAAATACTCTCATTGAGTTTGGTTTTCGCCTTCCATCTGCTCGCGATAATCGACCGCTTAAAATACATGAATTTGAAGAAAGAGTCGGCCAAACTATATATGTTTCTGCGACACCAAGTGAAAAAGAAAAAGGAGCAAGCCAGCAAATTGTAGAGCAAATAATCAGGCCGACTGGTTTAATTGACCCAGAAATAATTGTGAAGCCGGTGAGTGCGAATGCATTTCCTCCCCTCCTTACCAAGGAGGGGAATGATGGGAGGTTCTTAATTAATTCACCTCTCCCTAGCCCTCCCCTTAATAAAGGGAGGGAAAAATCAAGCTACCCTGGCCAGATTCAAGATTTTATTATAGAAGCCGAAAAGACAATTAAAAAAGGTTTTCGAGTCATTGCTACGACCTTAACTAAAAAAATGGCGGAAGATTTATCTATTTATTTAAAAGAAAAAGGTATAAAAGCAGAATATTTACATAGCGAGATAAAAACAATAGATAGAATAAGAATAATAACTAGATTTAGGCACGGTGGAAAAGGGATACTTGTCCCGTCTGAAATAGGTCGCTCGTCGACCGAAATTTCTGACGGGATTGATATTTTAGTTGGGGTCAACTTACTTCGTGAGGGACTCGATTTACCAGAGCTTGCCCTTATTGGAATACTAGATGCAGATAAAGCAGGCTTTCTCCGTTCAGAAACTTCACTTATTCAAACCATTGGCCGGGCAGCTCGCAATGTTGAGGGTCGGGTTATTTTGTATGCTGATGTTATGAATGATGCACTCAACAATGCCATTCAAGAAACAAATCGTCGAAGAAATATTCAAATTGCCTATAATAAGAAAAATAAAATTACCCCACAAACGATTATTAAAAAAATTAAAGACATTACTGAAGAATTAGAAAACAAACACCAAAAAGCAGTAGGACTAGAGCTTGATTTAGATGTTGAATTATTCAAAAAAGCTTTAGCAAAAGATAAAAGTAATAAGGGTAAAGGGGAGCGAGAATCTATTAAGAATCTACTACTTTCAGATGAAGATAGAAATAAAACTGTTTATGAAAAGATAATCAAGATTAAAGAGAAGGAAATGAATAAAGCAGTGAAAGAGCTTGATTTTGAAACAGCCGCGATATTGCGTGATGAAATCATTGTTTTAAAAGAAAAAGTGATATAATTATGGAATGAATCCCGTTAGAAGCCGCGGTCACGGTAAAAATGGGACAAATTAACTAAATTATTAAATATAATAAAATGCAGATTCGGTTTTTATTAAGAATAACGACCGCGACCTGCTTCTAACGGGATGAAAAAAAATATACAAATCATACTATTATTAATAGTTATTATAATTTCTTTTTATTTTGTTTATAAAAACTGGGTTAAAACTGAAGAAATGGTAAACATAGTGGATGCACCAACAATAGTCACAGAAGAAGAAATAGTAAAGAATTCTTTCGAAACAAAAGTTTTAAATCCTAACAATGCCTATGTAAAGTTTGATGTTAAATATCCATCTTTTAAAAAAGTCGATGATAGTTTTAATATGACTATTGAAGATTTAATCAAAAAAGAAATAGATAATCACATGGTACTGAGCCAGGAGAATTGGCAAGCTCGATATGATACTCAAGTAGAAGGTGATAATATTCCAAAAGTTCCAAATAAAGAAGAAGATAAATTTTCTTTTTTTTCAGATTTTAAAATCGTTCAAAGTAATTCAAATTATATAAGTTTTGTTTTAAAGTATGGGGGATTTTCAGGCGGTGCTCATGGTTATGAAAATATTATTTCATATAATTATGCTGTCAAAAATCAGAAAATGATTAAATTAAAAGAAGTATTTAAAAATGACCAAGAATATCTTAAAACCATCTCAACACAATCACGAGAATATCTAAAAAAACAATTTGCCACTACAACTGAAGAAGATAGGAAAAATTCTGATCCAGAGGCCTTAAAAGAATATGTTGAAAATATGGTTTCGATGATAGATGTTGGTACGGAACCTAATGAAGATAATTTTAAAGTTTTTACTTTTACCAAGGATAACGTCAAAATATACTTTGCTCAATATCAAGTCGGTCCCTACGCTATCGGTATGCCGGAAATAGAAATTGATATAAAATAAAATGCCAGACCTTTTGGGGTCCAGCATTCAATAAATTATTTTGAAATCTTATTTCGTAAGCCTGGGAACATATTCCCGATAACCCGAATCAATAGCTATGATTTTTCCCTTAATAATATAAGGGTCTATCATTTTTCCATCGAGGTTCAATAACCCAAAATTTTTGCCATTTTTGTAATTTACTACGGCAAATCTATTAGAATTCAATAATTTATTTGGGATAACTTTTTTTACAATAGAATCGCCGGTTACAAATTTTATTGTATCCGCGTAAGGAAGTTTAAACTCTAAAGTGTCATTTTCTGTTGTTAATATTCTGTAAACAACAAAATCCGGGGCAGGTTTTTCACTTAAAAAAATTGCGGCAATGAAGATAACCGCAAGAATTACTGTGCATACCCCAAGGAACGGAATAAGTTTCGGTTTCATTTTTGTTATGTTTAGGTGAATTTTTTATTTAGAATACTATTAATATATAGTTTTGTCAAATCTGAGATTAATGCTATAATAATGTTCAGTTAAATATTAGTTTATCTCCACACCGATATTTTTATTAGAGATGAAAGTCTGCGTTGTAAACAACTTTAAAAATATGGGTGTAGGGACATACCCCCACGTAGAAGTTACGGTGGGCGTTTGTGGTTTTAATGATATGACTTGTCCCGTTAAAAGTCATATATGTGATAAAAGAGGACGGGATTAGATTAATATAAATATTTAAACTTTTATTTTATAAGTTAATTTTATGTTGGTTCTGTAATCAGAACAACTTTTAATGGGATGAAAAAAAACGAAGAATCAAAAATAATAATAAAAGGAGCTAGGACTCATAACCTCAAAAATATTAATGTGGAAATGCCACGGAATAAAATGATTGTGATTACAGGTATGTCCGGAAGTGGTAAATCTTCACTTGCTTTTGATACTATATTTGCCGAAGGGCAAAGACGGTATGTTGAGTCACTTTCTGCTTATGCTCGGCAATTTTTAAATCAAATGCCAAAACCTGATGTTGATGAAATTACAGGTCTTTCTCCAGCGATTTCAATTGACCAAAAATCACGTTCAAATAATCCTCGTTCAACCGTGGCGACAATTACCGAGATATACGACTATCTTCGAGTTCTTTATGCACGTATTGGTCACCCTCATTGTCCACTCTGTGGGGATGAAATTAAAAAACTTTCAAATGAAGAAATTATAAACTTTGCATTGGATAAAATTAAGGCCCACTCCTCAAGGACGGACCTTGGGAGCACTAAAGGTCCGACCTTTTCCCGTGGGCGTAAAAAAGTCTTAGGGGTTGAGTGGGATGAGACTCCCATATCAATTCTGTCGCCGGTTGTTCGTGGAAGAAAAGGAGAATATTATCAATTACTATATGATTTACTTAATAAAGGTTTTACGGAAGTTCGAATGGATGGCCAAATAAAGAAATTAAGAGAAAGAATAGATATTTCAAAGACCAAAAAACACAACATTGAAGTAATAGTCGATACTTTTCAAATCCATGAATTTTACAGTCGAGGAGTACCAGCCTCAAAAGGAAAGGATATAGTAAACTCCGATGCTCGAATGCGACTTTCTGAAGCTATTGAAAGAGCGTTGGTTGAATCAGATGGACTTGTTTTAATTAAAATCGGTGACGAAGAATTTTTATTGTCCTCAAAATTTTCTTGTCCACGAGATGGTTTTGCTTTCCCGGAAATTGAACCTAGACTTTTCTCATTTAATTCGCCATACGGAGCATGTCCAACTTGTAATGGATTAGGAAGTAAATATTTTGGAGGAACAGAACCCTGTGATGATTGCCATGGGGCAAGATTGCGACCCGAGGCTTTAAACGTTTTTTTAGGTTTATCGAAGAAGGGAAATACTTTTTTAAATATTGTTGATCTTACTCATTTATCAATTTCAGATGTTGCAGACTTTTTTATTGAACTTGAATTAAATGAACAAGAAAAAGAAATTTCAAAAGTAGTTATTAAAGAAATTGAATCACGACTTCAGTTTTTACTTAATGTCGGTTTGGATTATTTATCTCTCGACAGAAAAGCTAATACTTTATCAGGTGGTGAGGCTCAGCGTATTCGGCTCGCAAGTCAGTTGGGCTCACGATTAGTTGGAGCTTTATATGTCCTTGATGAGCCAACAATAGGACTTCACCAGCGCGATAATGACAAACTAATTAAAACTTTAGAGAATCTTCGTGATATTGGCAATACGATTATTGTTGTTGAGCATGATGAAGATACTATCTATGCTTCAGACTATATTATCGACATTGGCCCAAAAGCTGGAGTTCACGGTGGGGAAGTTATCGTGTCTGATTATTTACAGAAATTATTGGATGCTCCAAACAATACTTCAAAGTCGAGAACCTTATCCTATCTTCGCAATGAAACGAGAATTGAAATTCCGGAAAAAAGACGAAATGCTGATAAGGGGACAATCCGAGTTGTTGGTGGAAAAGTTTTTAATATTAAAAATATGAATGTCGATATTCCACTTGGGAAAATGGTGACAATAACTGGAGTCTCTGGTTCTGGTAAAAGTTCTTTGATGTACGAAATATTACATCGAAATCTTCAGGCTCGTTATGAAAGAAAATATCGCACCGCTAAAATATTTAATTGCGCATCATTTACAGGTACTGAATATTTATCCCGAGTAATTTTAATTGACCAATCGCCGATTGGTCGAACTCCAAGGTCAAATATTTCGACCTATACTGGATCGTTCACCTTTATCCGTGATTTGTTTGCTTCGTCTGAAGAAGCTCGTCTTCGTGGCTGGAAATCAAATAGATTTTCTTTTAATGTAAAAGGTGGACGGTGCGAAGCCTGTGAAGGTAATGGCGAAATTGCGGTTGAAATGCACTTCTTGCCGACAGTCTATGTGACTTGTGATGTTTGTAATGGAAAAAGATTTGATAAAGAAACTTTGACGATAAAATATAAAAAGAAAAATATTCACGACATATTACAAATGACGGTTGAAGAAAGTCTTGCATTTTTTGAAGATATTCCAAATGTTTACGATCGAGTAAAAACTTTAATGGATGTTGGTCTTGGTTATGTCAAACTTGGTCAATCGGCGACGACTCTTTCAGGGGGAGAAGCTCAAAGAGTTAAAATTTCATCTGAACTTTATCGACCACACTTAGAAAAAACTATTTATTTACTTGATGAGCCAACTGTTGGACTTCATTATGATGATGTTTCTAAACTTCTTGATGTTTTAAATAAACTAGTTAATAAAGGGAATTCCGTTGTTTTGATTGAACACAATATGGATATTATAAAAAATTCTGATTATATTATTGATATTGGGCCGGAGGGAGGATTAGGTGGTGGAAATATTGTGGCCAAAGGAACACCAGAGGAAGTTGCAAATACTCCCGCAAGTCACACAGGTAAGTATTTAAAGAAAGTTTTGAGAAAAAAATAGAAGGCACCATGGGTGCCTTCTGTGTAAAATTGGGAAACTAATCAAAAATAACTTTGTAAACAGAGGTCTCTGTTTCGACGGTGAATTTACCGTTACTGATTCATCTATTTTTTGTATTCTTGTTGTTTTTTGATACCCAAGGGGGATACCTTCTGTTCTTGCTCTGTTAGAAAACCTTCTTTCCACCACCGGATGGCCTACCGCAATAGGTTTATGTAAAAGTATTTTTCTTACATTACCAGGTTTGATGTTTGATTTTTTACCTGGTTTTATTGAATCTTTTTCCAGGGAAATTACTTTCCCTGCTTGTCCGAGGCTTACTGGATTTTCTTTCATGTTTTTAGTTTTTTGAAGGTTAAACAATTTGATATTTGAACAATTTTAAGATTTAATATAGTATAAATTAAATGAATAGTTAAAAGTTTAAAAAGAAAAAACTACCCAAAAAACCAAGAGTGTAATTTTTCCATAAAGGAAAAGATATTCTTTATATTGGTAAAGCAACTTCTCTTTCTGATAGAGTAAAAAGTTATTTTGGAAAAGATTTGATTGTCACCAGAGGCCCATTACTCTTGGACATGGTAACTCAAGCAACTTCTATTAAATGGCAAGAGGCTGATAGTGTCTTAGAGGCACTTATTCTTGAAGCAAATCTAATTAAAAAATATCAACCCAAATATAATACTAAAGAGAAGGATAATAAAAGTTTTAATTATGTATGTATTACAAAAGATGAATTACCAAAAGTTCTTGTTCTTCGTGGGAGAGGATTAAATAAAGAATTATATAATAAAATTTACGGACCATTTCCCAATGGTCTTCAACTACGTGAAGCTATGAAAATAATTCGAAGAATTTTCCCATATATTGATGATCAATCAAGTAAAAAAAATAATAGAGAATTTTATAAACAACTTGGATTGGTGCCAGATATTAATTTTGGAGATAGGAAGAAGAAAAGTTCTTTTTCGAGCTGGTCTGGCTCCTCGTCCTCCCTCATCCGAGGACCCGAGGAAAAGAAGCTTTTTTCTGGCTATCAAAAAGAATATAAAAACAATATTAAAAATCTTAAACTATTTTTTGAGGGCAAAAAGAAAAGTATAATAATAAATTTAAAAAAAGAAATGTTTTCTTTGGCCAAGAAAAAAGAATTTGAAAAGGCAGGTGAAATTAAGAAAAGACTTTTTGCCCTTATGCATATTAACGATGTGGCGTTGATTAAAGAAGACACTTCATACGAAAATTCTTTTCATCAGGTCCTCGGGTCGCCCACACAACATTTTGAAAAGGGGCGGGCTCGACCAGACCATTCTGAAAAGAACTTTCGTATTCCGTTATACAGGATCGAAGCCTATGATATAGCTCATCTTTCTGGATCCAACATGGTCGGGGTTATGACTGTAATAGAAAATGGGCAATTGGCTAAAAGTGAATATAAAAAATTTATAATTCGAACTCAAGCTAGCTCAAATGATACTGGTGCGCTTGAGGAAGTCCTCTCGCGCAGACTTCGTCATGTTGAGTGGGGCTTACCATCTCTTATTGTTATGGACGGGAGCACTGCTCAGATAAATATTGCCAAGGCGGTTTTAAATAGGTATCAGTATAAAATTCCAGTTGTTGCTGTAGTTAAAGACGACAAACATAAAGCTAAAGCCATAATCGGTGATGAAGATATAATTAAAAAATACAAGAAAGATATTTTATTAATAAATAGTGAATCGCACCGATTTGCTATTACATTTCATAAAAAGAGACGAAATAAAAATTTTTTGATATAATATAATTATGATTAAAGTTGGAGTTATTCGTGGGGGAATAAGTGGTGAATATGAAGTCTCACTGGCAAGTGGTGCTCAGGTTTTAGAACACTTAAGAGGGGATATTTTAAAAGATAAATATAAAGCTATCGATATTTTTATTGACCAAGATGGTATTTGGCATATTAATGGTGTGCCTGTAACTTTGGATAAAGTGGCATCAAAAGTTGATGTTATTGTTAATGCTTTGCACGGAGATTATGGAGAAGATGGAAAAGTTCAGCAATTACTAGAAGAACTACATATTCCTTATACAGGTTCAGGGCCTTTTGCTTCAGCTGTTGGTTATAATAAATTTTTAACAAAACAAGAATTTGCGAAAATGGGAATTAAAACACCAAAACACATTCTTTTTCCTGCTTATCAAGAAGACTTTGATGGACCACGCGAGCAATACGCCAAAAATAAAGCTAAAGAAGTTTGGGAAAAACTTCCACCACCCTGGATTGTTAAACCTTTAACTGGTGGTTCATCGATGGGAGTTCATGTTTGTAAAACTTTCGAAGCATTAGTTTTAGCTTTTGAAACTGGCATGAATGAAAATGTTAGTGTTTTAGTTGAAGAATTTATTAAAGGCAAAGAGGCAACTGTCGGAGTTATAAATAATTTCCGAGGAAAAAATGTTTATACTCTTCCGCCAATTGAGATAAGAATTCCGAAGGAAAGTACTTTTTTTGATAATACTGTTAAGTATAATGGCAAGTCACAAGAAATTTGTCCAGGAAATTTTACTGAAGAAGAAAAAGTAGAACTTGAAAGATTAGCAGCCCTTATCCACTCGGGTCTTGATCTTTCTCATTATTCACGAAGTGATTTTATTGTTCATCCCCAAAAAGGTATATATGCTCTTGAAGTAAATACACTACCAGGGCTTACGAACGAGTCCTTAATGCCGAAAGCTATCAATGCGGTTGGATCTAGTTTGCCAGAATTTATCGAGCATATAATAAAATTAGCTGTGGATAAACGATAGTTATTTTTTAAAAAAGCTTTTTATTGAAAAGCTTTTTTTGTGGATAATTTGTTGATAACTACTATTGACAATTAATTAATTTTATATAAAAATTTAAGAGCGTATAACTATTGTCGATAAGGTGAAGTCTAAATCATTATTTTTTATAGTTATTTTAAACTCATAGTTAAAATTTAAGAATCAATAATAAATAATTTATTTGTTTTTTTGGTACTTAATTTTTAACTGAATAGAAGATGTAGTATTATTTTTTGATAATAAGTTGTAATAATTCAACTTTTTATTAGCCTAGTTTTAGATAGTGCAATAGATTTGTTAGAAAGACTAGCAATTTAGTCAATTATAGTCTTGAAAATTATTATTAAATTATTATCCAGTAGTAGAGTGTAGCTCACTATGGGACAGGTTGAAATTATGAAAAAATATTTAATTATTAGTGCTGTATTTTTTATGTTTTTTATAGGGCCTTCATTTACAGGGGCTACTGTTATTCAATGTCCAGCTGGAGAAAAACCAGAATATGTTGAAATAACACCAGCAGTTCCTGCTATTTATAGTTGTGTTGATACGGGAACTTGGGGTGGATGGAATAAAATGTGTACTGAATTTCATCAAGATGAGGGAAATGAAAAATCAACTCCACCACCTTTTAAGTATACAAAAGAAGAGTTGACACCTGCTGTACCTGCTGTTTATGAATGGAAATGTCTTCCTGATTCTACTATTCAGACTGCAGCTATTTCAGCTACAAAAATAGTTTGTGACAGTGAATCAGATCTCCCAAATTGGGGACTAGGAGGAGAAGATATTAATTCTGATACAGCCTCAAATTTTTTAGAAGGAAATAATAATTGCCACTTAGAAGATTGGACTTTTGAATGGTCAGCTGATGGGGTAGGTAATCCAGGAGATAATGTTACTACGGGTGGTGATAGTTGGAATACTTTTACCGATACAGCTATTATTCCAGCAGGAGCAAGAATTTGGGTTCGAGAACAGATGGACAGTGATTATATTCCATTTACCTATGGAGATAATAATGATAATTCAAATAATGTAAGTGCTGAATTTTATTGCAGTACCGATGTATTAAATTATGATAATTGGGACTGGATAGATCCAGTGGTTGCGGGAAAAACTTATTACTGTGTTGGTTTTAATGTTTTGAAAGAATCACCTAAACAATGTGATATTGTCAGCGATGAGACAAATATAATTGAAGATGGTTCTTCTGCTATTGAAACATATAATTATTCTCATCCTACATGGTTTGATGAGTCTTTGTTGGGCGGAGCTGCGAAGTGGATTTGGGAAACATTTAAGGTTGTTGACCCAACAGTAGATACAACAAAAGTCTTTGTTAAGAAATTTAACTTAGATTCCACTCCAACATCAGCGATGATTGAGGTTGCGGCTGATAATGGATTTATTCTTGAAATAAATGGAATTGAAGTTGTTAATAAAATAGCAGTGGAGAATAATTTTGGAGCTGTAACATCCTATGATGTTCTTTCAAAATTAGTCCTTGGAGAAAATACAATTAGAATGACTGTCAAGAATTTTGCTCTCGCTAGTTCAACACCAGAAGCAAATCCAGCCGGAGCATTATATAAGCTTCATATTACAGATAGTTCTTGTTCGGAGATCCCTGATATGTGTCCAAATATAAATGGTTACCAAACAAAAATACCAGAAGAGTATGAATTGGATGACAGTGGTAATTGTGTCGAAGGACAACCAGATTTAGTTTGTGATCCAACCATAAACTTAATTCAAAATGGAGATTTTGAGCAACCACTAATTAACACAGGAACATATAGTATCATCCCTGACTCAGATACTGTTTTGAAATGGTTAATAGCTTGGGTTGGAGAACCTAACGATGGTAGATTAGGTCTTGAAATTCAAAACAACATAGCAGGATCAGCTTACACTGAGAATCAGCACGCAGAACTTGATGGAGATCATCCTGTCACAATTTGGCAAGATATTCCAACTATCCCTGGTAAAACATATAAACTTGAGTTTGCCTATTCACCAAGAGAAGGACGAACTGCAGATGATAATGAGATAACCGTAAAGGCTGATGGTGGTGTTTTGGGTAACATATTATCAGCAGTCGGTTTACCTTCAGGTACAGACTGGATTTTAGAGACTCGTACTTTTGAAGCCACTGGAAGTACAACAAAAATAGAATTTACTGACACTGGAACAGATTCCAGTTTTGGTGGATATTTAGATAGTGTTGGTTTGTATTGTCAAAATAATGAAGAAGAATCAGAATGCGGAGATGCTGTTTGTAATGACGATGAGACATGCAGTTCGTGTCCTGGTGATTGTGGGGAATGTGATGAACCCAAAAATGAGCCTCCTTTCGCAAATGCTGGTATTGATCAAGAAATTACACTTCCTACAAACAGTTTATCACTTGATGGTTCTTTAAGTTCTGATTCAGATGGCTCTATTGTAAGTTATTTTTGGAGATTGGAATCCGGTCCTTCCCCTATAACCCCTCAAGATATTTTAAGTCCTTCTTTTGTTGGATTAATTGAAGGTGTTTATATTTTTGAATTAACCGTTACAGATGATGAAGGAGCGACAGATAAAGATATAGTTCAGATTATTGTTAATCACGAAATAATATCTGATACTTGTCCGGATGGTCAAATTATGGGACAAGAAGGATGTTATACCCCTACAGATGATAAAATACAAGGCAGGAGATCAAGTGGTTCAATTCCACAAGGTAGAGTTTTGGGAGCATCAACGGAAGAAGGTAGAGTTTTAGGTGAAAGTACTTCTTGTGGAATATATTTAAATAAGTACATTAAACTAGGAGATAAAAATAACGACAAAGAGGAAGTTAAGAAATTACAAGTTTTCCTTAATGAATACCTTGGTCTAAAACTTGATGTTGATGGATTTTATGGACTGAAAACTTATAATGCTGTCAAAGTTTTTCAACTTAAACATCAAAACGAAGTACTATCTCCATGGGTTGGAGTAGGTAAATTAAAAAATGAAAATGATCCAACCGGGTATGTATACAAGACAACTCAAAGATGGATTAATATGATTAAATGTCCTGAATTAAATCTACCAATACCAGAATTAATATAATTAGAAAAAACAATCCCCATAGGGGGATTGTTTTTTTATATAAACATGATATAATATTAATATTAAATTATGAAAATATTTTTACAAAAAATTGTTCATACTGTTATACCTAATGAAAAAAACAAAAATATTCCACATCTTCTGACGGAAGAGTTTATTTTTGTTCTTGTTGTTTTTATTGGTATTATATTTTACTTCAATCAAAATAATTTTGGTATTATTAAAAAATTAAAATTAACTGCCACT
Source organism: uncultured Candidatus Saccharibacteria bacterium (assembly GCA_964449885.1). GTDB lineage: Bacteria > Patescibacteriota > Minisyncoccia > Phycocordibacterales > UBA9973 > UBA8515. The sequence goes on from CAYVBT010000010.1 coordinate 22,281, forward strand.
GTTTATCCTGCGGTTTTGGTTGATTTAACTAATCAAGACAGGGTATTAAATGGAGTTACAAAATTAACTTGGAGCCCGACTCTTGAGAAAGCTGCGAAACTTAAAGCTGAAGATATGTTAGAAAATAGTTATTTTGCCCATACAAGCCCAAGTGGATTAAACCCATGGCATTGGCTTAAAGAGGTAAATTATAATTTTGTAGCTGTTGATTTCACTGAATCACAAAATGTAGAAAATGCCTGGCTTAATTCTCCTAAGCATAAAGAAAATATTATGAACTCAAATTTTACAGAAATAGGCATTGCCACAGTTGATGGTGTTTTCGAAGGTAAGCAAACTACATTTGTTGTTCAATTTTTTGGGAAACCATCAGAAAAGAAAATACAAGAAAAACCTGTAATCAACGAAAAAGTTGTAGTTGAGACGGTAGATAAAATAACTATTCCAGGTGTGGCCGGGGTTTTTATTGAAGATATAGAAAAAAAGGATAATCTTAAGATTCTTGAAGAAAGTAAAGATTTTATTGTTATAAAAGACGAAAATATCGTTGAAGAAAAAATGGATATATTTTCTAATGATTTAGAAATGGAGTCCTTGTCTACTTGGTATGAGCGTTTGATTTTTAATCCTAAGCCCTTGGTGTTATTAATCTACAAGATTATACTAGGTCTTGTATTTTTATGTACATTACTAATGCTGACCAAAAAATACGAAAAACACCACACAAAACATTTAGCTTTTAGTATTATTTTAATTATTTTGATTACAACTCTACTTATATTTATTTCTACTAAATAAAATTTAAAAACCCCTTAAAGGGGTTTTTAAATTTTATTTTCTATTAAAGATATTAATTAAAAAGAATACATACCTAGTGCCATTTTTTGATAAATTAAATAGAATAGCGATTGTAAATAATACAATAGCAATTTTTGTACTATAGAAGGCAACTATAATCGCAAATATCGCGGATATAACAGGGAAAAGAATATGCATATTTGCATGTTTGTTTTCAATTTCTGTAAATGGGGTATTTTCTATCGTTTCTGATTTTATTGCATATTGTCTCATTTTATATAGTGATATTCCTATGAGAATAATATTTATAGCAAAGAATATAACTCCGGTTTTAGAATAAATATATTTACCAAGAAAATGTGAAGAAAAAGGAACTAAAGCTACAAGAAATAAAAATACTCCACTTAGGTTTGAGAATTGAACATCAATATTTTTTGCCAACACTGATGCTATTAAATGATGTGATCTCCAATATGTAAATAATAAAGAAAAACTAAGTAGGTAGCTTAATAAAAGTGGATAAATAGTAATTAAAGAATTTATAAGAGTTTGTTCACTTACAATTCCAACATATTCAGGTACTCGTATTTCAAATACTAATATGGTCATGACGATAGCAAAAATACCATCTGATAACTGATCTAATCTTGATTGTTTCATTATTGTATTATACATAATTTATACAGAATTAGGAAGAATTAATTTTTTTGTTATAATAAATATATTATGTATATTATTTATGCTTTATTAGGAGCGGTGATGGCAAGTGCCGGGACAATATTTGCAAAACTTGGGTTAAAGGGTGTGGATGCAAATTTATTAACAGCTATTCGGGGTATTGTTATGGCTCTAATTGTCTCTATTGCCGCTTTATCATTCGGCAAATTGTCTATGACGGCCTTACACTCACTTTCACAAAGACAGTGGATATTCGTCATTTTATCGGCTTTAGGAGGGGCGTTATCATGGCTTTTTTTCTACCAAGCACTTTCTGTCGGCCCAACTGTTGCGGTAACAGTCATAGATAAATTATCGATTGTTATAACCGCCATCTTAGCCACAATTATTTTATCAGAAGGCTTGACCCTACAGATGGGTGTTGGACTTGGTTTTGTTTTCTTGGGAACATTGTTGGTCGCTATCCCTTTCGAAAAAATACAAAAATTATTTAATTAATATAAGCTTATGCACGAAAAAATAAGTACGACACCAGATAGTAGAGAGAGTAAATTTTCTCACCAAGAAGAATTATCACTAGAAGAGAAAATTCAAAAATTAGAAGAGAGACTAAGAGAAAAGGATGAAAAAAATATTGGGCTAAAAGAGAAGTTAGAAAAATCAGAAGAAGAAAATAAAGTTTTAAAAGAGAAGTTTGAAAAATCAGAAGGAGAAAATAAAAATAAAGATGAATTGTTTTCAGTTTTTGCTCACGATTTGAGATCTCCATTTCAAACTCTTCTTGGGTTTTCTGAATATCTAATGGAAAATCTAAAAAATATGACTGATGAAGAAAAAGCTGAAATTGCCGAGAAACTTAATGTAGCTTCTGAGCAAACTTTCAATCTTACACACAGTATGCTTCTCTGGGGGAAAACTCAACTTGGTGCATTTGAAGCAATGAATGATGATATAAATTTAAGTGATCAACTTACAAAAATAATAACTTCAAAACAAAGAGAGATTGATGATAAAAAAATTGAACTGATTAATAATATTTCTAAAAATACTATCGTTCATGCTGATATTAATATGCTCCATAGTGTCTTAAGTAATATAATATCAAATTGTATTAAATTTAGTCATGAGGGAGGAGAGGTGTTAATATCGATGGAAAATAATAATGTAATAATTAAAGATAATGGTATTGGTATGCTGCCTGAAAAAATTAATAATTTTTTTGATAGTATTGGAGATACTAATTATGGAACGAAAGGAGAGAAAGGAAATGGTTTAGGGATGAGTTTTTCAATGAAATTTATGAAATTAATGGGGGGAAATATTCGAGTTGAAAGTGAAGGAGAAGGTAAAGGCACGACTTTTATTGTAACTTTACCGACAGCAGAAAAAACCTCTTAACTGAGAAATATTTTCTTATTTAAATTGAAAAATAAAAAAGCGTAATGTATTTTGTACATTACGCTTTTCAAAATTAAAAACTTTGCCAGGCTATTTTTTTTCTTCGGTGCCGGTGGTGTCCTCGGGTGATTTTTCTTCGGTTTCAGTGGTGCCTTCAGATGATTCTTCCGATGGATTGAGTTGAGTTACAAATTCTTTCAATTCAGTAACTTCCTGTCCGGATGGCTTCCACTCCTCGTCATGTGAATCGTCTTCCAGGTAGCTATTAACCATGCTGGTAACATCGTCGAATTCGTCATCACCAACCTCCAGCTCGGCAGTCTCTTCATCAGGAAGTTCTTTGTTTTCTTCGAGGAAGTAGGTTACATTGTCATAAAATCCGTACCCTGAACCTTCGACCTTAAGAAGGAGTCGAATCTGTTTGCCTGTTAAAATAAGTTTTTTCATAGAACTTTGTTTTTTTTGTTAATAATTATATTTATTTCTTGCTTTACAGCTCTTTAGGAACAATAAATTCCCAAGGAGCTATAAAACAAAATATTAATTACAACAATTTATTTTTTACAGATTACTACTAAAATGTAAAAATGTCAAATTAAATTCGATAGGACTCTTCCATTACATGGACAGTATACCTTTTCGATAAATTTGAATTATTAAATTCAAATTCATAACGAAAAGCTTTTCTCGTCCTGTACGGAAAGCACGAAGGTGCTTTCCTAGGGTCCACAATAAAAAAACACCTGACGGTGTTTTTTTATTGTGGACCCTACAGGACTCGAACCTGCCACCCCCTCATTGCAAATGAGGTGCTCTACCAGATGAGCTAAGGGCCCAACTATACATTTTTCAAACGACTCTTAGTTAAACATATTGCTCTCGCGACGCGCTACGGATAGCTAAGGGCCCAAAAATAATTACTAATTAAGAATTAATAATTAAGATACATATATACTACTATATCTTTAATTTTTTGCAAGAGTTAATTAAATAGCGAAATAATCGTAGCTATTGCAGCGGTGCTCATAAGAAAAACTGCTAACCACCCAAGTATTTTTTTAAAAGTTGAATTTTTATAATGGCCCATTATTTTGTGACTACTGCTAATATAAACAATAAAGATAATAACAATAGGAGCAATCATGCCATTGACGATAGCCGAGTAAATTAAAGTTTTTATAGGATGGAGTCCAATAAAGTTTGTGAAAATTCCAACTATGATAGAGAACATAATAATTATGTAAAAAGCTTTTGCTTTTTTAAATTTTCTGTATAGTCCTTCCTTCCAACCAAAACTCTCTGAAATTGCATATGAAGTTGAACCAGCTAAGACGGGTACGGCCAAAAGGCCTGTTCCAATTATTCCAATAGCAAATAAAATTGTTGCGAAATTTCCAGCAAAAGGAAGTAAAGCTAAAGCTGCATCAGCGGCTGTATCAATATTTGTAATTCCGTTTACAAATAGGGTATTGGCACAAACTGCGATAATAAAAAACATAATGATGTTTGATAAGAACATCCCAGTCCAAATATCAGCCCTCATTTTTTTTATTTCAGCAGGATTAGTCCCTCGACGAGAGTGAACCGTTGTTTTTCCTTCAGCAATTTCTTCTTCTACTTCTTGTGAGGTTTCCCAAAAAAAGAGATATGGTGATATGGTTGTTCCTAAAATAGCGGTAATTAAAAGAATTTGTTCTTTAGAAAAAGTAATATGTGGGACAAGACTATGATAAAATAATGATGACCAATCCATTTGGATCATAAAACCAGTAATGATATATGAAAAAAGGGTAATAACTAACCATTTAAGATAACGAGCATATTTTTTATAAGGGATAATTATTGGTAAAGTTAGGCATATTAATCCAATAAAAATTACTAGAAAAGTAAAAGATATTTTAGGAACAATAAGCTGGACGGCCTTAGCCATGACTCCAAGGTTCGCTCCGATATTAAAAGTATTTGCAATTAACAAAAGAATGGTAATAACTTGAAGAATTTCTTTTCGGAAAGAATGTTTAATATTTGCCGCCAATCCATTGCCAGTAACTAAAGCAATACGCGCACACATTTCTTGGATCGTTATAATGAATGGTAGGGTCCAAACCGATAACCATAATAATCCTGTTCCAAACTGGGCTCCAGTTTGAGAATATGTGGCAATACCCGAAGGA
>CAYVBT010000011.1:0-11214 GCA_964449885.1 uncultured Candidatus Saccharibacteria bacterium
TCATCCGACATTCTGGACAAAATGTTGGTGGTGGAACTTTGATTTTTTCGTAAAAAGAAAAATCCTCCGAATCGATGGTAAATTCAAGCTTGCAGTTTTGACATATTACATTTTGTGGTTTATATTCCATACCTTTTTACAACTTGTCCCGTAGTGAGCTTTGCTCTACTACTGGGATTCTGGCAATTTCTTTTTTCTTCAGTATACTCCATTCCATTTTTAATATCAGCCATGGCTGATATCTATTTAATATAAATTGATATTTTAATTCATAATCTTTTGCTTTCTACTTTCTACTTTCTACTTATTTAAGTCTATCATAATGATAACCTCTTTCGTTTTTCTTTTTTACTTCCGCCTCCGTCTCGGTAATATACTCATCTTTACTTGATAAAATATTATCGGCCCAAAAAGCATAAGGCTGATTCGCCAAGGAAATATCAGTTCTAATAACAACTGGCACACTATATGAATGCTCGGCTTCAATATGTTTCATTAATTTGTCACTTAAAACTTTTTGGGTAGCAAAAAGTAACATGTATTGATCCCCTTCTTGAATAACGTTCATCCACGGATAAATAGAATTAATCAACCAATAGTCAGCCGAGATGGCCAATTTTTCGTTTACGGCCGATAATCCAATATTTCGGGCTTCAATAATATTAGGACAAGTGGTATAAACAAAAACAATATTCTTTTCTTCTTTATCAACTTTTTCAAAAAGCATATGATTTTGCAAATCACGTCGTGTAAGTCGATTGATACGCGACGCAAAATAATTATTGCTAAATAAAATTACCTCGGCAAGATAATTTTCAAAACTTAAAATATAAAGAACAAATTTTAATTAATATTTCTCTTAGGACAAATTTCTACGATCTTAGAGATTTGTCTTGGGTGTTTTTATTTAACTCGAGACATGTATTTATAATTAAGAAGTATTGAGATTATAAATAAAGACATCGTTAAAGCCATAATTGGCATCGTTACATAGCCAAATTCATAAATATATCGAACGGCACAAGAAATCTCTGTCGTACTTGCTGGGTCAATTGTAGCACAAGCAAGACCCTTGGTTCCCCCGGCTTCAACATACACATGATAAATCGAGGTGATCGAGCCTAATATCGCAAAAACAAGACTAAAATCAATAATTGAGCGCTCTTTTTTGTATAATTCCATACCAAAAAGAATTAATTGAGGGTAAAGAAAAATTCTTTGAATCCAACAAAGTTCACAAGCCGGATAGCCAACGATTTCTGAATAAAAAAGTGAAAGCATGACTGCTCCAAATGCCGCTAAAAATCCTAGATAAAAAGTATAATTTTTGAAGAAAATAAGAATTTTATTATTCCTACTTTTGTTGAAAATAAAATTAACCGCAATAAGAAGAATAACTACTTGGAGAAAAATCGTTCCAAGAGCTAAAATTTTATTTATTATTTCTACGTAAATAGGCATATTATTGAGGTAACACACACTGTGTTTTATCTGCTAAAGTCTCAAGTGATAATCGTCCTGACATATTAGTCCCATCAGCAAAAATCCAAGTTGGGTATCCATCTATTTTTTTATCAATACAAATTTGTGTTTGAGAATTATCAGGATTGGAACATTCTATATATGGAAGATATTTTTTTGATGAACCAAAATCATTTTTCTGATCTTGACAATGAGCACACCAAAACGCTCCATAAAATTCTGCTCCCGATGATTTTAGACATTGGGCAAAACCATCCAACTCTCCTGGTTTTTCTGGTTGAAGACTAAAATATACACCTATACCTCCTATTATTAATACTACTAAAACGATAAATATAATGAATTTTGTTTTTATTGACATCTGTTTATTATACCAAAGATAACAAGTTAATCAAAAAATTCCAAATCACGGAAAAAAACTGCTCAATCTTAATTAAGAGTGTCGTCTGTTTATCAACCTCCAAGACTGACCCCGCCGCACTTGCTAAAAGAGCACTCTCGTTGGAAATTTTTAATTCATGACTTGTAATTATTTCTTTACTTTCTTTTTTATTTTCATTCGTAATTCGTAATTCGTAATTCGTAATTTTTTTGCCACTTTCTTCTTTAACCTCTTCATTTTCCAATAGAACAATATCCAGAATAACAACATCTTCTTCATCCTCAACACTCGAAGAATTATCCACCGGCTCATCTTTTTTGAAAGACTCTAAAATTTCATTCCATGATATTTTATTTATTGCTGGGATAGCATATGCTGTAGCCCAAATTCGTGACAAAATATCTCCTTCTCCTAAACTACCATCTTCTTTTTGTTGACTGGCTAAATAAAAAATTGCTTTTTCAATTTCATTTTCATAAGAATTATTTAAAGTTAATGCTTGAATAGCCCATGAAGTTGAAAAAATATTTCCAAAACTTCCATTTGTTTCTTGTTGTTCTAATATATATGCTTCGGCTTTTTCGATTGACTCTTCTACTTTATTTAAACTTTCAAAATTCCTTAAAGCCATAATAGAGGCAGACGTCATGTCAACACTATCCCACGAGCCACCTGCGTCCTGTTTTGAAATTATATAAGAAACGATAGATTTAATTATTTCATCATTTTTTGTATATCCAGCGTGAGATAAAACAAGCAAACCAAAAATATCATCATTATAAAGTGAAATATCTCCTAGTTGAGTGCCGTCGAAGGTTGTTGTAATTTCTTTTATATAGTCTGTATCTGTATCTTTATATGGGTCGATTCCTAATGCCATTAAGGCCATTGCGTGTCGTTCATCATCCGTGACAATATCAGATTGAAATTCCTCATTTTCCAAATAATCATAAATTGTATTTTTAAAACTAGCTGGTATCTCTTTTATTTTGGCAACACCTATGGCTACCCAGTCGGTGTAAAGTAAATTTAAAAATGAACCATCTTCCTCTTGATTGGCCTGCAGAAAACTTAAAGCTTTGTCTATAGAAAATTTGGTTGGTGCTGGATTATTGCCACCCGACGAACCACCGCTGTTCCCAGCTTTTTTCACAATTAATTGGTACGCAGGAAAAAAATAATCTTCTTTAATACCAAAAGTATAAGTTCCTTCAGTAGATATTGTAATTATAGCTTGACCATTTTCATCAACTGGGTTTTCAGAAATTATTGTCGGATTCCAGGGATCAGATTCATTGGGAATTGTCACACTAATATTTATATCCACTAATGTCTCCCAAGTGTTATCTTGATAATTGTATTTGAGGGAATTTACGTTAACTGATTCTCCTTCTTGGATTTCATTTTTATCTAATATTAATTTATGTGGTGTCCCAAAATATAGACCAATCGATTGACCTCCTTGTATTAAAGTCTGATCTATCCCCGTCCATGGAGTTGTACCATCTACAACATATTGCCAATTATCACAAAAATCCTCCCCATTCTTGGGGGTTATACATTTAAGATAAAAAGCATTCATTGATGAATAATATTGTAAATTAGAAATTACAAAAGGTGCATCCTCCCTTTCAGATAACGAATAGATAAGGGCTAAAACGCTTTGACTATTTATTTCATGATTTAATCCTTCATAATCAACAACATTAACGATTCCAGGTTCAGGCAAATCAATAGCATCATCATAAACAACCTCATCATTATTTCTAATAAAAATATTTACAAACTCTGGCGTTGGTTCTGGTTGCGGTTCAGGTTGCGGTTCTGACGGTATGATAATTTCAATGATTTCTCCAGCCTCAATTTCTGTTTGCACAATTTCAGTAATTTGCTCCTCGGCAAAAACCGTAGCTGTAAAAGATAAAAATAAAACAAAAATAATAAACTTTTTAAAAATATTTTTCATAATTCTACTTTAATTCCCAATTAATAATGTCACCCTCGTCTAAAATATACTTTGAAACTCCGACCGAAGCTTCTTTCCCATTTACAAAATAAATCCAATATTTTCCATTACCTCCTTTTACTCCGTTTATCTCGTCGATAAAAATTCCTAAGGCTGGATATTCTTTATAATTAAATGAAAAAATATTTTCTTTATTATCCTGCAAATTCTCCATTATTTTATAGACACTATCTCCTTCACCTACCTGAGCCGTATATTTTTTGTCTAAAACAATTAATATTACCTCTTTTTCTTTTTTAAACACCTCAGATAGAGGCTTCGCCTCTATCTGAGGTGGTCCCTCAACGAGCGCGACAGGAGCTAAAGTTTTTTCTGAAAGATCTTCATTTTTTATATCTAGGTTTAATAATAAATATAAAAAACAAATTATTATAATTAATATTGAGGAGAAAACTATTAAAATATTTTTTTGATTTTTATCCATAAAATAAAACCTCCGACTAGAGCCGGAGGTTTTTTACCATATATAAAAATATATTTTCCTGCTCGGGATACACCAATATATTAAGATCGGACTTGTCTCTTTCGATCTGAGTCGAAGAGCTTTACCGTTGCGGCACAGTAGAGGAATTTATCCTGTCATTCGCGAATGACAGGATGAACCTCATTTCCAAGTATATTGGTTTGAATTTTAAAACCGCCTCGTCGGCGGTCCGCCGATGAGGCGGATACATTAAACAACTTTACATAATTCTCTGACAGCAACCTTCTCTTTTTTTTCTACTAACCATTTTTCAATTAATGGTGATAATACTATAGCAAACATTTCCGAGCAAATGAAGAATCGTAAACGGAATCTGGCCAACTAAAGAAACAACAAAAGATTGATTAAAAAAGAGTGGTCCAATTGTTAAGCCTGTTATGGCATCATATAATATTGTCGCAACGATGGCATAAATAGCATAATTTCTTTTACCTGAACGATTTTTAAAATAAAATGTTGCCCCTACTCCAACTAAACCATAAGAAAGTCCAGTAATTAAGGTCCAAATACCCCACCCTGAAGTTATGGAATCATAAAACTATACTCAAAAAACCAAATATGAAAGACATAAATATTCCATATTTCTTACTCATTGGCATAATTAAGGTCATCATCGGCTCTAAGTTTGGAGCTCGAAATGGAATTAACCTAATCAGTAACACAGATAAAAATGCGATTATATATTTAGACCAGTTTTTCATTCTTAATTGGTAGTTGGTAATTGATAATTAATTTACACGATATCACAAACACCCGAAACACAAGCGAGCTCTCTTTTAACTTCTGTTTCATCTTTTATCTCATAGGTAATTATTTTAGAAAAATCAAAATCGGGCATATTACTGACTAATTCTTTATATTTTTTCTCATCAATCGCTTCATATGGAGCAAGCTGATAAACATGATTACTTCTTGGTAGAAATGATAGGCCTCCAACAATATCCCAATTTTGATATAACCAATGTGCCACTTTTATCCATTCATTTTCTCCAACTGAAATTGTTACTGATGGATTATGCTCGGTGTAATTTATTTTTACAATTTTCCAATGCTCAAGTTGGTCAAGGGCGGAAATATCGTCTTTACAAATTGCACCCTCAGGAGCTTTCATTGGAAACTCTAAAACAAAAGTATTGGCGGTGTCTTTTGTTTGCCCAACTTCAGGATGATATGGGACACCTTGATCTTTCATCATTTTAAAAAGTGAGTCAGTCGCAGAAATACGAATACGACGAATATAATACGGAGCATGTCTTGGGTGCATTCCGGAAGCGCAATCAACTGTTTGGGAAACTGTACCAGAAGGTTTAACGGCCGTAATACAGGTTGACTCACTAATGCCAAATCGTTTTGAGTATATTTTATTAATACGGATTGATTCAAGTCGAAGTTTAGTTAACATTTCTGCATCACGTGAAAGTTTTGAATCCCACTGCCCCGTAACAGATACTCCGAGTAATCTTTCTTCGTCACAATTCTCACGCCACTCTTTACCTAAATAACCAAATTTCGTTAGAGTTGCTTGATATGTTCCCAAGATAGTTGCTACTCGAACTTTTCTCATTAAATCTTCTTCTTTATCTTCTGCTCGAGCTACAACTTCTGATAAATTACAAAATTGTCTAGAACGAAGAATAATTTCTCCACAAGGATTAGTCCCCATTTCACCTATGTAATCTGCAGACTTTTCCAGTCTTCTTTTGGGTAAAGTTTTATATAAAGATTGTCTGTTAAATATTCCTCTCTCACCTGACCCTGATTCCATAAGAGAAATCCATTCTTTCAAAAATTGAGTTTCAGTTGGTTTGGTATTATAAACAGCCGAGTTATTAGCAAGCATTCTTTGGCCCTCATTAACCCAAAACTGGCCATTCTTAGAATCCCGCATATCTTGATCGTCCAAATCTGATAATGAAATAAGGGCACTTCGACGAACACCACCCGAAACAACACATTCCCCTATTTTACATATAATGTCATGGGCATCGATATTCCTTAAATGTCTTCCTTGTCGACGTAAAATTCGCTCACGAGTAAAACCAAGTAAATTTATTAATGGCTGGGGTCCTGAAGATTTTCCTCCCATTATTTTAAGCCTTGCTCCAGCTGGACGAAGTAAAGAAAAATCAAAATCAACATCATTGCCATCAAACCACGTCTTCATTCCATACACAAATGCATCAGCCCATCCTTCTTTTGTGTCAGGGACAACGTACGTAGGTAACTTTTTATTATTTTGAATTTTAATTTGAGGAAGAGATTGAATATTTTTGCTTTCAACTGAAAAACCGACGCCTGTTCCACACATTGAGATATAAATAATATCTCCAAAATCTTGAAAGTTCGAAGGGGCCACAAACGAACAGTTATAAGCGCAGACATTTGTTTTTTCGGCAGCGGCACCAGCAAATTGCAACAAACGCATTGAAGGCATAGCTTCTTGTTTTAATATTGCCTGACGAACTTCTTCATACTCTGATGTTTTAAGTTTATCACCAAGCTTGCCTTTCATAAAATCTACATATCTATCGACTGTTTCAATCCAGGTCTCACGCCTTCCCTCTTCTTCGATCCATTTTGCATACGAGCGATAATAGACAAATTCTGAAAGTGGATTTCTAAAATATTTTTTACTTTCGTCAGTTAATTTTTTTACCCGATCTGGAACGGAAATACCTTGAGCTCGAAGAGTAGCTCTTTCTTGTCTATAAAGAATATAATGCTTGGAAGTTATCGTGTAATCAGAGAGCATCAATTGCTTCTCAACTTGGTCCTGAACAGTCTCGACCGTTGGAACAAAAGCCTTATTTGCTTTAGATATAGCACTAATCTCTAGTGCAACTTTTTTGGCCACCACTTCAGCTTCCTTTGGTGATCCTTCACCACTTGTAAGCATTGCTTTATTAATAGCATTCGTAATTTTCCCGATATCAAAAGAAACAACTTGACCGTCTCTTTTTTGAACACCCTTAATAAAATAATTCTTACTAACTTTTTTAAAATCTTTCCCTTCTGCTTTTCTTTCTTTATTGTCGACTATTTTTTTAACAGCAGCTGTTTTCATTTTTTTTAACATATTTAATATATTTTAGTTAATAATGGCCTCGAATTGATTTCGGAATTACATTATACATCTATGTAAAGTTATCCTGCAAGGAATTTGTGGTTAAATTTTACCCAAAAATACACTATGTAAAAATTTGAGTCAGACGTCAACTTTCTAATAAATTCTTAAATAAATATAGCGTGGAAACACTGCTATTAAAGGATATTTCTAATTTAAATATTTACTCTTTTTAAATTTTTAAAAAACTCTCAAAAATTACATTTTTTTACAATTTTTCGGGTAAAGGCCTTGCCTTTAGAGAGCCCAAGGCGAGGCCTTAAGGAGAAAAATTGTTTCAATATATTTCTTTTTGGTAGCAGGATTCACAATATACTATTTCTGATCTCTCTGGAGCATAACTAGTCTCAAATTCATTATTACACCCCTCTTTCATGCATGTCCGGTGCCATAATTTTAAAGGATTTCGCTCAATTATCCTCTCGCCATGGCGACAATTCGGACAAAGTCTTGGAACAGGCAGGTTCATCCGACGGTAAAAGGCTAATTCTTCTGGTATTATCTTATATGCTTCTGTACATTGTTGATTGCATTCTCCTTTGTGTGCACATTCGATGATTTTGGTGGTTATATCGTCATTTATATCATCTATATTATCGGGTATATCAATATTGTATATATCTATAGTATAGTTTCTTTCTTCTTTATCTTTCCATTTGTAGCCTTGGTCTATGGCTTGTTGTTTAGTTAAAGGGAAATACTCTTGAGCCACAGTTTCATTGTAAGCAAATGGACTAAGTTCTGATGGAAAGAACTCACCATATTTATATACCCTACCCATATTATCGATATACGGCATATCATTCATATGCTCTATTATTTTGGGAACTAATTCTTCGTATTGTTCTTTGGTATATTGTTTGTTTAGGATGCAGTATTGTTTATTGCGAAGACTGATACAACCGAAACAATTAGAACAATTAACACATAGATGAAGTAATTCTGAATTTTTGTTTCCCCTACTGTGTGAAAAGAATTTAGTCATATATCCCCCATCAGCAGCCAAAGAAGATTCATATACGAGTTCATTATTTAAACCACCCGAAATATCATAACTATCCTTCCCTCCATTAAACATCCTCCAGCAATATTTTAGATTTTCACCCTCGACCATAAAACAATTTTTTACATTTTTTGAATTTATTATATTGTCTCCAGTTGAATCAACACTATTAACAACATTCGCGAATCGATGAATTTTATTTTTAATTAAATTTTTAAACTCATTTTTATTTTCATTAATAAAGGAATTGGATCCCATGTCAAAATTATTAATGATATTTAAATATTCCTCTTTGGTATATTTTATATTTCTTATATAGTAATTTTTATTTCTTAAACCTGCGCACATAAAACAATTACTACAATTTCTACAATCAAAAAGAAAGTTAGAGTCTAGGCAATCACTACAATTATTTAAAAAATGAGAATTATAAATCTTTCTAGTTATAAAATTCTCATAACAAAATTCCGAATTGTAAACATAATAGCAATCAATAAGATTTTTACTCCCCTCGGTTAGTCTTGAATAATAAATATCTTCACAATTTGTAGCATTCGAAAGATAAATATTTTTTGAATAACCAGTATAATTGGCATACTCTGAATTAGTATTACCAAGTCCCCACAAATTAATGTTTGGAGTTGTATCCATCAATTTTTTCCATTGAGTAAAAAAGTTTTGGGAAAAATCATAATCCCTACAACAATCTATCGCATCCCATTTATCTCCATGAAAGCAATCACTACAATAAATTGGAAATTTATTAAATGGAGAATTATTTGTTATTATATTTTTTTCACATAAATCACACTTTCGTTTATAAAGAATTCCTTCATTACGCCAAATATATCGCCTTTGCAATCGACACTCTGGACAAAACGTCGGAGGTGGAACTTTAATTTTCTCGTAGAATGAAAAATCATCCGGTTCGATGGTGAAATCATTTTTGCAATTTTTGCATTCTCTTGTTTCCATTCGATTTGTGATATCAGCCATGGCTGATATCTATCTGAAATAAATTGATATTTTAATTAGTAATTGTTCCATTTCCTCCTTCTACTTACTACTTATTCATTTTATCTTTAAATTATTACACAAAAGACCACCTGTGTAAAATATGCCTTAAGTGGGTTTAAAATTATTTAATAAAAATGTATAATCAATATATATGAATGAAAGATTTATTTTAGTTGCAGTTATTTTATTTTTTGTTATTTTAATTAGTGAATATGTCGCTTACGCATCATTCCACCAAGCAGGAATAATAAAGTCTGCCCAATTAGAACTTATCCTTATGCTTGCAGGCATTATTTTGCCAATAATCTTTATAGGCTCGATGGTTTACGGCTATAAACATTACTCACTGATAAACTCTTGGTTAAACACAATTAGCTCAATATGGCTCGGTTTAGTTTTTTATATATTTATGGCTTCATTGCTAGTTTTTATATTTATAATGCTAAACAATTATTATGGTTTACATTTACCAATAAAATTAATCTCGAACTCTTTAGTTTTAATTGTTTTATTTTTAATGACTTACGGTGTTATTAATGCCTCAAATCCGAAAATTGTCCGTCTCGAAATAAAGTTAGAAAAATTAGCAAAGGATTGGGAAAATAAAAAAATTGTTTTAATTTCAGATGTTCATTTAGGTTTTATCCGAAAAGATATTTTCTTAAAAAATATTATTGATAAAATTGAAAAAGAAAAACCTGATGTTGTTTTTATTGCCGGTGATTTAATAAACGGCGAAGCTTTTCCTTATAAAAAATGGTTGGAAGAATTTTCTGTTTTAAAACCCGAATATGGTATTTTATATGTCGAAGGAAACCACGAAAAATATAGTCAGGAATACGAAAAATTCAAATCACAAATACCAGATTTTATAAATAATATTACCGACAAAAAAGTTTATATCAATAATACTCAAATTATTGGACTCGACTATAAAGAAAATCAGACAAAAGAACAAACCAATAATAGACTGACATCTCTTTCATACAACAAAAAAGAAACGAGTATCATTTTAATGCATGACCCCAAAGATACGACCTTTCTTTCTGATCAAAAAGTCTCGCTGGTTTTATCTGGGCATACACACGCCGGGCAATTTTTCCCATTCAATTTAGTCGTCAATGATATCTATAAAAAATACACTCATGGCCAATCTTATACTGACCAAACAACTTCATATACAAGTTCTGGAATTGGAACTTCAATCATCCCAATCCGCATTGGGACTAGACCAGAAATTGTAGTACTAACTATTAAACCCTAAATAGAGTATAAAGCTCTATCTACTAAAACCTCCAGCTTGGAGATTCCAAAGTTTTTTATAAATACCTTCATCTTTTTTTATAAGTTCATCATGACTATCATCTTCAACAATTTTTCCATCTTCGATAACAATAATTCTATCCATGGCTCTGACAGTTGAAAGCCGATGAGCAATAACAATTGTGGTTTTATTTTTAATTAAATTCTTCAGGGCGTCTTGTATAAGCATCTCTGATTCTGAATCCAGAGCAGAAGTTGCTTCATCAAGCACTAATATTGGAGCATCTTTCAAAATTGCGCGAGCAATAGCTACTCTTTGGCGCTCACCGCCCGAAAGCTTAATTCCTCTCTCTCCAACATAAGTATTGAAACCAAGGGGTAATTTATCAATAAATTTATCACAATTTATACAAAAATTATCCATCTATATTAT